>CAYWON010000107.1:0-24542 GCA_964459885.1 uncultured Archangium sp.
CGTTCCGCAGCCTCCGTCGGTCGCGTGCGGTGGCGCCGCTTGCGGGTCACAGGAACTCAGGGGCGGTTCGTCATGCGACGGCGCTGCGTGCGCGTCGGCTGAGGTTGGCGTGGAACTCGGTGGCGGAGTTGTCGCCGCGGCGCCTGCTGTGACCGCGTCGCTGTGCGCGGGCGTGCCCTGCGCTGCGGACGACGTTGTTGGTTCGACGGCTCAGTCGGCGATGGAGGTTGGTGGTGGCGTTGCGGCCGCTAGGCCCGTCTCCAACGACTCGCCGTGTGTCGGCGGCTCCTGCGCTTTGAACGACGCGGCCGCCGCGCCTGGCGTGGCCGACTCGTCGTGCGGCGGAGCACGGTGCGCGAGTGGTGCGACGTTTGAGGTCGGTGGTGGGGTTGCTGCCGCGCCGCCCGTCTTCACTGGCTCGCCGTGCGCGGGCGGCGCCTGCGCTGCCGACGACGAGGTGTTCGCGTTTGGTGGCAGCCTCGCCGCTTCGGAGCAGAGCGCGACGCAGTTTCCGACGGACCTTGGCGGTGGCGTCGCGGCGGCGGCTCCCGCCGCGACGGGTGCGCCGTGTGGTGGGGCGCCGTGCGCAGTCGATGGCAGCGCTGCGGTGCGCGCGCCGTGCACGTCGGGTCGTTGTGACGACGCGCTCAACGCGCGCGTCGATGTCGCCGCCGACGCGCTCGTCGCCGAAGCAGAAGCCTGGGGCTCGTACGGCGACGCCATCGCCGCGGGCGGTTGCGCGACGGGCACGTGCGCGGGTGGCGTCGTCGGTGTGGGCAGCGGCACCGGCGGTGCGGCGCCGTGCCCTCCTGAAGGCAGCGTGCAGGTCAGTGGCGCCGCGACGACGACGTGGTCGGAGTACCCGAGCGCCTACGGTGGTGGTGGCAACGGGGCGGCGGGCGGCGCGGTCGGCAGCGCCGACGAGTGGGCGCCTGCACCGGCGGTCGTCGAGACGCAGGTCGCGACGACGCAGCACCCGGCACCGGTCCCTGTGCCAGTGCCGATGACCTCGGCGCCGTGTGGTGCCTGTGTCGACACCGGCGTGCACATGGAGGTCGACGTGGGGCTGATCCCCGCGATGTTCGGTCTGCTCGACGCGGCGCTCTCACTGGCGCCGTCGCCGGTCGTCTTCCCTGCGCCGCCTCCTCCGCGGCACCGCGCGCGCCCGGTGCGCTGATTCGTTCGCTCGTCGAGGTGACGTTCCGCCTGAGCGACGCGGGGCACTCGAAAGAGGACCGCGCACGGCCGGTGCGTTGATTCGCTCCCTCGTCACTGTTCGCTCGATGCCGTGATGCTCGATCTCGTGAGGAACGAGTTCACACCGATCATCCTCGTTGCTCGCTGCCGTTCCGACTGAGCGACGACGGGCGCTGATTCGTCCGCTCTCGTCGTTGGTCGGTGCCGTTTCCGAGCGAGGCCGTGATTGGGGCCGGTCGAGCGGGTGTCCACCGTCGAGCCCGACACGAGCTGGCTGTGCCGACACGTCATCTCCGGAGCCAACGCGACGTCGCCGCTCGCCGGGCTGCCGGGGCGGGACCCTTTTCGGAGGTCGTACGAGATGCTGACCACCGTGGTCAGCAACCGCTACGAGCCGCGAAAGGGCGCGGCCTCCCCGACCTCGCCCGAAGCGCGAGTGACCTCGTGTACGCGTTGTCCGAAGGCGAGGAGCCGCGCGGCCCGCGCTCCGTCGCTCGTGGACCGCCCGCCCCATTCCCTTCGAGCGCTGTTCTCTTGCGCGACCTCTCCACGGCCGCTCCGCCGCTACGCACGCGATCGCGTCAGCCGACTGTTGTGGCCGCCGAAGCGCCCGTTGATGTCGCCGCCTCGCCACAGGCGCACCGTCGCCGTCGCGCTGTTGCTCGTCGTCTCGCTCGCCCGTTCCCGCCGCACGTCGCCCCGTCGAGGGAGCGGCCGCCACGCACGTGCGCACAGTCTCCGTCGCGTTGTTGCTCGTCGACTCGCCCGCCCGTTCCCGCCGCACGTCGCTCCGTCGATGGCGCGGCCACCACACGCCGTCGCCGTCGCGCTGTTGCTCGTCGTCTCGCTCGCTCATTCCCGCCGCACGTCGCTCAGTCAATGGCGCGGCCGCCACACGCCGTCGCGCTGTTGCTCGTCATCTGGCTCGCCCGTTCCCGCCGCGCGTCACTCCGTCGAGGCGCCGCCGCCACACGCCGTCGCACCGACCGACCTCATCGTGGCTGCGGGCGCGCGCCGGTCGTGGTTGAAGCGCGCGTTGATGTCGCCGCCTCGCCACACGCGCACCGTTGCCGTCGCGTTGTTGCTCCTCGTGACGCTCGCCGAGTGGTGGGCGCGCGTGGCGACCGACCGCACGCCGATGAGCTACAGCGCGTCTGACGTCATCTACCTCCAGACGCTGGTGGAAGACGTCCTCGTCCGCGGCGGACGCTACTGGCATGCGTGGTACCTAGCGCCGGCGCCGTACTTCTTCCCCGACGGCCTCTTCGCGTTGGCGGCGCGCGCCATCACGGCGGACCCGTTCCGTGGCGTGGCGTGGGCTGCGCTCTTCCAGCTCTCGGCGCTCGCCCTCGGCGCGTGGCTCGCGTTGCGTGAAGTCGACCGTGCGCTGGCGTGGCTGGGCCCGTGTGTCATCGCGTTGCTCACGCTGCTCGGCCTCGATGGCGCCGTGCCGCTGCACCTGCTCGTGACACCCGTGCACCACACCGGTGCCGCGGTGGTGTTGCTCTTCCTCGGCGCAGCGGCCACGCACTTCCTCCGCACCGGTTCGCGCGTCGCGCTCGTCACCTCGTTGGTGCTCCTCGCGGCCGGCAGCGCCTCTGACGGACTGCTGGTCGCGGGCGTCTCCGTCTCAGGGGCGCTCGTCGCCGCGTGGGCGTGGAAGACGCGCGCACCGCTGCGCGTGCGCTGGTTCTCGCTGGTCGCAATGCTCGTCGCGGTGCTGAGCGGTCAGGCCGCGCGCTTGCTCAGCAGTCACCCCGAGGGCCGCGTGCAGTCGGTGCACCTCGAGCGGCTTCTGACGACGCTGGCCGTGATGGCGCGTGACCTCGCGGCCTGGCCTCCGCTGACGTGGGTGTGCGCCGCGGCGGTTCCTCTCTCGGTGGTGCTCGTCAGTCGTCGCCGCCTGCACCCGCTCTTCATCGCGTGGGTGCTCTGCGGGCTCGGCATGCTGGGCGGCGTGGTGGCGAGCGGCAACGTCGCCGACGCGGGCTGGGGTCGCTACGTGCTGTGGCCCGTGCTGGCCGCGGCGCTGGCGCTCAGCGTGTGGACGCTGCAGCACCGTCACGGCCTCGCCGTCGCTGCCGCGTTCGCGCTCGTGGTCGTCGTCGCCACTGTCCGCCCGGCGTCGTGGGTCGCGCCGACGTCGCGCATCGCCTCGCCAGTACCCGCGGAGGTCCAGTGCGTCGAAGCGCTCGCGACACGCATCGGCGCGCCGGTCGTCATCGCCGACTACTGGCGCGCGAAGCCGCTGGTGCTCTTCTCCAGCACGCTCCGCGCGGCGCAGGTGCAGCCCGATCTCAACTCCGTGCAGCGGTGGATCATGTCGCTCGATTGGTTCGGGCCCATCGAGCAGACCGGGCTCGTCATCGCTGACGGCTTCGACCCGGCCGTGTTGCAAGCCACCTTTGGCCAGCCCGCGGAGGTCACGGTGTGCGGCAGTCTTCACGTGCACCGCTACGACGGCGCCGCGCTGGAGCGACTCCGCGCGCGCTACGCGCAATGGCTGCGTGAGTGAGAAACAAACGAGCGACTCGGATTCCCACGCCGCGCTGCCGTGTCGCCGTGTGATTGCTACGCTGCCGCGCACTCATGGCTTCGGCCACGTTGCTTCAGCCGCACATCGACGCCGCTCGGGGGCGAAACGAAGTGCAGAGGGTGTTGCTCTCAGCGCCGGAAGGCGTCGGGCGCTCGTACCTCTTGTCCTCGCTCGAGGCGGGGCTCCGTGTGTCCCTGGGGCGCGGGCGGCTCACCGCGGAGCTGCTCAAGACCTTCCTTCCGACCAGCGTCGATGACGACGCCGCCTGGCGGGCGCTGCGCGCGTCGCCGCTGCTGACGGAACTCGAAGACGAGCGCGCCACGCACGCCGCCGAGCTGCTGGCTTCGCTCCTTGGCATTCGCCGCGCCGAGTTCCGCACCGCGAAGCTGGACGAAGACTCGCGTCGCGAAGGCGCGTTCCTCGAGCTGGCGCGCTGGGTCTCGTCGCGCGCGAGAGAGGGGTTGGTGCTGGCCATCGACGACGCGCACCTCGTCGACGACGACGGCGCGGCCTTCCTCGAGTTCCTCTCGCAGCGCGAAGAGCCGCTGCCGCTGGTGTTGCTCGTCTCGCACGACAGCGACGAGGTGCGCTTCACGCCCGCGTTTCGTGCGCGGCGCGCGGCGTGGCTGCTCGACGCGCGGTGGCAATCGGTGGCGCTGCCCACACCGCCACGCGCGCGTGTGGTGGAGCTGCTGACCCAGGCCGGCGCCGACGCGTCGCGCGCGGCGTTCCTGGCCGAGGCGGCTCACGACAACCCGGGCCTCGCGCTGGGCCTGCACGACGTCACGCGCGCGAGCGCCGAGCTCGACCTCTCGACGTTGCCGCGCACGCACGACGGGCTGCGCCTGCACCGCATCAAGCTGCACGGTGACGGCGTCACTCGCGCTTGCGCCACGCTCGCGGTGCTGGGCGGCGTGGGCCCGACGCGCGCGCTCGCGGCCGTCGACCCCGCGCTGCCTGAGACGCTCGCGTCGCTCGTCGACACGGGCGTGGTGACGCGCACCCATGAAGGCGCGCTGGAGCTGCTGCGCTTCACCGACCCGCGCATGACGCCGTCGCTCGCCGACGTGTTGCCGCAGACCCAGGCGCTCGGCGTGCGGCTGGCGGCCGGCGCGTGGGCGGTGCACGCGCTCGAAGCGACGCCCACGCCCGACTTCGCGCGCGTCGCCGACCTCCTGGTGCCGCTGGCCACGCCTGCGCTCGACGGGTTGACCAGCTCGTACTGGTACGAAGCGTCGGCGCTCACGCGCGCGGGCCGCCCCGATGCCATCGCGCGGCTCGAGCAGGCGCTGCGCAACGCCAGCGGCGTGCGGCGGCTCGTGCTGCTGCGTCGCGTGGCTGAGATGAAGCTGTTCCTCGGTTTCCCCGACGAGGCCATCGTGGTGGTGCAGAGCGCGGGTCGCACGGCGTCCATCTCGCGCGAAGCGTCGCCTGACTCGGCAGTCGGTCGCGTGCTGAAGGCCCAGACGCGCGGCCCGCTCGACCACTGGGAAACGTTGACGCCCGAAGAGGCCTTCACCGCGCTCGAGCTGGTGCGCGCCGAGTGCGTCTCGTACCTCGTGAAGAAGGACGAGACGCAGGCCGCGTTTACGGCGCTGGAGAAGAGGCTGTCGCGGCTCAAGGGCGCGTCGGTGCCACATCTGTGGATCCGCTGGGCGCGCGCGTGGTCCTGGTTCCTCTGTGAAATCCTCGGGCGCGCGCCCGACGCCATGCGCGCGTGCACGCTGGTGCGCACGCAGGTGCCGCCCGCCGTCCTCGCCGCCGACGAAGACGCCATCGCCTTCGTGCGCGCCGAAGAGGTGGCGACCTCCAGCCTCGGCGACTTCACGCGTGCGCGCGCGCTGACCGAAGAGCACCTCGCGCTGGCCGAGCGCGCCGGCAAGCTGCGCGACCTCTGTCTGGGGTGGAACGCGCGGTCCATCGTGCACTACGGCCTCGGCGAGCTGCGTGACGCGCGCCGCGGCTTCGAGCGCTCGTTGGAGCTCGCCCGCAGCACCGGCTGGCTTCGCCGCGAGGCCATCACGCTGCACAACCTCACGCTGGTGCTGGTGGAGCTCGGCGAAGCCGACCTCGCCTTCAGCACCGCCGCCACCTCCCAGCGGCTCTCGGTGCTGGTGGGCAACCACGCGGGCCTCGCGGAAGCGCCGTTGTTGCTCGCTTCTGCAGAGCTGACGCGCGGCCGCTTGAACGAAGCCGAAGCGTACGTCGCTACCGCGCGCCGCGCCGCCGAGAGCAACGGCTGGGACATGTTGGTGGCCTGGGCGCGCGCGCTGCAGGGCCGCGTGCGGCTGCTCCGCTACAAGCGCGGCGGCGACGCGCTCGAGGTGACGAAGGCGCGGAACGACCTGCTCGCCGCCATCGAGGTCTTCGAAGAGCGCAGCCTCGCGTGGACCGAAGAGCTCGACCCCGGCGAGGTGTTCGCGCACTACGCGCTGACGCTGAAGTGGGGCGGCCAGACGAAGCAGGGCGTCGAGCTCGTGGCGCGCGCGCTCGCCAAGCTGCCCAGAGAGAACTTCGTCTCGCGGCAGCAGCTGGCGCTGGCGTCGTCAGCGCTCGCCGGGCAGCCCGCAGACCTCTCGTGGTTCGAGGCCAACGGCTTCGCGCGGCGCGTGGCGCTGTGGCGCGAGCTCAGCGCGTGAAGGTCTGCGCGAAGAGCTCCATGCCCGCGCCGTCGTGGAACGCCACGCGCACCTCGCGCGAGACGGGCTCGAGCTGCACCGTGACGTAGTTGTTGGTTCCGGTGGCGTACGGCCAGCGCGGCGGCTGCAAGAGCCTCCACGCAGGGTTCGCGCTGTTGGCGCCGGGCCCTGCGAGCACCTCGAGCGCGCCCGCGCCGCGACCGCTCGCCGAGACCCAGCCCACGCTGGCGAAGTGGTGGTCGCCCGAAATCCACAGCACGCCCTGGATGTTCTCGTCGTCGATGTGCCCGAGCAATTCGGTGCGTTGATCGCGGTACGAGAGCCACGAGTCGCCCGTGAAAGCCGAGAAGCCAAAGTCGGTGATGGGCACCGAGTTCAAGATGACCTTGAACACGGCGGTGCTGGCCTTGAGCGCGCCCTTGAGCCAGTCGAGCTGCGCGCGCGAGAGGTAGATTTGCTCTTGCCCGTTGAAGCGCGTCGACGGCTTCCGCTCGCTGCGTGAATCGAGCACGAAGAACTCGGCGGTCTCGCCCCAGCGCACGGACTTCCACAGGCGGTCGGGGTTCACCGCGTCGCGCCGCAGCGGCATCGCTTCGAAGTACGTCTTCGTCGCGACCGCGAGGTGCGCGGCGTCGATGGTCTCGGGGTTGAAATCGTTGGTGACCTCGTGGTCGTCCCACGTGGCCAGCACGCTCGTCGACGCGCGCAGCGTGCGGTACTCGGGCCCGCCGAGGTTGGCGGCCCACTGCGTGCGGTACTCGCTGAGCGTGTCTTTGTTGTCGTTGTAGCTGCTGTCGCCGAGCAGCAGGTGCAGGTCGAGGTCGTCGCGCTCGCCGGCGCGCAAGAGGGGCGACGGCGTGGTGCCCTGCTTGGTGCAGCTGCTCGCGCCGAACGTGAGCGGCGCGCGCGTACCGGCCGCGAACGCCGCGCGGAACCGCCCGATGGTCGAGCGCGCCACCAACGCACCCGTCGTGTCTTCTTCGAAGAAGGCGTAGCGGTACCGCGTGCCCGGCGTCAGCCCGTCGACGTCGAGGTGCACGAAGCCGCCGTCACCCGGCTGTACCAGCGTGTCGGCGACGCGCTCGGCGTAGACGTCGGCTTCCATGCGCCACACGCGCAGCCGCAGCGCGTGCGTGCCGACGTACCGTGTCCACAGCACCGCGCGCGTGGCCTCGACGTCGCCGCTCGCCACGCCCAGCGCAAAGCCGAAGGCCTCGGTCGTCGCTTCAGGTTCATCAGGCGGCAGCGGCTGGCCTGCGTCGACGCCCGCGTCTTTGGTCGGCAGCACGCCGCCGTCGGCCAGCATCTGCCCACCGTCGGGCAAGTCGATGACGCCGCCGTCTTCGCCCGGCGTGCCCACCACGCGTGGGTCCCCACAGCCCAACACCAACCCCGCGGTCCCCATTGCCGTCACCCGGAGAAACTGCCGTCGAGTCTGCTTGGCCATGCGTGGCACGCAGCATAGCGGCTGCTGACGTTCGTTCCTGAAGACGTAGGTGAGGGAAGTGGTACCGTTGGCGCCCTCGATGCGTCGCGCCTTGCACGCCGTTTTCCTGCTGGGCCTGGTGGCCGGCGTTGCATGGGCAGACGACGCGCCCTTCGTGCCTCCGACCGCTGGCGTGCAGCTCTCGGGTGGCGCCAGCGCGCGCGACACCGAGTTCGCGCGTGACACCGGGCTGGGCCAGCTGCGGCCGTCCGAGCTGGTGGGCGTCTCACCGTTCTATTTCCGGCTCGACGCCAACTGGTACTTCTGGCGCTTCCTCGGCGTGGAGCTTGACGGCTCGGGTGACGCGTTCACCGCGACCGGCCGCGAGGGGCGCTTCAACGCCAACCGCTGGGCGGGGCGCGCGGCGGTGGCGTTCCGGTGGTCGACGAAGGGTGGCTTCACCGTCGGCGGCGCCTTCGGCTACGGCGTGTCGCTGGCGCCGACCATCTACTTCCCGTCGGCGATGCCGGTGCTCCGGTTGCTCTCGACGCACGGCCCGACGGGGCGCTTCGGCATCGGCTTCACCAAGGACCGCTTCGACGGCGCGCTGAACGTCACCGCGTTGTTGCCCGTCGGCGGCGATGGGCGCGTCTTCACGCTCGAGCCGCGGTTGTGGTTGGGCGTGCGCCTCTTCGACGTGGGGCCGACGGGCTGGTGGCTCGGCGGCGACGTCTCGGGGCTCATCGAGAACTCGCAAGCGTATGGCGGCTTCACGTTTCGCTTCGCGCTGGGCCTGCGCGTGACGCTCGGGACGCCGCGTGAAGCGGGCACGCCCATCGACCCCGACCAGGACCCCACCAACCCCGGCACGTGGCGCGTGCGCGTGACGCTGCCCGACGGCGCGGTGGCGCGCGGCGCGCAGGTGGCCATCGACGACGGCGCGGCGCTCGCTGTCGACGAAGCGGGCGAGCTGCGCGTGGCGCCGAACCCCGGTGCGCACAGCGTGAAGGTGACGTTGCCTGGGCACCGCGCGGCGACCGCGTCAGCGACGGTGCGCGCGAACGAAGAGACGGTGACCGAGGTGCAGCTGGTCGCGTTGACGGGCCCGGGCCGCTTGTCGGGCGTGGTGCGCGCGGCGGTGGACAACAAGCCGGTGGCCGACGCGCTGGTGAACGTCGCCGAGCAATCAACGCGCACCGACGCGAGCGGCGCGTACGTGTTCGCGAAGGTGGGCCCCGGGCCGGTGCAGGTGCGCGTCGACGCGCAGGGCTTCAACCCGTCGGAAGAAGCGGTGCAGGTGCCGCCCGAAGGCGTCGCCACGCTGGACTTCGCGCTCGAGCCGCTCGGCAAAGGCAGCCCGGCGACGGTGCGCGGCCTGGTGCGCTCGCGCAGCGGCGACGCCATCAAGGCGACGGTGGTGGTGCGCGGCCTCAAACAGAAAGTGGCGGTGACGCCCGAAGGCCGCTTCGTGCTGACGGTGCCTGCGGGTGAGTACACGTTCGTCATCAGCGCGCCGGGTCACGTGGCGCAGACCAAGAAGGTCACGTTGGGCGACGGCGAGCAGGCCATCTTCCACTGCGAGCTGCTCAAGGTGTCGCGATGAAGGGCACGTCTCAAACTCCCTCTCCCTGCGACAGCGGGGAGCGGGTTGGGGTGAGGGGCCTTCTGGTGCTGTTGTTGCTGGCGCTGACGGCGTGCCCCGAGCCCGACGCCCCCGACGCGGCCATCGCCATCAAGCCCACGCCGGTGACGGTCGCCACGCTGTCCGAGCTCCGCGGCCCGGTGACGCTGACCCGCGACGGCGCTTCCTCACCCGCGAAGCCGGGCCCTGTGTTCGACGGCGACGTGCTCACCACCGGCGGCGACGGCCACGCGTTGCTCTCGGGCGCCGGCCGCGAGGTCGAGTTGCTCGAGAACTCGCGCTTCCGCGTGGGCAAGTCGCTCGGTGACCTGACGCTCGACCTGGGCGAGCTCGTGTTCCTCGAGAGCGACGCCGGCGACTACACGACGGCGCTGGGCGTCGCGCGCCCCTCTGCGGGTGGCCGCGTGAAGCTGCAGGCCGTCGACGGTGGCACCACCTTCGAGGTCGGCTTCGGCGCGCTGGAGCTCGACGTCATCGACGGCGGGCAGCAGACGCTCAAGGCCGGTCAGCGCTTCGTGGTGGGCGTGGGCGTGCTGGCGATGGACGAAGTGCCCACGCCGACGCCGCCGCCCGTCGAAGTAAAGCCCACGGTGAAGCTGACGCCGCGAGGCACGGTGCTGGTGAAGGGCCGCGCGGGCGCTGCGCAGAAGCTGCCGGTGTCGGGCCGCGAGCTCGATGAGGTCGGCACCTTCAACGTCGACCGCGCGGGCGAGCTCACGGTCGAAGCTGGCGGCACGCGCGCGAAGTTCTCAGGCGGCGCCAAGGGCACCGTCGAGCCGCTCAAGGGCGACGCGCGCTTCAAGACAGGGCTGCGTGAAGGCACCGTGCGCCTCTTCTTGAAAGAGGGCGAGAGCGTCCTCATCGACGGCAAGAAGGTGCTGACGCTGAAGGCGACGCAGGCCTCGACGGTGCTGGTGACGGCGACGAAGACCGGCCCGCGCGTGGAGGTCATCGGCGGCGGTGTCGAGACCGCAGTGCAGGGCGGCGCGACGAAGCAGCTGACGACGGGCGAGAGCACGCAGCAGCGCGGCGCCACGCTCGACGCGGCGAAGAAGGGCACGCCGGTGCTGACGCTGCCCGACGGGCGCACCTCGCGCGTCAACTGGGCGCGTGGTGGTGACGTGGGCCTGCAGCTGTCTGAAGGCGCGGGCGTGGTCGAGGTCGCCACCGACGCCGCGTTCGACAACGTCTTCATCGCCGCGCAGGCGAGCGACACGCTGGTGGTGCCGGCGCCGGTGAAGGGCGCGCTCTACTGGCGACGCGCCGGTGACGCGCAGGTCTCACAGGTGCGCTTCGAGCGCGACGAGCACGCGGGCGCCGTCTCAGCGAAGACCGACACCGTCGCCGAGACGGGCCTCAAGGCCACCGTCTATTTCCAGGGCGCGGTGCCGACGCTGACCTTCACGTTCCCGCCGAAAGACGCGGTGCAGTCGTGGCGCTTCCGCGTGTACGCCGCCGGTGACCTGAAGACGGCGTTGGTCGACCGACGCGTCAACGAGAGCAAGGCCGTCGTGGAATCAGGCGCGCTCGCTGAAGGCAGCTACCTCTGGTCTGCGGTGCCGACGGTGAACGGCGTCGAGGCCACGGGCGGCCGCATGAACAAGATGGACATCGTCTTCGACAACTCGGTGACGCGGCTGGTGCTGACGTCACCGAAGGACGGCGAGCGCTCCGCGAAGGCCGTGGGCGTGGCGCCGCTGGGCGCGCGGCTGACGTTGAATGGAAAAGCGGTGTCGCTCGACGGCGGCGGTCGGTTCGCGGTGCCGCTGCCTGCAGGCAACGTCGCCGTCTTCAAGCTGACGACGAAGGACGGCGCCGAGAGCTACTGGGTGCGGCGCCTCAGTCGGTAGCGCGGGGCAGAACGCCTCAAGTGCTCACTTGTCCGTCTTGCGCGACGAGACCTCGGCTTCGGCGGGCTTCACGAGCGAGTAGGGCGGCACCGAGCGCGTCAGCACCGCGCCGGCCATGATCTTCGTGCCGTCACCGACGGTAATCGGCCCCAACAACGTCGCGCCCGGGCCCACGTGTACGTCGCGGCCCAGCGTCGGCGCGCCGCTCTCGCCGGTGTCCGGGTCGCGGCCCTCTCCGAGCGTGACGTTCTGGAACAAGATGCAGCCCGGCCCGACCTTCGCGCGGTGGCTCAGCACCAGCCCCGTGCCATGCACGATGGACACGCCGTCGCCGACCTGCGTCTTCCAGTGGATTTCTGCCCCATACAGGTGGCGGATGACGCGGCTGGCGATCTGCCCGCCGAGCGGCACGTGCAGCTCTTCGAGCAAACGCATCGTCCGCGTCGCTACCATCATCTGCAGACCGATCTTCTTGACGAGAGCGGCCGGAAGGCGCGAGAGCGGCACCACTTCATTGTGGTACTTCGCGCGGTATCGCTGGAGCGAGCCGAAGTCGGCCCGGACTGACGTGACGAATCTCGAAAGTGAGCTCATGCTTTCCCCGACTGGCAGCGTACGCGTCTCGGCATACAGAGGCCTGTGATGTCATTCAATGTCAGCGTCGTCGTCTCGACGTTCAACCGCCTCCCGCTGTTGCAGGAGCTGCTCGACGCGCTCGGGCGCCAGACGCTGGGCGTCGATCGCTTCGAGGTCATCGTCGTCGATGACGGCTCGAAGGTGCCGGTCGAGCCGGTGCTCTCGCAGCGCAAAGACCTGTACCCGCTGCGCGTCATCACGCAGAAGAACGCCGGCGCCGCCGCCGCGCGTGACGCGGGCATCCGCCAGGCGAAGCACGACATCATCGTCGTCACCGACGACGACATGCTGGTGCCGCCCGATTTCCTCGAGAAGCACGTCGAGAAGCACGCGCTCGGTCACACGCTGGTGCTGGGCCACATCGCGTGGGACGACTCGCTCACCGACAAGCCGCTCTTCGAGCGCTTTCACGCGCAGCAGCTGGCGCGCTTCGTCGCCCGCTACCGCACGCACCCCACCGACGTGCGCGGCGTCATGGTGTGCACCGGCAACGTGTCGTTCCGCCGCGACGTGTACGAAAAGCTGGGCGGCTTCGACCGCAGCCTCGACCGCTCGGAAGACCGCGAGCTCGGCGTGCGCATGCAGAAGGCCGGCGCCAAGCTGTACTTCGCGTACGACGCCGTCACCACCAACCGCAGCGACCACACCGACCTCGCGAAGTGGCGGCGCAGCAACTTCAACTACGGCGTCTACGACTCGCGCATCCACAAGAAGCACCCCGACGTCGTCGACGCCGACCCGTGGCACTTCATCTTCCTCGTCAACCCCGTCTCGCGCGGGCTCTTGATGTTGAGCGCGTCGGCGCCCGCCGTCGGAGATGCCCTCGCCGAGGCCGCGTACAAAGCGGCGCAGGCCCTCGATGAGCGCCGCGCGCTGCACCCGGCCTTCGAGAAGCTGGCGCTGGCGGGCGTCACGTTGAGCTACGGCCTCGACTACTTCCGCGGCGTGCGTGAAGAAGCGGGCTCGCTGCGCACCACCGCGTGGGATTTCGTCAACCACGCCCGCCGTCATCTCAAGAAGGAGCGTCGATGAAACGCTGGGCGCCGGGGGACGCACTGCAAGGCGACGAGACGCCGTTCTTTCTTCCTGTGGGTGACGACGCGGTGGCCGTCGTGCACCACGCCTGCGCTGGGTCTCGCGCGACGGTGGTCCTGGCCGGGCCGATGACGCTCGAGCGCACGCACGGCTACCTCACGTGGGCCCGCTGGGCGCGCGTGCTGGTGGCCAACGGCTACGACGTCTTCCGCTTCGACTACCGCGGCGTCGGTGAGAGCACCGGCGACTTCCGGCAGCAGACCTTCGACGCGTGGCTCGCCGACCTCCGCGCCGTCGTCGCGCACGCGAAGGCCCGCGGTAGCGGTCGCGTGGTGGTGCTCGGCCTGCGGCTCGGTGCGCTCCTGGGCAAGCGCGTGTTCGATGCGCGCGAGTGCGACGCCTTCATCGCGTGGGACCCGCCGGTCGGCGGCAAGCCCATGTTGATGGACATGCTGCGCCGCAAGCTGGCGGCCGACTACATGGAGTTCCCCGGCGAGCGGAAGACGCGCGACGACTACGTGCGCGAGTTCGACGCCGGCGCCACCGTCGAAGTCGAAGGCTACCCGTGGACGAAGCCGCTCTTCGCCAGCGCTGACGCCTTCACCGCGTCGGTGCCCGAGAACCTCGGCGGCGAGTACCTGCTGGTCTTCCTCGACGGCCGCACCGCAGACCGCCTGCCCAACCGCGACTTCTACGCGTCGGCGCGCGTGCCCAAGCCCGCCTTCTGGTTGCAGAGCCAGAACCTGGTGGCCGACCTCGACGAGCTCTTTGGCCTGACGCTGGAGCGCCTCTTCATCTGGAGCGACGCGTGGCTCGCCACCGACGCGAAGCGCGCGGCAGTGCCGGTTCCCGTCGACGCGAAGCACGGCGCGCGCTCTCTCCACGTCGTCGACCTCCCCGGCGGTCGCTGCGTGGGCACGCACCACGCGTCGAGCGGCGGCAAGGTGGGGCTGCTCTTCGTCAACTTCGGCTACGTGCCGCGCGACGGCCACGGCGGCCTCGCGACGTTC
The DNA here is from genome assembly GCA_964459885.1 of uncultured Archangium sp. Classification (GTDB taxonomy): domain Bacteria; phylum Myxococcota; class Myxococcia; order Myxococcales; family Myxococcaceae; genus Archangium_A. The sequence continues at coordinate 13,972 of CAYWON010000107.1, forward strand.
GTGTGCGACGCGATGGCGAAGCAGGGCGTGCCCAGCTTCCGCTACGATCTGCCGGGCCTCGGCGACGCGCCGGGCGCGCTGTTGCCGAAGACGCTCGAGTTCTTCCCGTTCGTCACCGGTGGCGCGTACACCGCTGTGACGTCACAACTCGTCAAGCAGCTCTGCGAGCGCGAGGGCCTCGACGGCGTGGTGATGGCAGGGCTGTGTGGCGGCGCGGTCAACGCGCTCTTCACCGGCGACGTCTTGCCCGACCGGGTGCGCGGCCTCGTCATGTTCGAGCCCGAGCTGTACGTCACCGAGCCCAAGGCCACCGAAGGCGAGGCGCCGCGCCACTCGCTGCGCGCGAAGCTGAAGGCCCGCCTGCCGGCTTCTCCGTTGACGGAGCTGCTGACGAATCGCTTGCCGTTCGAAGACAAAGTGCGCAGCAAGCTCTTCTCGTACTGGGGGTGGATGCGGCTACTCACGCACGAGAACCGCTACGCGCGCTACGTGCCGCTGCCCAAGAAGGCCATCCTCGACTTCGTGTTGTCGCGCTCGGAGCTGCCGTCGGTCACCAACCTGCCGCTCGCGTCAGCGTGGCAGCGCTGGGTCGAAGCGCGGCGGCCGGCGCTCGTCATCACCGCCGACGGCAAGCTGCGCGAGGTCTTCTTTGACCGCATTCACAACAAGCTGCTGGGCCAGGCCCCGCGCGCCAACGTGAAGCACGTCAGGCTGCAGCACACGAATCACATCTTTACGACGGGCGGCGCCATCCAGACCGTCACCGACCACGTCGCGCGTGCGTGGCCGGGGCTGTTTGCCCCAAACGTGGCTTGAGCTGTGTGACGGCTCGTGTCATGCGCGAGCCCGCCATGGGGAAGGTGGTTGTTCTTCCATACGCGCCCGAGCATCGGGCGGGTGTCTCGTCGCTGTACGAGACGACGTTCGGGGACATCGCGCGCAAGGCCTTCGAGGCGCGTGAGGTGTTTTCGCGAACGCGCAATCTTGCGCCCGAAGAGACCGGCGCGTGGGTGCTGCGGCGCGAAGACGACGCGAAGCTGCTGGGCTTCATCGCGGCGCTGCCGCTGCCCTACCGCGTCAACGGTCAGCGCTTCTTCGCGGCGACGACGGCCGATTTCATGGTCGACCCCGCGGCGGGCTTTCACGGCGTGACGTTGATGCGCGAGGCATTCAAGCGCTTCCCGCGGCAGGTCAGCATCGACGACATGGCCGCCACCAAGGCGCTGCTGGGGTTGATGAAGGCCAAGTCGGTGGGCGAGCTCGCGCGCTGGGCCAAGCCGCTCGACCTGCGCATGTTGAAGGGTCGCCGCGCGTGGGCTGACCGCGTGCCTGACCTGGCGCTGGCTTCGGCGCGACCGCTGCTGCGCGTCGTCGACCGCGCGCGCCGCCCGCGTGGGCTGCGTGAGGTGACCGAGGTGCGCTTCGACGATCGGTTCGACCGCTTCGCCGACGTGCACTGTGGTCGCGCTGGCGCGAGCGTCTACCGAGACCTCGCGTACTACCGCTGGCGCTACGGCCCGCAGTCGCTGCAGCACCACGCGCGGGTGTTCGCGTTGCTCGACGACCGCGGCGCGTTGGACGCGTACACCGTGGTGGCGTCGTCGGGCTCGACGGGGTGGGTGCTGGAGCTGTGTGCGCCCGATGGCGCGAGCGCGCAGACGTACCAGTCGCTGCTGGTCGGCGCGGTGCGCGCGGCGAGGGCGAGCGGCGCGCACGTGCTCTATGCGCCGGTGCTGGTGGGCGCGACCGCCGTGGAGTCAGCGCTGACGTCGCTGGGCTTCATGCAGCGCGAACACCGGTCGGTCATCTACGCGCGGCCGTCGCCGACCGACGACGAGGCGCTGCGCAAGGGTCTGTTGGAAGGTCCGTGGAACGTGCAGTTCGGCGACGCCGAGCAGAGCCACGGCGCAGTCATCTGAAGTGAGGGGAACGACGAAATGGCGACGAAGGCTGAAGTGATTCCCGTGCTCCGCGAGCACATCATCAAAGAGATTCTGGGCCAGGAGGTCGCGCTCGCCGACGACACGCCGTTGATTGAAGGCGGCCACCTCGCGTCGCTGCAGACGGTGGAGCTCATCGCCTTCATCGCCGAGCGCTACGGCGTGGAGATCGAGCCTGAGGAGGTCGACGAGACCAACTTCCGGTCGCTCGACAGCATCGCGGGCCTCGTCGTTTCCAAGCTGGGCTGAGGGGCACATGGCGCACGCTGAGTGGACGCTGTTTCACCTGCTGGAGAACGCCGCGGCCCGCAACCCCGAGAAGGTGGCGGTCATCGACGGCGCGAAGCGCTGGACCTACGCGCAGCTGCGGCAGGAATCGGCGCGCCTCGCGCAGGGCCTGCTCGACGCCGGCCTCAAGCGCGGCGACCGCGTCGGCATCTGGCTCGAGAAGAGCTGGGAAGCGCTGCTGTCGATGACGGCCGTGGTGCACGCCGGCGGCGTGTACGTGAACCTGAACCCCGCGCTGAAGTCGGCGCAGGTCAGCCACATCATGCGCAACTGCCAGGTGCGCGCGCTCATCGGTGAAGCCGCGTTTCTGCGCGACGAAGCGGTGCCGGCGTACGACTTCGCGTTCGTGCGTGGCGACGGCTGCGACGTGGCGCCCAACGCGGGCAAGACGCTGCGGCTCGAGCCTGTGCTGGAGAAGGGCGCTGAAGCGCCCGCGGTGACGGTGGCGAAGGAAGAAGACCTCGGCACCATCATCTACACGTCGGGTTCGACGGGCATGCCCAAGGGCATCATGCTCACGCACCACAACATCGTGGTGGGCGCGCAGATCGTCTCGACGTACCTCGAGAACACGTCGGAAGACCGCGTGCTGTCGGTGCTGCCGCTGAACTTCGACGTCGGCATGAACCAGTTCACCTGCATGCTGCGCGTCGGCGGCACGCTGGTGGTGCAGCGCTCGCTGCTGCCGGGCGAGATCCTCAAGAGCCTGCGCGCGCACGACATCACCGGCCTCGCGGGTGTGCCCGGCGTGTGGGCGCTGCTGCTGCAGAACCGCAAGAGCCTGACGCGCGAGCCGCTGACGAAGCTGCGCTACATCTCGAACACCGGCGGCATGATTCCCGGCCCGCACCTCGAAGAGCTGCGCGCGGTGCTGGTGCACACGAAGATCTTCCTCATGTACGGGCTCACCGAAGCGTTCCGGTCGACGTTCCTCGACCCGGCCGAGGTGGCGCGCGGCTCGTCGTGCATCGGCAAGGCCATCCCCAACACGGACATCTGGGTGGTGCGCCCCGACGGCACCGAGACGGCGGCCGATGAAGTGGGCGAGCTGATTCACCGCGGCCCGACGGTGGCGCTCGGCTACTGGGGCGACCCCGACAAGACCAACGCGGTCTACAAGCCGAACCCCTTCGCGCCGCCCGAGACGATGGGGCGCGACATGGTTGTGTACTCAGGCGACCTCGTGCGCCGCGACGCGAACGGCTTCCTCTATTACGAGGGCCGCCGCGACGAGCAGATCAAGACGCAGGGTTACCGCGTCAGCCCGCTCGAGCTGGAAGAGCTCGTGCACGGCACCGGCCTCGTTCACGAGTGCGCGGCGTTCGGCAAGAAGGACGACATGCTGGGCCAGCGCATCGTCATCGTGTGCTCGCTCAAACCCGGCGTGACGGCGACGTCGGCCGACCTGCGCACCGCCATCGCGAAGGTCGCGCCGGCGCACCTCGTGCCGCAGGAATTCCACTTCCTCGCGGAAGTCCCCAAGAACCCCAACGGCAAGATTGACCGGAGCCACCTGCGCAATGAGTACGCCAGCACGAAGTGACCGCGCGACGCCGCTGCTTGAGCGGCTGGGTGACGTGAGCAGCGGCGAGCTGACGGTGGAAGGGCACACCGTCAGCGCCCTCGCGCAGCGCGTGGGCACACCGTATTTCCTGTATCGCGGCGACGTCGTTCGCCAGCAGGTGCGCGCGCTGCGTGACGCGCTGGGCGCGGACACCGAGTTCTATTTCTCCATCAAGGCCAACCCGTCGGTGGGCGTGTGCCAGGTGCTGCAGCGCGCGGGCGTCGGCGCGGAGCTGGCCAGCATCGGCGAGCTGCGCGTGGCGCAGGCGGCCGGGTTCGAGCCGTCGCACGTCTTGTTCGCGGGCCCGGGCAAGACCGACCGCGAGCTGGAAGAAGCGGTGCGCTGGGGCATCGGCGCCATCAACGTCGAGTCGCTCGGTGAGATGGAGCGCGTCATCGCCACGGCGCGGCGCCTGGGGCGCAAGCAGACGGTGTGCTTGCGCATCAACCCCAGGGCGCAGGTGCAGGGCGCGCAGATGCGCATGGGCGGTGGCTCGACGCAGTTCGGCTTCGACGAAGAGCTGATGCCGGAAGCGGTGAAGCTGGCGCAGTCGGCGCCGGACGCCGTCGAGGTGGCGGGCCTGCACGTCTACGTCGGCAGCCAGATGGTCGACATCGAAGGCATCGTGACCAACTGGGAGCACGTCTTGACGCTGGCCGAAGCGCTGGCCGACCTCGGCGTGACGGTGCGGAAAATCGACCTCGGTGGCGGCTTCGGCGTGCCGTACTTCGAAGGGCAGCCGGAGTTCGACCTCGCGGGGCTCGGGCGCGCGTTTGGTCCGCGCATCGCGGCGCGGGCGAAGGCGTCACCGAAGTTGAAAGACGCGAAGCTCATCGTGGAGCTGGGTCGCTACCTCGTCGCGGAGGCCGGTGTGTACGTCACGCGCGTCGTCGACGTGAAGGAGAGCCGCGGCACGAAGTACGTCGTCACCGACGGCGGCATGAACCACCACATCACCGCGACGGGGAACTTCGGGCAGGTGTTCCGCAAGGCGTACCCGATGGCGAACGTGAGCCGGCTCGGCGCGGCGGCTGACTTCGCCGGCACCGTCGTGGGGCCGTGCTGCACGCCGCTCGACCAGTTCGGCGCGAAGCTGACGTTGGCGCCGCCGCAGCGCGGTGACCTGCTGGGCGTGCTGTACAGCGGCGCGTACGGCTACAGCGCGAGCTCGCTGGGCTTCTTGTCGCACCCCACGCCGGCCGAGGTGATGGTGCTCGACGGCGCGGTGCATGTGCTGCGCGACGGTGGCGCGGAAGACGCCGTGGTGCAGGGTCAGCGGCCGCTCGGCTGAAACAGCACAGGGCAGGGCGGGCGGTTGAGGGTTCGCTGCGTCCAGCCGAGCTCCAGCTGGCACCACGGCCCGGACAAAGCGCGTCCAGCTGGGTGGAAAGTGCCAGCCGGGCGCGCGCGCGATTTCTGACCAGTGGTCCGAATGTACCAGAGAAGGTAGTCAACTACTCTCTCCGGTACAGTACGGACACGGGTTTGAAAAGCTGAGTCCCTCCCGCGCACCGCTTTTGATCTGAGCGGAATCTGTGTCGTGCGGCGGGGCCAGCCCGCGCTTGGCTCGGCTGCGGATGACGAGCCGGACCGCACCCTTGAAGGCTCGCGGTCTTCTCACGCCAGCGAGTGCGGCAGCCCCAGGTTCCACCGCAGCTGGTCGCTCGCTTTCCCTGGCGCGAACAGCACCGGCTCCTTCAGCTGCCACCGCTGACACCGCGGCGTGAACACGCGCAGCGACCTGTCGAGAATCGCGTTGGTCGCGTCGCGCGCCGCTTCGTTCGCGCCTTCCATCGTCGCGAGGTCCACGTTCGACTGCACGTAGTCCGACGCCAGATACATGTTCGGAATCTGCGTCGTCGCCTTGGGGCGGTACTTCCAGCTGCCCGCGGTGTTGATGAGCAGCGCCTCCTGATTCGTCGGTCCGCCCGTCGGCCCGAACTCCAGCGACGGGTCGAGGAACCAGTCCACAATCCAGCTCGGGTCGAGCACCAGGTTGCCGCTGTGGTTGAGCGACAGCGTCACCTGCGCCACCACCTCGTCGTAGATCTGCTGCTTGGTGCACTGCTTCGCCGGCAGCCCGTACAAGATGCCCGGCTCGTCGAAGTTCGAGATGTCGATGGACAAGATGCCGCGCACGTTGCCGTTGCCGAAGTTGGCGAGGTTGAAGTTCGGCCAGAACTGCGCCTGCGAGATGCTGGTCAGCGCCCACGGCGAGTCGAGGAAGATGGTGTGGCCCGGCACCACCGGCACGTCGCGGTCGAGGTACAGCTGGATGCCGTTCATCCACGAAGTGCTGAGCTGGTACAGGTCAGCCAGCTTCGGCGCCGCCGACATCACGCCGGGGTTGAGCAACGGCAACAACCGCTCGACCGGCAGCGCGAACACGTAGTGGTCGGCCACCACGTTCTGCAGCGCGCCGTTGACCCGCACCGACACCGAGCTGATGCGGCCGCTCGACATGTTGATGCCTTCGACCATGCAGTTGGTGTTGTAGGTGACGCCCTTCGACTGCAGGTACGAGAGCCACGGGTTGATCCACACGTCGTTGGTCGGCCCGTTGAGCAACCGGTCGAGCGGCTCACCACTCGCGATGAGCTGCGTCACGATGAGCCCCACCGTGCGCGCGTTCACTTCTTCCGCGCGCGCGGCGACGAGGTTTCGCGTGAGGCCCACGGCGAGGAACTTCTTGTAGTTGTCAGAGAAGTCGTCGGCGTTGACGAACTCCCACCAGCTCAGGTTCTCGTACTCGCCCCAGCGCCGCGCGTCGCAGCTGGTCATGAACTGCAGCATGCGGCGGCCGAAGTGCAGGATCTCCTGCGTCGTCAGCTGCGGCAGCGGGCCGAACAACGTCTGGATGCCGGCGATGACGTCGTCGAGGCCGATGGGGAAGCTGGCCAGCGGCACGCTGATGTCGGGCTCGTTGTTCGCCAGCGACATCGACAGGCCGCTCGCTTCCACCAGGTTGTGGAACACGCTGCGATTCCCGTAGGGGATGCGCTTCATCGTGTCGGTGACGTGCTTGTAGAAGCCCGGGAAGAAGCGGAACCCGTGCTCGCCCGGCAGGTTGCGACGCCCGCCGGTGCCGCTGCCCGGGTAGTCGACGCTGCGCGCCTTGCCTCCGGGAATGGCCTGCCGCTCGTAGACGGTCACCTTGAAGCCGCGCTCGACCAGCTCATGCGCGGCGCTCATGCCGCCCACGCCGCCGCCCAGCACTGCGACCTTGTTACCGAGAATGACCGCCGCTTCAGCTCGACCAGGAATCAGCTCGACCGCCGCAGCACCCGCCAACGCACTCAAGAACGTCCGTCGCTTCATCGTTTCGCCCCGCCTCCGTGTGAGAAATGCGGTCGAACGGTAGCGATCGATTTTGAAGCGCAGCAACGGAGCCGCTGTGGCTCCGCTGCGTACTCAGGCCCCACCTGATGCGACCTGCGTTTTCAGCTCGTGGGGCGCGCGTACTGGTCGGCGAGCCAGCCGGTGGTCATCAGGTACGTCGCGCGCTGCAGGTCGCGCACGCGTGACAAGAGCCGCTTTCCGTCAGGCCGGCCGCTCCAGATGATGCGCGCGCGGTCGCCGCGGAACTTCACGAAGGCCTGGCTGCGGTAGCCGACGTAGAGCCCCAGGTTGACGCTGCGGTAGATGCGCTCGCTCAGCGCCGACCAGCTCGACGTGTCGAAGAAGCGCGCGCGCAGCGCTTCACCCTGCGGCGACTCGAGGTCCATCGCCACGGCCTTCTTGCCCCAGCCGAACGCCTTCCGAGGCACGCCGCGCTCTTCGAGAATGCGTCGGCAGATGGGCCGGTCGTAGCCGGTGTCGAGTTGCCACGGCGCCATCTCGGCGGCCGACGACACCTCGTGAATCGACGAGACGCTGCGCGCGAAGATGTAGGGCGCGCTGCACTCGACCACGCCGTAGCGGTTGCGCGCCTCGATGAGCGCGTAGCCGCTCTGCGCACCGCGGATGACCTGGCCCGACTGCATGAGCGGCGAGAGCCCGCGCTCCCACACGCCGTCGCCTGCGTGGCCCGCGAAGAACACCGTCGGCACGTCGTGCGCGTCGGCTTCCTGCAGCAGCGACGCGAACGCGAGCTCCGGTGAGATCTGCCCCGTGGCCCAGCACCACGCCTCGAGCTCCTCGGGCAGCTTGCTGAAATCGAGGTCGAGGTACCGCGGCGTGGCGCCCAGCTGCCGCGCGATCTCCGAGCCGTCGTCGTCAGACAGGTTGCTCTTCATGAGCTTCTGCACGAGCGCCGGCACGCGCGTGTTCGACTTCTCGGCGGTCCAGCTCAGCAGGCCCTCGCCGACGATGTTCGTCATGCACGCCAGCACGGTGCCCGAGTCGTACCCGCGGCTCGCGCTGCTGACGGCGCGCATGGGCTTCGCGCGGGCCTTGTCGGTGGCGTTGGCCCACAGGCGCTCGAGCGCGCCGGTGAACTGCGCGTGGTAGTCGGCGAAGTCAGCGAAGCGGTGCGGCTGGTCGTGAAAGCGGTACGAGGCCTGGCCGTCGGCGCCGATGTGCAGCGCTTCCCAGATGAGCTGGTAGGCCTGCGACAGGCGCGGGTGCACCACCGAGAACTGGCGGATGTAGTTGTTCACGCCGAGCGCCATGCTCTCGCCCCACTGGCGGTGATCTCGCTCGGGGTCGAGGCGCGCGCCGAGGCGGCCCAGCAGCAGCACGAGGCTGTTCGACAGGTGCCACACGTGGCCGTCGCGCGCGTAGACGCAGCGGTCGACAGTCGAGTGTGCCGGCACCATCACCACGTCGTCGCCGTCGACGCGCAGGCCGCTGCCGAACATGTGCTCCGACTGGTGGAACGCGCCCTTCTTGAACTCACCGTCCCAGAAACCGGCGACGACCCACTTGGGGTTCTTCGCGGGGTCGACCTCGACGAAGCGGCCGACCTCGATGTCGACGGTGTTCTTCTGGCGATCGACGACGGCGTACCAGCCCATCTTGGGCAGCGCGTCGTCGCGGCGAACGGTCACTTTGGGCGCGGTCATGGCTCAGGCCTTCTTCTTGGTGATGTAGGCGGCGATGTTGTTCACCGCGTCGAGGTTCTCAGGGAGCATCTCGGCGTCAGCGACCTGGATGCCGTGCTCGCTCTCGATGAAGGCGATGATCTCCAGCACGCCCGTCGAGTCGACGATGCCCGCGTCGAGCAACGACATGCCGTCGTCCAGCGTCGAAGGGTCTGAGACGTAGAAGTTCGAGATGATGAACGCGCGGATGCTGTCTTTGAGCTCTGCAGCCATGGTGGTTCCTGTTGTGTGGGCCTACTTCAGCCCCGCCTTGGTGATTTTTCCGGTGGTGGTGCGCGGCAGCGCGTCGACGAACTGCACGTGCTTGGGCACCATGAAGTTCTCGAGCCGCTTCTGGCACTCCTTCATGAGGTCCTTGTCGGTGAGCGCCGCGCCGGGCTCGAGCGCCACGATGGCCTTGATGGCCTGACCCAGCAGCTCGTCGGGCACGCCGATGACCGCGGCTTCCTTCACGCCGGGCATGTTCATCAGCACCGTCTCGATCTCCTTCGGCGCGACCTTCTCACCGCGTGACTTGATGATGTCGTCCATGCGGCCGACGAACGTGAGGTAGCCCTCGTCGTCGAGGCGGCACAGGTCGCCCGTGTAGAGCACCAGCTCGCCAGGCAGCGGGCCGGGCCGCAGCCGCTCGGCCGTCGCCTCGGGCTTGTCCCAGTAGCCGCGCATCACCGTGGCGCCGCGAATGACGAGCTGGCCGACCACGCCCGGGCCCACCTTCTTGTCGTGCTCGTCGACCAACCACAGCTCGGTGTTGGGAATGGCGATGCCCACCGACGTCGGCTTGCGGTCGAGGTCTTCGGGCGGCAGGTACGTGCAGCGCTTGCACTCGGTCAGCCCGTACATCGAGAAGATGCGCGCGTTGGGGAAGAGCTTGCGCAGCGTGGCGATGTGCTTCACCGGCAGCGCCGCGGCGGTGTTGGTGATGAAGGTGACCGACGAGAGGTCGTAGTCCTGCGGGTTCTTCAGCTCGGCCAGCACGGCGAAGACCGTGGGCACGCCGGGGAACCCGGTGACCTTCTCTTCGACCATTACTTTGAGGATCTGCGCCGGGAACGCGAACGAGCGCTCGAGCACCAGCCGCGCGCCGACCCGGGCGCTCAAGATGAGCTGGTACAGGCCGTAGTTGAAGGCCATCGGCAGCACGAGCAGGACCACGTCGTTTTCCTGCATCGCCAAGATGGTCGTCAGCGACGTCGCCGCGGTCAGCATGTTGCGGTGCGTGAGCATCACGCCCTTCGGGTCGCCGGTGCTGCCCGAGGTGTAGATGATGGCGGCGAGGTCGATGTCGAGGTTGCGGCGCGCGGGCGCTGGCTTGCCGAGGTGCGGCGCGATGGCGGCGTCGAAGGGCTGCGCGTGCGGCACGTTGGGCAGCTTGGCCGCGTTGAAGGGGCCCGACACGATGACGCGCGCCACGTGCGGGCAGCTGGGCGCGCTCTCGTTGACGACGTTCGCCACGTGCATGTCGGTGACGAGCGCCTTCGCGCGCGAATCGTTCAGGTAATAGGTGAGCTTGTCGTGCTTGGTCAGCGGGTTGATGACGCTGATGACGGCGTTGGCCTTGTGCGCCGCCCAGAACGTGATGACGCACTCGACGCTGTTGTCGGCGAAGAGCAGCACGCGGTCACCGCGCTCCACGCCGCCTTCGATGAGCGCGTGGGCGAGGGCGTTGGCGCGGGTGTTCAGCTCGGCGTAGGTGAAGCGGGCGCCTTTGCAGACGAGCGCGACCTTGTCGGGGAA
>CAYWON010000108.1:0-8778 GCA_964459885.1 uncultured Archangium sp.
GTCGACGTTCCGCGGCCGGGTCTGCGCGACTCGAACGTCATCGAACGTCTCTCGGAGTTGCTCACGCCTGCCCTCGTCCGCCGCGCGCGAGTCCGCGTGCAACTCCCGTTCATCATCGACGACGAGACCGAGGTGATCCCGGACATCGCCGTCGTCGCTCGCGACGTCTCGAAGACGGAGCACCCGTCTTCCGCGCTCCTCGTCATCGAGGTCTCCGACTCGTCAACCCGCTACGACCGCATCGTCAAGGCGCCGCTCTACGCGCAGGCGGGCGTCACCGAGTACTGGCTCATCGACGCGAACAAGGAGCGCGTCGAGGTGTTCAGCGCTCCGCGCAACGGCGAGTTCGTCGCGCAGACGACCGTCACCACCGGAACGCTCGCCGTGCCCGGCTTCCCTGACGTGCAGGTGCCGCTGGCGTCGCTGTTCGACTAAACGCTCGGGGCCATGATTGCCCCGCTCGTCGTCGCCTCGATGCTCGCGGCCTCCCCGGTCGCCAAGAAGCCGTACACCGCGTTGGACCAGGTCACCCTGAAGCGCCTCTCGGGCCTCAAGGTCTCGCCCGACGGCACCAAGGTGGTGTTCTCGCTGCGCAGCACCGACCTCGACGCCAACAAGGGCCGCACCGACTTGTGGCTCGTCAACGTCGACGGCTCGGGCCTCAAGCAGCTCACCGCCCACGAAGGCAACGAGAGCGACGCGTCGTGGAGCCCTGACTCGCGCACCGTCTATTTCCTCGCGGCGCGCTCGGGCTCCAACCAGCTCTGGAAGCTCTCGCTCGACGGCGGCGAGGCGACGCAGGTCACCAACTTCCCCGTCGACGTCGAGGCGTACGGCATCTCGCGCGACGGCCAGACGTTGGTCTTCGCCGCCGAGGTCTACATCGACTGCGAGACGCTCGAGTGCACGGCAAAGCGGCTCGCCGAGAAGCCGAAGAGCACCGCGCAGATCTACGACGGCCTCTTCTTCCGCCACTGGGACACGTGGAAGGCCGGGCGGCGTTCGCACCTCTTCGCGACGAAGCTGGCCGGCGGGCCCATCGTCAACCTGCAGAAGAAGCAGAACGCTGACGCTCCCACCAAGCCGTTCGGTGGCAGCAGCGATTTCACGTTCAGCGCCGACGGCCGCTCGCTCGTCTACGTGGCGCGCGATGTGGGCCGCGAAGAGGCGTGGAGCACCGACCTCGACCTCTTCACCGTGCCCGTCGACGGCAGCAAGGCGCCGGTGAAGCTCACCACCGCCAACCGCGCCACCGACACCAACCCGGTCTTCTCGCCCGACGGAAAGCAGCTCGCGTACCTCGCGATGAGCCGCCCGAAGTTCGAGGCCGACAAGCAGCGCGTGATGGTGCGTGACACCGCGAGCGGCAAGGAGCGCTCCGTCGTCGACTCATGGGACCGCTCGGCGGCGTCGCTGGCGTGGAGCTCCGACGGCAAGACGTTGTTCGTCACCGCCGACGATCTCGGCCAGCACGCGGTGTTTGCCATCGACGTGGCCACCGGCGAGCTCAAGAAGCTGTTTGGCAACGGCAGCGTGAGCGAGCTCGGTGTGGCCGCCGGCGACAAGCTGGTCGTCGCGCACGACTCGCTGACCTCGGCCTCAGACCTCTACACGTTGAGCACCGACGGCAAGGGCGGGCTGACGCGCCTCACCGACGTCAACGCCGACGCGTGGGCGCGCATCTCGCTTGGCGAGCCCGAGCAGTTCAACTTCAAGGGTTGGAACAACGAGACGGTGTACGGCTACGTGGTGAAGCCCGTCGGCTTCAACGCGAAGAAGAAGTACCCGCTGGCGTTCCTGATTCACGGCGGGCCGCAAGGCAGCTTCGGCAACCACTGGCACTACCGCTGGAACCCGCAGACCTACGCGGCGCGCGGCTACGTCGCGGTGATGATCGACTTCCACGGGTCGACTGGCTACGGCCAGGGCTTCACCGATTCCATCTCGGGCGACTGGGGCGGCAAGCCGCTCGAAGACCTCCAGAAGGGCCTCGCCGCCGCGCAGGAGAAGTTCCCGTTCATCGACAAGAACAAGCAGTGCGCGCTCGGCGCTTCGTACGGCGGCTTCATGATCAACTGGATCGCCGGCAACTGGAGCGAGCCGTGGAAGTGCCTCGTGAACCACGACGGCAACCTCGACGAGCGCATGGCGTACTTCGACACCGAAGAACTCTGGTTCCCGGAATGGGAACACGGCGGCACGCCCTGGGAGAACCCGGCGGGCTACAGCAAGCACAACCCGATCGATCACGTCGCGAAGTGGAAGACGCCGATGCTCGTGGTGCACGGCGGCAAGGACTACCGGGTGGTCGACACGCAGGGCATGTCGACGTTCACCGCGCTGCAGCGGAAGGGCATCCCGTCGAAGTTCGTGTACTTCCCCGACGAGAACCACTGGGTTCTCAAGCCGCACAACAGCCTCGTGTGGCACGAGCAGGTGTTGGGCTGGCTCGACCAGTGGACGAAGTGAGGCGGGCGCGCGTGGTCTCCATCGCTTGAGGGAACGCCGGCCGGGGCCGGGGCGTCGTGTGTCGCATGCGACTGCCATTGCTCCTGCTCGTGCTGGCTGCCGAGGTGAACGCGATGTCACCCGAAGTGCAGCGCAAGGTGCTCACGCGTGCGCGCGCACTTCTGGGTACGCCGTATGAGCTCGGCGGCCGCGGCCGGGCTGGCGAGGGCATCGACTGTCAAGGTGTGGTGTTTCGCGCGCTCGAAGCGGCGATGACCTGTGGCTACCAGAGCTTCTCCGTGCTCAACGTGAAGAACCTGCGCGACGGTGAGCTCGGCGAGCCGGTGCCGGGGCTCGCGCCGGTCGCGGCCGCGGCACTCGACGTCAGCGCGCTGCAGCCAGGTGATGTCATCTGGCTGGTCTCGCCGGATGAAAACCCAGCCGAAGGTGCCATTGCCAGGCTCGATGGCCGAGCCGTGTGGGTGTGGCACACCGGGCTCTACGTGGGTGACGGCCGGTGGCTGGTGGGAGATCACTTCGCTGGCGAAGCTGTCGAAACGGATCTCCGCGTCTACCTCTCTGCGCACGCCACCACGTACAGTGGCGTGTTCGTGCTTCGCATGGCTCTTGGCCCGAAGCCGAAGCGCTGTCGGCCCCCGCGGGCGAAAGATGCGCTGAGCGTCGAGCGTTGATCAGCTCGCGACCTGCGGCAGGTAGTGCGCCACCTGCCGCTTCCACCACGCGTAGTCGTGCCTGGCGTCGGTGCCCCACACGCCGACGTGTGACGGCACGCCCTTCTTCTTGAGCCAGCCGCCCAGCTCGACCGTCTCGGGCAGGCAGCGGCCTTCGAAGGCGCCGCGGCCGACCACGAGCGTGAGGTGCGTGTGGCGTCGCACGCGATCGAGCGCCGCGCCGCCGAGGCCCGGCACGAAGGCCAGCGGGTCGTTGAAGTACATCGCGTCGGAGTACCCGCCGCCGTTCACGAACTCCGCGCCGCGGTAGCGACCCGACATGCACAGCGCGCCGCGGAACAGCTCGGGGAACTTGAGCGCGAACAGCGCCGAGTACATCGCGCCCATGCTGCAGCCCGCACTCGTCATGCGCATGCGCGGCGCGTTGCAGTCTTCGCGAATGAAGCCCGCGAGGTCTTCGGTGATGAAGCGCTCGTACTGCCGGTGCCGGTGCATTCGATCATCGAGGTGCCCTTCACCCGAGAACGTCTGCGAGATGTTGCTCTCGGGGCAGTAGAGCTTGATGCGGCCGGCGTCGAGCCACGGCTTGAGCGCGTCCACCATGCCGCTCTCACGCCACTCGTGCGCGACGCCTGCGTTCGAGGGGAAGACGATGACCGGGCGTCCGAAGTGACCGAACGTCCAGACGTGCGCGCGGCGACCGAGCGCGGGAGACTCCAACAACACGTGGCGTGACTGCATGTGGAGTGAGTGTAACGCGGTGCGGCGTCGAACGCGCAAGGTGGCAGCCAGGCATCGTGGGTGCTAGCGGGGCCGCTATGCTCCTTCGTCTCGCGGTGGTGTCGACGCTCGTGTTCATGGCCTGTGGCAGCGCAGGCGCGCCCGACGGTGGTGGCACCGGAGGCGGCTCCGGCGCTGGTGGCGGCACCGCGACCGGTGGTGGCTCAGCCAACACGGCGATGTGCCCCGGGTTGCCCTTCGGCATCTTCGGTATGTCGGGCTGTGACGGTGGCGCGCTCAGCAACACCGTGACGTTCTTCTCTGACGGCGGCGCGGCCTTCAGCTCCTCTGGCATGAACTACGCCTGTGGCGTGGATCGCCTCGACTGCGAGCTGTTGCTCACGTGCATGGACCACGACGACAGCCAACTCTCGTTGGACTGGACGCCCGCCGCGGAGCGGTTGTCTGGCCTGTGGCAGAGGAGCAGCGGCGGCAGCTACTGCGTCGAGCTGCAGAAGAAGTAGCGCGTCAGTCGCGCAAGGCGACCTCGACGGTCAGCCCGTCGAAGGCGATCTCACACGGCCCGCTGTATTCCTGCTTCGCCTGCTCGAGCAGCGGCCGGCTGTCGACGTCGTGCCGTGAAGACAGGTGCGTCAGCACCAGCTTCTTCACCTTCGCCTCGGCGCCCACCTTCGCGGCCTCGCGAGCGGTCGAGTGCCGCGTCTCGATGGCGCGGGCCTGCTCGTCGTCGCTGAACGTCGCTTCGTGAATCAGCAGGTCGGCTTCGCGCGAGGCGTCGATGAGGTTCTGACAGGGCCGCGTGTCACCCGAGATGACGACCTTGCGACCGGGCCGCTGCGCGCCCAGGACCTGCTCGGGTTTGACGACGGAGCCGTCGGCGAGCGTGATGGTCTGGCCCTTCTGCAGCCGACCGAAATCGGGGCCCGAGGGCACGCCGAGCTTCTTGGCGGCCTCGGCGTCGAAGCGACCGGGGCGCACGTCTTCTTCGATGGCGTAGCCGAGCGCGTTGACGCGGTGGTCGACGCGCACCGCGCGCACGCCGTAGCCTTTGCGCTGCAGCACCTCGCCGCCGCGGAGCTCCTGCACCTCGACGGGGAACGCGAGGCGATCGACGCCGAGGTGAATGGCCGCGTCGAGGATCTTCCGCGCGGGCGGCGGGCCGTAGAGCACCAGCTTCTCGGTGCGGCCGCCCATGCCCAACGTGCGCAGGAAGCCGATGATGCCGAGGTAGTGATCAGCGTGGAAATGCGTGAAGAAGACCGCGTCGACGGCGAAGCCGGTGCCGAAGCGGATCATCTGCCGCTGGCTGCCTTCGCCGCAGTCGAACAACAGCAGGTCGCCGTCGGCCTTCACCGCCAGGCCCGACACGTTGCGGTGCAGCGTCGGCATGGCCGCGGAAGTGCCGAGAAACGTCAGCCGCAGAATCGACATGCCCGAGGAGCTCACGACGGGCTGACGCACTACCACAGGCTTTCCGACACGCGAGGGCTACGATGTCGGCATGGCTCGCTCGGTGGCGCTCCTGCGTGGCATCAACGTCGGCGGCAACCGGCTCATCAAGATGGCGGCGCTGAAGGTCACCTTCGAGCGCCTGGGCCTTGCTGACGTGCAGACCTACATCGTCAGCGGCAACGTCGTGTTCTCCGGCAAGGTCACCGACGGTCGGCTCACGGCGGCCATCAAGGAAGACTTCGGCCACGACGTGCCGGTGACGCTGCGCACGGCCGCCCAGCTCGCGGCCGTCGTCGCCGACGCCCCGCGCGGCTTCGGCAAGGAGCCGGCGAAGTACCGCTACGACGTGCTCTTCACCTTCGGCGGGGCAACCGCGTCCAGCGTGCTGAAGCAGCTCGAGTTCCGCGAGGGCGTCGACGCGGGCTGGGTGGGGAAGGGCTGCGTGTATTTCTCCCGCCTCATCGCGCGCGCGTCGTCGAGCAAGCTCACGAAGGTGACGCAGCTGCCGGTGTACCAGCAGCTCACCATTCGCAACTGGAACACCACGACGAAGCTGGCCAGCCTCGCCGCGGCGTGAAGCGACTCACCAGACGATGACGCGGCCGTTGGCCTGCGCGCGGCCCGAGCTCTCTTCGACCGGCGTGGCGCGCAGCGCGTCGACGATCTTGTTGTAGCGGGCTTCGACCTTCGCGCGGGCGTCTGTGTAGAGCGGCTTGCACAGCTTCGCGTAGTCCTTGTCCCACGCGGCGCGGAGCTGCTCGGCCTTCGCTTCGGCGCCGGTGTCGACCCACTTGAACGACGCGGTGCTGCGGCGGTCGGCGGCGCGGCGACGGGCGTCGACCTCGTCCCAGGCCTTCTCGTACTTCTTCTCGATGGTGGCTTCGCAGGCGAGCAGCTTGCGGCTCACCTCGCCGCGCGGCAGCCGCCCCGTTTCAGACTTGCCGGGGCAGCGGTTGAGCGCGAACGGCGGGAACACGAGCGCGCCCTCGGCCGGCTTGGCGGCGAAGTCACCGATGTCGTCGAAGCACATGCGACCCATCGAGAGCCGCGAGCCGTTGTCGATGAGCCACGCGCAGTTCGCCGAGTTGTTGCCGAGCTCGTTGTTGAGGATGAGCGAGAGCTCGCGGCCGCGCCACCCGATGGTGCCGGGAATGGGCTTGAGCACGGCGGTCTCCCACGCGTCGGCGTCGCAGCGGTCCGGCAGCTCGAGGTCCAGCGACCTCGCGATCACCATCGGCAGCGCGGCGCGCGGGTGCTCCACCACGGCGTAGCGCAGGCCGTTGCTGGTGCCCGCGAAGCTGCTCTTGATGCGCACGGTGTGCGTGGCCGCCGAAGTGGCGCAGAAGCCCTGCGTGACCAGCGCTTTCGGCTTCACGTCGACGGTGTACGCGCGCAGTGACGCGGGGCCCTCGACCTCACGCGACGCGACCTTCTCGACGCCGGTGTACGCGCGGAACAGGCCGACGACCGTGTAGCAGGTGTCGGGCTTGGCCTTGATGGCGGCGGTCAGCTCGCGGCCCGCGTCGCCGTTGCTGGTGAGCGCGCCGCCCAGCTGGCTGGCGACGCTCGCCGCGTCGTTCTGCTGCAGTGCGGCCGCGGCTCGAAGCCACGTCGCCTGGTGGAGGTAGTACTCGCCCGCGCCCGGGAGGAGCGCCTCGGCCTCGCGCGCCTTGTCTTCCATCGTCTGCACGACGGCGGCGTCGATGGGCGCGCTCTTGTCGGCGGCCTCCAGCGCGGCACGGAGCGCGGCGGCCGCTTCCTTTCCGGGCACCGCGGCCTTCTCTCTCGGCGTGGGCTCCTTCACCGGCGCTCGCGCGGGCGTCGAGGTCGTCTCTTCCTCAGACGGCTGGGCGTCTGGCTGGGCCTGCTGCTGCGCGACCGCCTGCTTCGTCGCGGTCGCCGCGGTGGACGCGCCCGGCCCGAGCCGCAGCACCTTGCCGCCCAGGTTCAACACGCAGCCCGAGAGGGCCACGCTCATCACTGCTGCCGTCATCAGTCGCTTCACTGTCGTTCTCCGCGTTGTGGGTTCGGACAGGGAACCCGCGGAATGCCGTCAGTGCGCGTCGCACATTCGAGATGGACTTTCCTGAATTCAGGAGAGCGTCGTGTGGGGTCGGCCTCCGTGCGACGCTGGGCGCATGGCGAACTTCCTCGAGCAGCTGGTGGTCGAGTTCTACGAGTACCAGGGCTACTTCGTGCGGCAGAACGTGATGGTCGGGAAGCGCGCGAAGGGCGGCTACGAAGGCGAGCTCGACGACGTCGCCTTCCATCCCGTGAAGAAGCACCTCGTGCACATCGAACCGTCGATGGACGCGCACAACTGGGAGAAACGCGAAGAGCGCTTCACGAAGAAGTTCGCTGCAGGCCGTCGCTACATCCCCGAGCTCTTCACGGGCCTCGATATCCCGAAGGACGTCGAGCAGATCGCGCTCTTCGGGTTCGGTGGGCGAGGCGGGCGGTCCACCATCGGCGGTGGAAACGTCGAGCTCGTCTCAGAGTTCATGAAGCGCGTCGCCGCGGCGCTCCCGCAGGCGAGCATCGCGCGCGCAGCGGTGCCCGAGGGCTTTCCGCTGCTGCGAACGATGCAGTTCACGCTCCAGCACGTCGTGGAGCGTTGAGCTTCAGCGCGCGTTCGCGAGCGCCCAGGTGAGGCCCGCCCGCACGGCCACGGCCTGCGCTTCGTTGCACTGCGCCGGCGTCGCCCGCGGGCTGTCCGGGTACACCTCGGTCGTCGTCGTGAAGCGCGCGCCGGTGAGGCTCGCGCACAGGCCCAGCGACTTCACCGGGTACTCGATGACGCCGCGGCTCAAGATCGGCGCGCCGATGAGGTGGCCCTTGGCGTCAGGCGGCGCGATGTGCGTGACCTTCTCGACGGCCTCGATGATGGCCTGCTGGAAACCCAGCTGCCGGTTCTCGCTGTCGTCGACCAGGTAGAACCCGTCGGGGATGACGTCGGGCTCGTAGGTCTTGCCGTCGCGCGCGGCGAGCGACGGGCGGAACACCGTTTCGTCGGTGTCCGTCGTCTCGTGGAGGTCGATGTGCATCAGGAAGCGGCCGCGGTACGGCGCGATGAACGCCAGCAGGTGCTTCGCTTCACCGGTGGTGCCCTCGCCCTTGAACGAGCGGTTGGGGTCGAGCGCGTCGGGGTTCCAGCGGTGAATGCGCTCGTAGCCCCAGGGGCTGACGCACGGCGCGATGAGCAGGTTCACCTTGCCCTCGAAGGCCCTGGCCTCGCGCTCGGCGAACAGCAGCGCGCCGTGCACGCCGCTCGTCTCGTAGCCGTGCACGCCGCCCGTCACCATCACCAGCGGCAGCGCGTCGTTCCACGTGCGGCTCTTCAAGATGAACAGCGGGTAGCTGCCGTCGGGCGCGTACTCGAGCGTGCCGTACTTGATGACCTCGAAGTCGCGCTCGAGGCGCTGCACCTTCGAGAGCACTTCATCGG
>CAYWON010000108.1:8878-24458 GCA_964459885.1 uncultured Archangium sp.
CGCGCATCAGCGCAGCGCGATGAGGCCAGCCACGAGCAAGCTCACGACCGACATCACCTTGATGAGGATGGCGATGCCCGGGCCCGAGGTGTCCTTGAACGGGTCGCCGACCATGTCGCCGACCACCGCGTTCTTGTGCACGTCAGAGCCCTTCTTGTAGCCAGCCAGCTTGCCCTTCTCGATGTACTTCTTGGCGTTGTCCCAGGCGCCGCCCGCGTTCGCCATGTAGAGCGACATGGTCGCACCGACGGCCAGCGCACCGGCCAGCGTACCGGCCAGCGCCGCGGGGCCCAGCAGGAAGCCGATGACCGGCGGCACGACCACCGCCACGAGGCTTGGGAGGATCATCTCGCGCAGCGCCGCCGCGGTCGCGATGTCGACGATCTTCTTGGGCTCCGGCTCGGCCTTGAGGTCGATGAGGCCGGGGATCTCGCGGAACTGCCGGCGGATCTCTTCGACGATGGCGCCGGCCGCCTTGCCGACCGCCAGCATGGTCGACGCGCCGACGATGAACGGCAGCATCGAGCCCAGCAGCAGGCCGATGAGCACCTTGCCGTCGGTGATGAGCAGCGCCATGTCGCCAAGACCGGCCGCCGAGCGCGCGTGGTTCACTTCCATGTTGAAGGCCGCGAAGAGCGCGATGACCGTCAGCGTCGCCGAGCCGATGGCGAAGCCCTTGCCGATGGCCGCCGTGGTGTTGCCGACCGCGTCGAGCTCGTCGGTGATGTCGCGCACCTCGGGGCCGAGGCCCGACATCTCGGAGATGCCGCCGGCGTTGTCGGAGATGGGGCCGTACGCGTCGACAGTCATCACCACGGCGGTGCCGCCCAGCATGCCGACGGCCGCGAGCGCGATGCCGTACAGGCCGAGGAAGTGATCAGCGATGTACGCGACCACGGCGACCACCAGCATGGGGATGGCGACAGATTCCATACCGACGGCGAGCCCACGGATGAGGTTCGTACCGGCGCCGGTGATGGACGCCTCGGCGATGCGCGCCACCGGCGTCGACGACGTGTAGTAGTCGGTGACGAGGCCGATGATGGCGCCACCGAAGGCGCCGCCGGCGATGGCGATGGTCACGCCCTGGGTGATGCCGAAGACCGGCATCAAGATGGCCGAGACCACGGTGAGGATGACCGGCGGGAGGATGAGGCCCAGGCGCAGCACCGTCGCCGGGTTCATGCCCTTGAGCGCGCGCGAGATGAAGATGGTGATGATGGACACCACGAGGCCCAGCGCCGACAGCACCAGCGGCACCATGATGCCGGCCGCGCGGTTGGTCGACTCGACGCCGCCTTCGATGAGCTTCGGCAGGCTCACCATCGGCGCGGTGATGGCGATGGCCATGGCCGACACGATGGCCGCGATCATCGACTCGTAGATGTCGGCGCCCATGCCGGCCACGTCGCCCACGTTGTCACCGACGTTGTCGGCGATGACGCCCGGGTTGCGCGGGTCGTCTTCGGGGATGTTCTCGATGACCTTGCCGGCGATGTCAGAGCCGACGTCAGCGGCCTTGGTGTAGATGCCGCCGCCGATGCGCGCGAACAGCGCGATGGACGACGCGCCCACCGCGAACGCGTGGATGATGTTCGAGAACAGCTTGTCGTCCTTGAACACCATGTAGATGGCGCCGATGCCCAGCATGCCGAGGCCGGCCACCGCGAGGCCCATCACCGCGCCGCCGTCGAGCGCGACGAGGAACGCGTTGGGCTTGCTGCCCGTCTTGGCCGCCTGCGACGTGCGCACGTTGGCGTAGGTCGCGGCCTTCATGCCGATGAAGCCGGCGAACAGCGACAGGAACGCGCCCAGCACGAACGCGCCGGCGGGCACCCAGCCCAGGCTGAAGCCGACGAGCGCGAACACCACCGCGCAGAACGCCGCGAGCACCTGGTACTGGCGCGTCAGGAAGGCCATCGCGCCTTCACGGATGTAGCCCGCGATGCGCTCCATGGTGGCGTCGCCGCCGGGCAGGCCCTTCACCCGGAAGAAAAAGACGGCCGAGAGGAGCAGACCCACGGCGCCGATGGCGATGGGCGCGACGGTCCAGAACTGCGACTGAATCGAGTTGAATTCCATGTCCGGTGACCCCGATCAGGGGAGAAGCAGAAGTGCGTAAATGAAGAAGTGCCCGAAATGATTCAAAGGCTTGTCAGGCAGGCCGCGGGCGCTTAGCACACACCCCCTCGCTCGCAACGGTTTCCGGGCCTTGTGCCGCGCGCGTGGCATCATCGGGGTCGTTCATGAGTTCCGACGTACGCGTGCTGATCATCGACCCCGACACGGGTGGGGCCCAGAAGCTCGGGCTCGCGCTCGATGGCGCCGGGTTTCCGGTGACGTGGTGCAGCTTCGCGCCGTCTGACGTGAGCGAGGCCATCAAGGATTTCCGGCCGTCGGTGCTGCTGGTGCGCGCCGAGCCGTCGTCACCGCAGCTCGCGACGCTGCTGGCCCGCGTCGAATCGAAGCCGTTCCCCGTGGTGCTGCTGTGTCGCGACGTCGCTGATCAACGCTTCGCGCGCGTGATGCGCACCGGCATCGTCGAGCTGCTGCAGGAGCCGTTCAGCGCGCGCACGCACATCAACCGGCTGCGCGAGCTGATGAACGAGCTGCCGCAGCGCGAAGGCGAGCTCTCGGGCCGCGGCGCGCGCGAGTTCAACGAGGTGCTGAGCCACCTGATGCGCAGCCGTCGCACCGGCGGCCTCACCGTCGGAGAAGACGGCCGCGCGTTCTTCGTGCACGGCACGCTCAAGGCGGCGCGCTTCAAGGAACACCAGAACCAGGCGGCGCTGGTGGCGATGTCGCGCGAGGCCTCAGCGTGGCAGTTCACGGAAGGCACCGACGGCACGTCGGCGGTCGTCGACTTCATGGGCGACGAGGGCGAGCTGGAAATGGAGGCCACGTCGCACGCGCCGCCGCCCCGGCCGACGGCCTCGGCACCCGCGCCCATCGCCGCTGCGCCGATGCCCGCGCCGACCGCGACCCCGGGCGTCGCCGCGCTCGCGCCCGACCCCGAAGCCGCGCGCACGCCCATTCTCTTCGTCGACGACGACCCGTCGGTGGTGCAGCTGCTCGCCAGCTACTTCGCCAAGAAGGGCTACCCCGTCTCGACAGCGCAGGACGGCCTCGAGGCGATGCAGCTGCTCAGCACGCGCGCCTTCGAGATGGTGGTGGCCGACCTCAACATGCCGCGCCTCGACGGCTGGGGCTTCTTGCGCATGGTGCGCGAAGACCTCCGCACGCACGAGACGCCGATGGCGCTGTTCTCGGCGCAGGACAACTACCGTGAGTCGCTGCGTTTGATGCAGGCCGGCGCGCAGGCGTACTTCCCCAAGACGCTGCGCATGGCCGCGCTCGAGGTGCAGGTGCGCGAGCTGTGCGAGCCGCGCCGCCGCTTCACGCGCCTCATCGCCACCGAAGGCGGCATCGAGTTCGACTTCGGGAAGTTGGGGCCCCAGTGGGTGCTGAAGGCGCTCACCATCGGCGGGTACACGGGGCAGGTCGACGCGCGCGACGAGTGGGCCAACTGGCGGCTGTGGTTCGAGAACGGCCGGCTGGTGCAGTGCACCGCGCGCATGGCCTCGACGGGCCTCTCGGGTGACCGCGCGCTGGCGAGCTTCATCACCTCACGCCGCGCCGAAGGTGGCCTGAGCCGTGGCACGCCCGCGCCCGACGAAGGCTTCGCTGGCCAGAGCACCGCCGCCACGCTGTCGCGCCTGGTGCCGTGGCTCAACGACGAGCAGAAGCGCGCCGCCGAGAGCCAGCTGGCGCGGGCGCGCGCGTTGACCGTCAACGACGAGCTGTACCGCTTGTTCCTCACCGTGGGGCCGCCGCAGTGGCAGCCGATGGTGCGCATGCTGTGTGAACAGAAGCTGACGCCCGCGGAGGTCATCGCGCGGCTGCAGGTGACGCCGATGGAGGTCGCGGCCGTCGTCAAAGAGCTGCTGCGGCGTGGCGTCGCGTCGCTCGCGGGCTGAGGCGCGGCTCGCGCCACACGCGCGTGGTCGGTTGATCACACCGACTGTGTGGGCGCAGCCACGCTGCTGATCCGCTTCGCTCCGAACGACCTGTGGCACTTCAGCTGCATCGGTGCGCGCGCACCCATGAACCTGCTCGCGAAGTGCCTGGCCGTGTCGACGTTCGTCCTCTCTTTCCCCGCGTTCGCCGAAGGGCCGGCGCTCACCGAGGCCGCCGCCTCGCTGCGTTCAGCGCAGACGCACTTCGCCCAGTGCAAGAACGGCAAGCTGCAGGCTGAGTTCGGCGGCGCGCTGAAGCGGCTCGAGGCGTCCCGGAAGGGGCTCGAGAAGGGTCGCCGTGAAACGGAGGTCGCGCGGCGCGCGCTCGAGACGGTGCGGCGGCGCATTGAAGCGGGCCACGACGTGAAGCAGGGCCGCTACGCCGACGCGCTCGAGCAGCGCTACACGGCGCCCATGCGGTCGCTGACACCGCTCGTGGTGTCGTACGTCGACGGCATCAACCGGTACTCGGCGGTGATGGAGCGCTACGCGACGTTCTGCGCGCAGCCGGGCATCACGACAGCGTCGGCGCGCAGCTTCGTGGCCACGCTGGAGCCGGAGCTGGCCTCGCTCGACGGCGCGGCGAAGACGCTGGTCGCCAACGCCGCGAAGGTCGCGCCCGGCGACGTCGCGGCCCGCTGAGAAGGCGGGTGTCAGTGGCGTGACCCGCGCGGTGCGGCTATGCGGTCTCTCGCCGTGGCTGACGACGACTCGAAGCTCTCCACCGGCCGGTTTGCGCGCCTCGCGAAGCTGGCCTCCATGTCGGCGAAGTTGTCGACCGACGTCGTGTCGCGCGGCGTCAAGCGCTTCACCAACAAGGACGAGCCGACGTCCATCTTCAGCGCCGGCGCCGCCGAGAAGCTGGTGGCCACGCTGGGCGACCTGAAGGGCCTGGCCATGAAGATGGGCCAGCAGATCAGCATGGACCCCGACCTGCTGACGCCCGAGGTGCGCGCCGTCATCGCGCGGCTGCAGAACCAGGCGCCGCCCATGCCGTACGGCCGCGTGCGCGAGGTCATCACGCAGCAGCTCGGCCGTTCACCCGAAGAGGCGTACCTGGAGTTCAGCGAGGCGCCGCTGGCGTCGGCGTCGTTGGGTCAGGTGCACGCAGCGAAGCTGCACGACGGCACGCGCGTCGCGGTGAAGGTGCAGTACCCCGACATCGCCAACGCGCTGCAGGCCGACCTCGAGAACCTCTCGGCGATGGTCAGCGTGGTGGCCACGACGACGCGGCTCACCCACGGCAAGGAATACTTCGCCGAGCTCCGCGAGAGCATGGTCGACGAGCTCGACTACTTGCAGGAAGCCGAGCGCGCCGAGGTGTTCCGCGCCGCCGCCGCGCCGCTGACGGACCTCGTGGTGCCGCGCGTCTTCGCCAGCCACACGAGCCACAAGGTCCTGACGCTCGAGTTCCTCGATGGCGAGACCTTCAAGCAGTACCTCCACCACGGCGCGGAGCAGACCAACGAAGAGAAGCTGCGCGTGGCGCGGCTGCTCACGCGCGCGGTGTGGGGCCCGTTCCTCGCGTCGGGGGCCATTCACGCCGACCCGCACCCGGGCAACTTCATCTTGATGTCAGGCGACCGCGTGGGCGTGCTCGATTTTGGCGCCATCAAGACGCTCTCGCCGCGCTGGGTTGACGTGAACCGGCGGCTGTTCGCGTCGGTGGTCAACGACACGCCGATGGACGCCGTGCAGCTCTCCATCGACTGCGGGTTCCAGTTCGACGACCCCGAAGGCTCGCGCGAGTTCGTCACCACCATCATCGACATCGCGACGCGGCCGCTCAAAGGCCACGACTTCGATTTCGGCAAGGCGGCCATCAGCCGCGACCTGCGCAACTACATCGCCACCAACCCGCTGAAGATTCGCGGCGTGAAGCCACCGAAGGAGTCGGTGCAGTTCTACCGGGCCGTGGGCGGCCTCTCGCAGAACCTCGAGAACCTCGGCGCGCGCGGCGACTACAAGGCCGTCTACGCGCAGATGCTCGAGCTCACGGCTCGTCGTTCCTGAGCCGCAGCTCGCCGCGCCAGCCGCGCCACGAGAGGATGGCGAAGATGAGCGCGCCCATGGTCGCGACGGCGAAGATCTGCGCTTCCCACCCGACCAGCGCCGCGGCCACCAGCCCCGCCAACAGCGCCGCCGCTGACCAATAGAAGCCCCAGTGCACGGTCAGCCCGCCGGTGATGCACACCATCATCACCAGCACGAAGTTGTTGATCACCGTGTCGCGCGCCGACATGCCCAGCAGCGCGCACACCACGCGTTCCACCAGCACGCCGACGCCGGCGGCGCCCACCATGCCCACCAGCCGCCGGTTGAGCCGCGTCGACAGGATCGATCGTCGGCCGATGAAGACCGCGACGCCGAACACGGCGAGCACGATGCCCATCAGCTCCGCGAGGTACCACGTGCCGAGGCGCTGCGGCAGCGAGGGAAACACCAGCGGCAACGCGACCACGATGAGGATGGCGATGAGCGTCGAGATGAAGACCGCGACGCGCTGACGCTCCGCGACCTTCGGGTCCATCTCGTTGCGCAGGTGCGCCAGCCGCTGCTTGTCGTCGCTCTGCGCGCGCTCCAGCGCCGAGAGCCGCGCGTGCAGCGCCGAGGGCACCGACTCAAGCTCGCCCAGCAGCGCCCGGGCCGCGGCGAGGTTGCCGCGCTGCAGCTCGGCCTCGGCGGTCACCTCGATGCAGCGGGACAGCCCGCGTCGCGCTTGTTCGTTGTCTGGCCACTCGCGCAGCGCCTGCGTGAAGCCGAAGCGGCACTCAGACAGCAGCCGGTACGACGCGTCAGACGGCGCGCTCTTCAGCATGCGCTCGAGGTCGGCCAGTCGCTCGGTCGCGGCGGCCGCCAGCTGCACCGAGCCGCGGTGCCGCAGGAACCCGCCCAGCGCTTCGCGGAACTCGAGCGCCGACTGGTAGCGGGCCGACTTGTCGAAGGCCATGGCGCGCGCGCAGATGGCGACCAGCTCGCGCGGGGCGTCGGCGGGCGGCGGCGGCGGCTTGCACTTCCACGCCGTCTCGAGCACCGAGCGCAGGTCGGGCCCCTGCCAGGGCGGCACGCCGGTGAGCACCTCGTAGAGCGTCGCGCCCAGCAGAAAGACGTCGGTGCGCTCGTCCATCTGCGCGTCGTCGCCGGTCACCATCTCGGGTGCGAGGTAGACCGGGCTGCCGACGAGTGAGGGCTTGCGCGTCTCGCCGGGCTCCAGCTTGCGCGTGGCCACGCCCCAGTCGGCGACGTACACCTCACCGAACTCGCCGATGAGCACGTTGCTGGGCTTCAGGTCGCGGTGCAGCACGCCCTTGCGGTGCGCGAACGCGATGGCGTTGCAGACCTGCCGAAGGATCTCGACGTGCGTGTCGATGCGCTCGGCGCCGGGGCTGGCGATGCGGTTCCACGCCGGGTCGTCGGCGTGGCGCAGCAGCATGCTCCACGACACGCCGTCGACGCGCTTCATCACCAGGGCGGGTCGGCCGTCGCTCTCGCTGGCCAACGAATAGATGGGGATGACGCTGGGGTGCTCGACGGCGCCCGTCATCTGCGCTTCGTGTACGAGCGCGCCGATGGTGCCGAGGCCGGCGTCGGTGCGCGGCACCTTCACGGCGACCTCGCGGCCGAGCGACGACTGGTACGCCAGCAACACGCGGCCCATACCGCCTTGACCGAGCAAGCCGGTGACCTGCAGCTCGTCGCTGATGGGCGGCGCGTCGACGCCGCTGTGCGGAGGCGTCAGCGAGATGCGCGGCAGGTCGGTGCGCTCGGTGATCATGCCGTCGGAAGCGCGCAGCGAAGGCGCCGACTGATCAGCGCGGCGCGTGGCGGCCAGCGACTCGGCGGTACCCGCGTCGGGGGGCAACGAGTCGAGCCCGAGGGTCTTCCACAGCTTGTCGAGAGTGGTGCTGCTCATCAGGACTTCCCCATAGCGACGCCGACTGCTGCAATACAGGGGCGTGAATTGCCCCGCCTGTGGCTACTACAACCCGCTGGGCGCGCAGACCTGCTTCCACTGCTCGTTGGCGCTGCCCATCGCCGCCACTGGTGACGCGCGGTGCGTCATTCATTCAGACCTCGCGGCCACCGGTGCCTGTTCCCGCTGCGGCACGTTCGGCTGTGGCCAGTGTCTGACGCAGTCGGGCGCGGCGTGGCTGTGCCCGGCCTGCGTCGAGCGGGAAGGCGTCTTGCCGTGGGACGAGCGCGAGTCGCTGGGCGTGTGGCGGGCCTGGTGGCGCACGTCGCTCAAGCTGCTCGGGTCGCCGGTGCAGACGCTGTCTGCGGCCGAGCCAGACGGTTCTCTCGCAGGCTCGACGCTCTTCGCCGCCATCTCGTCGTTGGTGGGCTTCGGCCCGACCTTCTTGCTGTACGCGGTCGGGTTGACGGCGGTGTTCGCGCTCACGCCCGCAGCGAAGGACGCAGACGGAGGGCCGCCGCCGCTGCTCTTCGGCGGCATCTTCGTGGGCTACCTGGTCATGCTGTTCTTCGTGCAGGTGGCCTCGACCTTCGTGGTGTCGGCGATGGATCACCTGACGCTGAAGCTGATCGGCGCCGAGCCGCGCTCGTGGGCCACCAGCGTGCGGGCCAACGCGCTGGCGATGGCCCCGTTCGTCATCGGGCTGCTCCCGCTGTGCGGTTTCTACGTCTTCCCCCTGTGGGCGCTCGTCTTGCGGGTGCTGGCGCTGCGCGAGCTCCACGGCGTGCGCACCGGGCAGGCGGTGCTGGCGGTGGTGGCGCCGATGGTCTTGTTCTGCGGTCTGGGCGTGGCGGCGTGGCTGGCGCTCATCTCGCTCGCGGGACCCACCACGTATTGATATCTCTGTGCGCCCATGTCGAACGACGTCAACGCAATGGTTGATGAGATCACCGAGCGCGTGAAGCGCCGCCTGGAAGCACACAAGGCCGGCACCGAAGCGCCGTGCACAACGGGCCCTTCCAAGAGCTCCGCCAAGGCCGACGAGTGCGCGCCTTCGTGCTTCGAGTGCCCCA
The DNA here is from genome assembly GCA_964459885.1 of uncultured Archangium sp. Lineage (GTDB taxonomy): Bacteria > Myxococcota > Myxococcia > Myxococcales > Myxococcaceae > Archangium_A. Next base: position 17,881 of record CAYWON010000108.1, read on the forward strand.
ACCACGACACCTGCGGCACGTCGCTCGCGGTGCGCTCGGGCCTCACGGCGCGCGTGTCACCCGACAAGCTGCGCACAAGCCAGGACATCGCGCAGTACATCGACCACACGCTGCTCAAGCCTGAGGCCACCCGCGAAGAGGTGCTCAAGCTGTGCGACGAGGCCAGGAAGTACGGCTTCGCGACGGTCTGCGTGAACTCCATCAACGTGGGCACCGCCGCGCGCGCGCTGCACGGCAGCAACGTGTTGCCCATCGCCGTGGTCGGGTTCCCGCTCGGCGCGGGCATTCCTTCGGCCAAGGCCTTCGAGACGCGTGAAGCGGTGCGCTGCGGCGCCCGGGAGATCGACACCGTCATCAACATCGGCGCGCTGCGCGCGAAGGACTACGCGCTCGTGCAGAAGGACATCGAGGCCGTGGTGCAGGCCGCGAAGCCGTGGCCGGTGAAGGTCATCCTCGAGACCTCGCAGCTCAAGGAAGACGAGAAGATCATCGGCTGCGCGTTGTCGAAGGCGGCGGGCGCGGCGTTCGTGAAGACCTCCACCGGCTTCGCGCAGGGTGGGGCGACCGCGGAAGACGTGGCGCTCATGCGCCGCATCGTCGGTGACGACGTCGGCGTGAAGGCCTCGGGCGGCGTGCGCTCGACCGAAGACGCGATGAAGATGATCACCGCGGGCGCGAACCGCATCGGCGCGTCGGCCAGCATCGCCATCGTCACCGGCGCCAAGTCGAACTCGAAGTACTGAGATTTAAGGTCGCTTAAGGCGGCGCGGCGCGCGGTGGTTGTCACCATCGCGTGCATGACGCGCACCCTCTTCTTCGCTCTGGTCGTCTTCGTTGGTGCTGGTTGCAACCCCGACCCGTCGGGCCCCGATGGCGGTGGCACGGGCGGAGGTTCCGGAAGTACCGGTGGCGGCTCAGGTTCTTCGTGGACGGAGCGCGCTCACACGTGCCCCGGCATCAACCGCGTCGACGCGCTGCAGGTCGATGACGACGGCACGCTGTGGTTGGGCTGCGGCTCGGGCACCGTCGGCAACGGGCTGTACCGCAGCACCGACCAGGGCCAGTCGTGGGACCAGCCCGTCTCGTCGCTCTCGACGTTGCGCGTGAACTCCATCACCCGCGGGCCTGACGGCGCGCTGTACGTCGGCGGTACCGGTTCGAACGTGATGGCCGTGCGCGTCGACACGACCGCGTCGCCGATGACGTCGAGCAACTACCTGACGCCGGTGAACACCGTGGGGCGGCAGTACGTGGTGGGCCAGCTGCGCGTGTTGGCTGACGGCAGCGCGCTCGCGGAGTCGCTCAACGGAACGCAGCTGCTCTACCGGCCGGCCGGCGCCACGGGCGTCAGCGCCGCAGACTGGACCGACGCGTCGGCGTCGCTCTCGCCGGTGCGCCAGATGCTCGACCTCACCGTGGTCGACGGGCGCTTTCTGGGCGTGGGCTCCACCATCGCGGAGCCGCCTGTCGTGTTCCTGCCGGCGCGCGGCGCGACCGCTTCGCCGTTCGAGTTCGAGCAGATCGAGCTGACGTCGAGCTTCGACGGCGAGCTGTGGGGCGTGGCGGCGGACACCGCGCGCGTGGTGGCGGTGGGTGTCGATCAGGACGCCGACGTCGGGAAGATCTTCGTGTCGGGCGCCGACCGCTACACGGCGGCCGAGTACACGGCCGTCGACGTCTCGCCGCTCATCGGCGGGGGCAAGTCGTGGGCGCGCGGCGTGTGCATGCGCGGCAACCGCGTGGTGGTGGTGGGCGAGAAGCAGCCGCTGCGCGACGACACGGGCTTCGTGTTGCTGTCGGACAACGGGGGCATGTCCTTCACCGACGTGACGCCTCCGGGGGTGGGCGGGAGCGTCTCGAAGTGCGTGGTTCGGGCCGACGGGTCGTTCGTCGCGGCCGGCGCGGGGGGCTGGCTGGGACTGCACCCGTGACACTGCATGTCGCGTACGGAGCGATGTTGTTAGCTTCGTGCGCGACATGCAGTGGCTCGGCCGGTTTCTGGCGCCGCGCGCGCTTCGTCAGCGTGGTGCCTTCCATGTCTATGCAGCCCGCGATGCCGCCACCGGTGTGCCCCGCACCGTGGTGGTGCCCGCGCCGGAGCTGACCGCTTCGTCCCACGCGGCGGTGGCGCTGCAGCGCCTCGCCGACGCCCACGCGCAGGTCTCGGGGCCGGGCATTCCCGCGTTGGCCGGTCAGGGGCGGCACGAAGGCGTGCCGTGGGTCGCGCTGGCGTGTGACGCGGCGCTCGACGCGGAGGCTGTCATCGACCGTGTCGCGCGCGCCCGGGAACGCGTCGGGTACGAAGAAGCGATGGCCATCGTCGGGCGCTGCGCGGCGGCGGTCGGCGCGGCGCACGCGGCGAAACGTCCCCAGCTCTTCGGCGCGCTGTCGTGGGGCAACGTGCTGGTGACGCGCAGCGGTGACGTGTGCCTGTTCGGGCTCGGCCACAACGTCGTCGTGTACGACGAGCTCGGCGCGCCGTCGGGGGCTGCGTCGGTGTTCGCAGCGCCGGAGGTCGCGGCTGGCGCGGCGGCGTCACCTGGCGCCGACGTCTGCGCGCTGGTGCTGATGATGCGCTCGGTGCTCGCGTACACGACGTTGCCGGAGCCGGTGGAACAGGCCTTCCGCCTCGACGCCAGCGCCGCGGCGCAACCCATTCCGTCGCTGGTGGCGTGGGTCAACGCCAACGTCGTGACGGCAGCGCCCGACGCGCGCGCGACGATGCGTCAGTACCTCAAGGTGTGGACGCGCGAGCTCGAGCTGCTGGGCGTCGAGCCGGACGCCGCGGCGGTGCGCGCGCGCCTCTCTCGGCTGGTGGCCGATGTCGCGCCCGCCGAGCCGTCGATGACGCTGGGCCCCGAGGCCGCGTGGGTCGGCACGCCCAGCGGCGAGGTCTTCGAGCTCCGGCCCGGGCCGTTGCGTCGCCTGACGCTGCACCTCGCACGCCAACGGCGCGCGGCGCCGGGTGTGTCGTCTGACGTCGATGCGCTGCTGGAAGCCGGGTGGCCCGGAGAGAACCCGCAGCGTGAAGCGGGGCTCAACCGCGTGTACGTGGCGCTGTCGACGCTGCGGAAGCTGGGCCTGCGCGAGGTGCTGGAGCGCGACGAGCAGGGCTACCGCATCGCGCCGTCGGTGGTGGTGCACTTCGAGACGGTCTGACGCGCGCGTCACCACGTCGTGGCGGCTGGCGGCATTTATTTCCCCGCGCCGCGCGCTTGCCGTAGTCATGCACGTCATGGACCCGCAAAAGTTGGCGACCCTGGCGACGGCGTGGGCTGACGCCGACCCCGACACGAAGACGGCCGAAGAAGTGCGCGCGCTCGTCGCGAAGCAGGACTGGAAGGAGCTCGAGGACCGCTTCGGCGCGTCGCTGGAGTTCGGCACCGCCGGCCTGCGCGGAACGCTGGGCGGCGGCACCAACCGCATGAACCTCGCCGTCGTTCGTCGCACGACCGCTGGCCTTGCGCGCTACCTGAAAGCGACGGTGCCTGACGTCGTGAAGCGCGGCGTCGTCGTCGGCCGTGACGGTCGCGTCATGAGCCTCGAGTTCGCGCGTGAGACCGCGCAGGTGCTCGCCGCTGAAGGCATCCCCGCGCACGTGTTCGTCGGGCTGTCTCCCACGCCGGTGACTGCGTTCGCGCTGGCGAAGGTGAACGCCGCGGCCGCCGTGATGGTGACCGCCTCGCACAACCCGCCCGAGTACAACGGCTACAAGGTCTATTGGGGCAACGGCGCGCAGATCGTCCCGCCGCACGACACCGGCATCGCGAAGGCCATCGACGCCGTCGGCGCGGCGCGCGACGTGAAACTGATGAGCGAGCCCGACGCGCGCAGCAAGGGCCTGTGGGTCGACGTGCCCGCGACGCTGGAGCGTGAGTACCTCGACGCCATCCTCGCGCTGCGGCCGGTGAAGAAGTCGGGCGACCTGTCCATCGTCTACACGGCGATGCACGGCGTCGGCGGCCACTGGGCCATCAGCGCGCTGAAGGCCGCGGGCTTCACGAAGGTGACGCCCGTGCCGCAGCAGCAGGAGCCCGACGGCGCGTTCCCCACGGTGCGCTTCCCCAACCCTGAAGAGAAGGGCGCGATGGACCTGTCGCTCGCGCTCGCGAAGGACGTGAACGCCGACATCGTGTTGGCCAATGACCCCGACGCCGACCGCCTCGCCGTGATGGCGCGCGACGACAGCGGTCAGCTGAAGATGCTCACCGGCAACGAGTTCGGCGTGCTGCTGGGCCATTTCATGCTGACGCAGGTGAAGGCCGACAAGCCGCTCGTCATCACCACCATCGTGTCGAGCTCGCAGCTGAAGGCCATCGCCGCAGCGAAGGGCGCGCGCTTCGAAGAGACGCTCACCGGCTTCAAGTGGATCGCCAACCGCGCGATGGAGCTGCAGCCCGAGGGCTACCGCTTCCTGATGGGGTACGAAGAAGCGATTGGCTACACCGTCGGCGAGCTGGTGCGCGACAAGGACGGCGTCGGTTCTGCGGTGGTCGCCGCCGACATGGCGCAGTGGTGCAAGAGCCGCGGCAAGACGTTGTTCGGCTACCTCGAAGAGGTGCAGCGCGAGCACGGCCTGTTCCTCGGCAGCCAGTTCAACGCGACGTTGCCAGGCACGAGTGGCGCGGCGCAGATCCGCGCGGTGATGGAAGCGTTCCGTGCGCGGCCCATCAGCTCGGTCGGCGCGGCGGCCATCGAAGCGGCGCTCGACTACCAGGCCCAGACGCGCGTCGAAGGCAGCAAGACGAGCGCGCTGACGCTGCCGAAATCGAACGTGCTGGCGTGGGAGCTCGCGGGCGGTCACCGCGTGACGCTGCGGCCGTCGGGCACCGAGCCCAAGGTGAAGGTGTACTTCGAGTGGCGCGAGGCGATGTCGCCGGGTGAGCCGATGGCGCAGGCGCGGGCCCGTGCACAGGCGTCGTTGGCGAAGCTGGAAGCGGACTTCCTCGCGCTGGCGCGAGAGCGGGGGCTGCCGTGAAGCGACTGTCAGCGTTGACGCTGTGTCTGGTGGCGCTCGCGGCTTCGGCGCAGGAAGAGAAGAAGCCCGAGACGACCGCGCCGGCGTCGGTCGAAGAGACCGGCCAGACGTGGAGCGTCGTCGGCGCGCGCACCGTGGCGCCCGGCGCGAACCTCATCACCGGTGAGCTCGGTTACCCGGGCATCAGCGCCAGCTACCAGCGTGGCATCGTGTCGGGGCTGAACCTCGGCGTGCGCGCGTCGTTCATCTACAGCATCGAAGGTCAGCCTCGCGACGTCGCGCCCGGCGGCAAGCTGCAGGCGCTGCTCAAGTTCCGCTTCTTCGATTCGGGTCGCGTGTCGCTGGGCGTGGTCTTCGAGCCCGGCTTCTTCGTCGCCTCGTCGTACCTGCAGGGCACGCGCGGGGGCTTGAACCTGCCCGTCGGCTTCCGCTTCGGCATCGCGGCGTCGAGCGCGCTGGCCATCGGCATCAACGTCGACCTGCCGATGTGGGTCGAGTTCGGCAGCTTCGGTGGCTTCAACCTGCCCATCCTCACCGGCGGTGGCGTCGAGTACTTCCTCACCAGCAGCTTCGCGCTCTACGCGAAGGCCCGCGTGGGGCCCGTGGTGCGCACCAGCCGCCCCACCGAGGTCGCGTTCGACGCGGGCCTCGGCGTGGCGTACCGCTTTCAGTAGAGCGACGCGCCGCGGCCGGCTGAGCGCAGCGACTCGCTCTTCATCTTCTTGACGGCTTCGCGGCGCTGCTCAGGTGCCGCGGAAGGCGCCGCGGTCGAGAGCCCGAAGATGCCGGTGTTGGTGCTGCGCTCGTCGGCCATCGCGTCGGCGCCCGCCACTGCTTCGGCTTCTTCGAAGATGGCCTCGTTCTGCTTCAGCGCGCGGTTCGCGTCGTCGAAGTTGCCCAGCTCGATGGCGGTCGCCGCCTTCTGGTAGTTCAGCGCCGCGCGCGCCTTGTTGGCCAGCACCACGGCGCCCTTGTCGCGCTGTTGCATGGCCAGCGTTGCGTCTTCGGTCACCATCGCGGCGAGCGAGAGGCGCGCGTCGGCCGGGCGCGCCTGCAAGAGGTCGGTGTAGTCGAGCTTGAAGCTGCTGATGTCGACGCTGCCCGAGCGCACGCCCGGCGTGACGGCGAACTGCACCACGAGCTTCTCGACCTGGCGCGACGAGAAGTCAGGCAGGCCGATGGTGACGGTGCTGCCCAGCTGGGAGACGGGGCGGCCGTAGACCTGCACGAAGCGCACGCCCGCAGGCAGCGTGAAGGACAGCGCCGCGCCTTGCGCCACCATGGTGCCTGCCTGCTCGAGGTCTTTCTGGAAGAGCGCCGCGGTCGCGGTGGCGTTGCTGATGAAGCCGTACGAGCCGCCGCCGACGTCGGCCAGGCGCTGCATGAGGTCTTCGTTGAAGTCCGCGCCCACGCCGAGCGACGTCACCGAGATGCCGTCTTCACGGATGCGGCGCACCACGTTGACGAGGCCGTTCGAGCTGGTGATGCCGACCGTGGGCTGGCCGTCTGAGAGCAGCAGCAGCCGGTTCACGCGGAAGTCGTTCCTGGCCTTGTTGATCTGCCGCTGACCCGCCGCGAGGCCGTCGCCGATGTTGGTGCC
>CAYWON010000109.1:0-15331 GCA_964459885.1 uncultured Archangium sp.
TTGCCGGGCATGGCGTCGAGCGTGAAGCGCGCGCTGACCTCGGCGACGCGCTCGGCGCCCTTGGTCACCACCAGGAACTGCACCAGCGTGAGGATGGCGAAGATGACCGCGCCCACCACGTAGTCGCCGCGCACCACGAAGTCGCCGAAGGCCTGGATGATCTCACCCGCGTGCCCTTCTGACAGCGCGAGGCGCGTCGACGAGACGTTCATCGCCAGGCGGAACAGCGTGGTGATGAGCAGCAGCGTGGGGAACGACGCGACCTTGAGCGCGTCCTTCGCGTAGAGCGCGGCGACGAGCAGCGCGACGGCCGCGGCGAGGTTGAGCGCCAGCCCCACGTCGAGCGCCCAGCTCGGCAGCGGCACGATCATCGCGCCGATGATCATCGCCATGACGATGGCCAACACCACGTCAGACGACGCCTTCGCGCGGCCCAGCACCTTCTCGACGACTGCCAACACCTGGTTCATGACTCGGTCTCCTTCTTGTTCTCTTCAGTGGTCTCGAGCGCGACCTTGAGGATGGCGGCGGCGGCCTGGTACAGCTCTTCAGGCACCTCTTCGCCGACGTCGTAGTGAATGAGGCTTCGCGCGAGCGGGATGTCGCGCACCACGGGAATGCCCAGCGCTGCGGCCTGCTGACGGATCTTCAAGGCGTCCTCCTCTTGTCCTTTGGCGACGATGTACGGCGCGTCGCACTCGTCTTCGGCGTAGCGGAGCGCCACGGCGATGTGCGTCGGGTTGACGACGACCGCGCTGGCCTTCTGCACGCCGCGCGCGCTGCCGCCGTTGGCGAGCTGCTTGTGCAACGACTTGCGCTTCGACTTGTGGTGCGGGTCGCCTTCAGAGTTCTTGTGCTCCTGCTTCACTTCTTCGTGCGACATCATGAGGTCCTTGATGTGGCGCTGCCGCGCGAGCGCCCAGTCGGCGACGCCCAGCACCAGCAAGACGACTGACGCCTTGATGACGATGGGCCGCAGCACCGCGACGAGCGCCGCGAACGCCGCCGCGCCGTCGTGGTGCATCGCCGAGAACGCCAGCGACGCGTTCGACTGCACCGCGTTCCAGAAGAGCCAGAAGATGATGGCGGCGACCGCGAGGCCCTTGAGCACGTCGACGAGCTGTCGCTTCGAGAACAGCTTCTTGAAGCCTTCGACGAAGTTGAGGCGCTCGGCCTTGGGGCTGACGGCGTCGGCGTTGAACTCGAAGCCGCCGGTCGTGGCCACAGCCGACGCGAGCGACGCCAACAGCGCGCCAGCGAGGCTGGGCAGCGCGCAGAGCGCCAGCACCTGCACGCCGTCGCGCAGCGCCGCGGTGGGGGCGGTGTCGTGTGACGACAGCAGCGTCGCCGTCCACGTCGAGAAGCGGCGCGTGGTGTCACCGAGGAACACAAACGTGCCGCCCAGCCCGCCGAGCGTCACCGCTGCCGACGTGAAGAGCTTGCTGCGCGGGATCTGGCCCTTCTTCCGCGCGTCATCGAGCTTCTTCTGGCTGGGCTGATGCGTCTTCTCACTCATGGGCAGACCTGGGCATGAGCAGCCACCGCGCCAGCTGGCGCTGCCGTGATTTCAGTGGGTTACGGGTGTTGCCCGTCCGCGTCGGGAGACGGTCAGTTCACCCGGCAAGCCCCCGGAATGAGAGGGACGTCAGCTCGTCGGCGTGGGTGAGCGCGAAGTCCTGCAGGCGGCCGGCGATGAGGCCGACCATGAGCCACAGCACCGCGCCGCCACCCAGAATGCGCAGCGGGGCGCCGGTGTCCTGGAGGTTCATGTTGGGCGCGGCGCGCGACGCGAGGCCGAGGCAGGCGTCGATGGCGAGCTGCAGCGCAGCGATGGGTGCGCCGATGGCGAAGCCAGTCGCGAACGCCGCGCCGACGAGGCCGGCCAGGTACAGCGCGACGTCTTCGGTGTGGTGAAAGGCGCCGGGCGCGACCAACCCGTAGCTCCTGGTCAACGCCGCCAGCATCGCCGGCAGCACCAGGCCCGCTGAGCCGAGCGCGAGCAGCAGGTGGTACAGCGCGTCGCCGGTCGCCGCTTCCTTCGAGCCCGCCATGGGCAGCGCGGCCTCCGCCGACGAGCCCCGGAAGAGGTCGATGAAGCGGCCGCCCATGCGCGCGGCGTCGAAGGGCAGCGCGGCGACGAGGCCCAGCGACGTGCCGAAGAGGATCTCCTGCGCGGCCAGCCCGCCGAACGTGAAGGCGTCGCCGACGACCGGCGCGGTCACACCTCCGGCGCCATGCACGAAGAGCGCGACGGCCAGCACCAGCCCCAGCTTCACGTGCGTCGGCGCGTGGGTGCCGCCGAAGAGCGGGCAGAGGAACGCGACGGGCAGCAGCCGGCTCGAGATGATCGCGACCGCGATGACATGAGGCGCGAGCGCGTCGATGGCCAGCTGCAGCGCGGCGGAGGTCACGACGCCACCGAAGGCAGCGTGAGCATCAGCTGCGTCGTGAAGCGGGTGAGCTGCGCGCCGATCCACGGGCCGGCGATGACCAGCGCCAGCACCGCCGAGCAGAGCTTGGGCACCACCGACAGCGTCGATTCCTGCAGCTGCGTGGTGGCCTGCACGAGCGACATCAAGAAGCCGACGACCAACGACGCGCCGATGGGAGGCAGCGACGCGAGCACCATCAGCAGGAGCGCTTCGCGGGCGAGACCGAGGAGGAGTGAGGTGTCCATGGCGTTCACCGGTACCCAAGGATGAGACCGCGCGAGAGCAGCGCCCAGCCGTCGACGGCGACGAAGAGCAGGATCTTGAACGGCAGGCTCACCTGGCTCGGCGACAGCGTTTGCATGCCCAGCGCCAGCAAGACGTTCGCGATGAGCATGTCGAGCACCAGGAAGGGCAGGAAGATGAGGAAGCCGATGATGAAGGCTTCTTTCAGCTCGGTGATGACGAACGCCGGCACGATGATCGACAGGTCCTTCTCGCTGACGAGCTCGCTCTCATCCGCGGCGCGCAGCTCGCGGGCCATGTCGACGAAGCGGGCGCGCTCTTCGTCGCTGCCGTGCTTCACCAGGAAGTCCTTGAGCGGCTGCAGCACGGTGCCGGCCTTCGTCAGCATGCTGACGGCGTCGCCACCTTCCGCGTACTGCGCGCGGCCCTCAGCCCACATCTTCTCGAAGGTGGGCGTCATGACGGTGGCAGACAACACGGCCGCGAGGCCCGTCAGCACCATCGTCGGCGGCGCCTGCTGCGTGCCCAGCGCCGAGCGCACGATGGAGAGCACGACCACGATCTTCGAGAAGCTCGTCAGCATCATCACCGCGAAGGGGATGATGGCCATGGCGGCCAGCAGCCCCATCATCTGCAGCTGATTGCCAGCGAAGCCGTCGCTGGGGAGCTCGATGCCTTTGGCGAGCGCCGGCGTGGCCGCCAGCAGCACGAGTGACGTGGTCTTCATGAGACGACTCCTTCTTGGTGAGCGACAGGTGAGGGGGCAGGGCGCGGCGAGACCCGCTGCGGGCGGCGCGCCGGGCGAATGCGGGCGAAGCCGTCGCCGTGCACGACGAGGTACGGCTTGCCGTCGACTTCGACGAGCGCGAGGCCCGTGCGCTGCGAGAGGCCCACGCGCTGCACGACGGCGAGGCGCGGCGTCGACTTGAACTTCGAGCCGAGCTGCAGGCCGCCGCGGGCCTTCACGAACCACACGGCGATGCCGGCGACAGCGGCGAGGCCGAGGACCACGCGCGCCACCGTCGAGGCCGACGCGCCCTGCGTGGCGGCCACCAGCGGCGCGAGCAGCGCGAGGCCAGCGGCGGCGAACAACTTGTGACGAGGCGAGAGCGTCATGGCGGGCCTCAGAGCATCGCGATGATGCGCGCGCCGACTTCGCCTTCGATCTCGACCAGCTCGGCCTTCGCGACCGCCTTGTCGCCGATGCGCACCAGCACCTGCTGCGCGGCGTTGATGTGCAGCGGCAGCACGGCGCCGGGCTTGATGGTGCCCAGCTGGTGCAGCGGCAGGCGCAGGCGGGTGAGCTCGATCTCGACTTCGACGGGAACTGAAGGATCAATCTGCGACATGGTGGACTCCTGCGTGGGGCGGGGAACGGCGCGGGTGAGAGAGAAGCCGGCTTCGGTGAACGAGCCGCGGAGCTCGAAGGTGGGCAGCACCAGGCGACCCGGTCCGGTGAGCCCGAAGTGCTGCTGCTCGACGCCACCGATGAACACGACGTCTCCGGGGGCGAGCGACGCGGCCTCGCCCGGCGGCAAAAGCGACGAGCCGATGAAGCAGGTGGCCGGCAAGGTGGCCTCCGCGACGGCCTCGTGCAGCGCGGCGGGCGCTTCGTCCGGCAGCGCGTCGAGCTTCGACTGCAGCCACAGAGCCGGCAGCAGCACGCGGGCGCCGCAGCGGGTCTCGCCCAGCTGAAGGTCGAGCTGCAGCGCGACGTGGCGACGACGCGCGTCCATCACGCGCAAGACGTCGCCGCGGTCCATCGTGAGCGAGAGCAGCCGCGGCGCAAACGGCGCGAGACCCGCTTCCGCACGGAGCTCGGCGAGCGCGGACAGCAACACCCAGCCCAGCGCCGCCTCTTCGATGGAGGCCAGACGCGTCGGCGGCCCCACCGTGTCGCGCACGCCGGTGACGAGGTTCAGCAGCGCGCCGGCGCCCATCAGGTCCAGCTCGACGACCGCGACGCCGTCACCGCCACACTCGAGGGTGATGAAGAGCGCCTTCGCGGCGAGGTGCGAGAACGGGTGCAGCGTCGCGGTCTGCAGGCGCGGCTCGACGGCGACCGACGTCTTCAGCTGCGCCGCGACGCGCTGGGCGACGCGGGAGGCCGACGCCGCCAGCTCCGCCATCGCCGCCGGGCGCGAAGACGCCGCGAGGTGCGCGCGGGTCAGCTTCTGCATCGGCGTGAGGCGCACGCGCGAGGCGACCACCGGCGGTGACACGGTCGGCGACGGCATCGTCACGCTGAGCGTCGACGTCACCGTCATGTCGTTGCGGTTGGAGCGGGGCATGCCTTCCAGCTGTTCACCCGCCGCGCCAAGCCCTGCGTGAGTAATTTCAGTGGTTTGCCGAGCAGGCTCAGTCCGCGGATTGAGACGGTGCCCGCAAAACCAAAGGCGGCGCCTCCCTCACCGGAGGCGCCGCCTACGACCCGCTCATCGGCGCTCTGGACGGGGGTTCCAGAGCGACAACGAGGTTCACCCTTCCCGGGGGTGACTCCACGCCAACCTCACGCCCGCATCGTCTTCGCGCCCACCACCAACGCCCGCGACGCCCAACCCGCCGCAACCGCCTCCGAAGATGACTCGCCCACACCGTTTCCGCGACCCGCCGGCCCTCCACGCCCGTCGGAAACGGCTCACCACCTCCAACTGCTCAAGCCGCGCTGTGCCCCGCAGCCCCACCGCCACGCCCGCACAACCAGCTCGACCTCCACGCCCACCAACCCACGACCCCACCACCCCGCCCAGACGACGCCCCGCCATGAATGGCCGGAGCGCCGACATTCCGTTGCTCTTCGTTGGCAGCGGTGCCTCACCGACGTCTCAACCCGTCACGTCTGATGCCGGCCCCGCCACCATCATCGTCTCACCTGACCTCGGCGCACCTCTGCCGAACGACATACCTGTGTCTCACCGGGCCGCTTCCTTCACGAGGCGGGACGCCAGGCCGCGCACCACCGGCCCGAAGGCGTCGACGCTCTCGTGGAACTGCGGGTAGTCCTGCCGCATCGACGCGGGCAGCGCCGCCACCACCGCCGCGCGCAGCGGGCCCTGAACGTTCAGCACCACCTGCTTGAGTCGCGTCGCCGCGTCGGCCCGCGCGCCGAACTCGTGCGTCAGCCGCGCCTGACGCCGCGCGGAGTCCCACGTCGTCACCTGGCTGGCGAACTGCGTCGCCCGCTGGCGCGACTCGGTCGCGAACCCCTCGAGCAGCGTCTCGCAGCGCTCGCGGTGCAGGGCTGAGACGAACAGCGCCACCTTCTCTGAGAAGCCCAGCGCTCGTGGCTCGTGGGCCTTCGGCTGCCGTTCGACGCGCGTGGCGCTCATCTCAGGCCACCTTCCGCTGCACGGCCGGGTTGATGACGGGGCGCGGGGGCGGCGTCGGCGCTGCAGCAGACGTCGTCGGCGGCGGCGCGTGCGCGGCGGCCACCTTCAGGCTGCGCAACCGGAACGTCAGGAACACCAGCGCCATCGCCAGCACCGACAAGGCGACGCCCAGACCGATGACGAGCGGCTTCAGCGTGCTGCGCGTGTCGACGCGCGGCGGCGCGGCCGGCACGACGACGGGGTCCACCACCAACACCACGTCGTCGGACTGCAGCCCATCGACCGACGCGGCCACGAGGGCGCGGAGCTGGGCGCGTTGCTGCTGCAGACGCTCCATCGTGTCGGGGTGGACGCGCAGCAAGACCGACGCCTTTGAGGGGACGGGCGGCTGACCGGGGCGCGGCGCGGGCGGCACCACCAGCTCCACCGACGCGGACGTCACGCCGTCCATCGTCTCGAGCGCTTCTTCGATGTCGCCTTCCTGCGCTTCGAGCTGCCGCAGCCGCTCGGCCGACGGCGTGTCGATGAGGCCCGCGTTGGCGGCCAGGGTCTGCGTCTTGAGGCGCGCAGGCCGCGGCAGCTTGAGCTCGGTCAGCACGCGCAGGGCTTCGGTGGCCTGCGAGTCGTCCAGCTCGATGGCCCACGTGGGCTTCTTGCCTTTCTCGGGGACCTTCTTGGCGTCGAAGCCGCGGGCCACCAGCGCCGAGACGATCTCGTTCGCGTCGCGTTCGTCGAGGCCGTGCTGAATCTGCGTCGCGCAGCCAGCGAAGACCGTCATGCAGAGGATGAGGAGCGTGCGTTTCATGGGCGTCACACCTGGGTCTGGAGGACCTGCTTGATGCCGCCCGTGGCCTTCTCGACGACCTTGCCGGCGAGGTCGAGCTCCTGGGAGGCGCGGTACACGTGGGTCTGCAGCGAGAGCAGCTCGGCGGGTGAGAACGACTTGCCCGACTCGGCCACCTTGAGGATCTGTTCCATGCGGTGCTGCGCCTGGTTCACCTGATCGAGCACCTTCGCCGCCGTCACCTGGCCTGCGCTGTTGGTCGCGCCGACCGATTTCGAGCTCTCGACGCGGCACTTGCCGGCCTGCGCCTGGTTGGTCGCGACCGCTTCGGTCTTCGGCTGGTTTTGGACGGGGATGGGCGCGTTTTCGAGCCGCGCCTGGCCCTTCATCACCTTGCCGAAGCTCTCACCTGTCTTCTGCGGGCCGCCTGCGCCGGCAATACCTGACGGGCCGGCGCCCCCGAGTGGGTTGATCGCCATGGCTCGCTCACCGGATGTTGTTGATGGCCGACTTCGCCGAGTCGTGCCGCACCTTCAGCACGTTCGAGAGCGTGTTGTACTCACGGCTCTCGTTCTGCATCTGCATCTGCATCATCATCGAGCGGTCGGCTTCGGCCCGCATCTGGCCGATCATTCCTCCCACGTCGCCGCCCGCGCCGATGCTGCTGTTGAGGGCCGCCTGCGTCGCGCCGCCACCGCTGATTGTCGCGCCGCCCGCGCCGCCGGTGCCGATGGTCTGCACGCCCGACGCGGCGTAGCTGGCCGCCCGCGCGTTGCTGCCCGCGTTGGCCAGCGCCGACACGTTGCTGACCGCCGCGCTGACGATGCCTGCGCCGGGAATGCCGGCGCCGCCCAGCAGCGAGCCACCGACGTTCGCCGCCGTCTGCAGCGCGTCTTTCAGCACGTTGCCGAACTCGTTCTTCGGCGTCTGCCGGGCGACGGTGGGGGTCAGCGAGATGCGGTTCGACGAGTCCATGTGAGCGCCTTTCGGTGGTGCGTGGTGCACCGGCGCTCTTCAGGGGACGTGCCAGCTCTAAGTGTCTGAAACGCCTCGAAGCGAGGCGTCTCCCGCGTCAGATGGTCCGTTCACGCGGACGGATCGAAGAAGGCCATGAGCTGCTCGCGGCGCGCGTGGGCGTCTTCCATCGCGAGCGAGATGAGATCGCGCGCGTACGCGGCGTCGAAGAGCAGGTAGCTGCCGAGATCGGCCTGCGTGAAGAGGTTCGAGCCCGAGAGCCGATGCAGCAGGCGCGTCGGCAGCGGCACCTCGGGTTCCACCTTCGCCAGCTTCTCGAGGTGCGGCCGCGCGAGGTCCGCCAGATCGCGACTGGGGCGCACGACGAGGTCTTTCACCACGCGGTACGGCTGGCCGCGCACCTCACCCAGCGCTGCGTTCATGCGCGTCACAAAGTCGTCACCGTAGGCCTTACGGCCGCTCTCGAGCATCTCGTTCAGCCGTCGCAAGCGGTCGAGGTCGTACTCGGTGCGGTCGACCATCAACGCGTTCAAGACCTTGCCGATGACCTGCGGCGTCGTCGGCATGTGCTTGAGCTTCGGCGGGTCGATGTCGGCGCGCGGCTTGTGCCGCAGCGAGAGGATGAGCACGCGATCGGCCCCGAGCCGCAGGGCAGGTGACAGCGGCGTGTTCTGCCGCACGAAGCCGTCGCAGTAGTACTCGTCGCCGACGCGCGCAGACCGGAACACCAGCGGAATGGCGGCGCTGGCGAGCGCGTGCTCGGGGCCCAGCACCACTTCTTGAGGCACCACGTACGGGTCGCGGCTCCACCTGGGCAGGCCAGGTTCCCGACGCTGCACGAAGACCACCGTTCGGCCGTCACGAATGCGCGTGGCGCTGACGGACACCGCCGACAAGAGCCCGCGCGCCAGGTTGGCGGCGATGCGTGGCCAGTCGATGGCGTGGCGCACGATGTGTTCGATGGGCTCGGGGTGAAAGAGGTCGTACAGCCGCCAACCTTCTGGCCGCTCGTTCGCCCGCGTCGCGCGCCAGATCTTCCGGCTCACCGAGTAGAGCGACTCGCCTTCCACGCGGAAGACCTTCTCGAGCGTGAGCCCCGTCCACAGCGCTTCGAGACCGCGGCCCTGCTCATCGGGCGTGTGCATCGTGCCGGCGATGAAGCAGGCCGTGCTGGCGCCCACCGACGTGCCCGACAAGACGTCGAAGCGCACATGTTGGCGCGCCGATTTCGGCAGCTCTTCTCGCAGGTAGCGGATGACGCCGGCTTCGTAGGCACCGCGCGCTCCGCCGCCCGAACACACCAGCCCGATGCGCGGCTTCGTCACGCCACCGAAGGTACCTGACGAGCCGAAAAGTTGCGGGCGCTACAGCGTGATCAACACTGACTGAGCCCTGTAGCGCCCACCAAGGAGCCCGCCATGCTGACCGTCACTGCGCAGTCGCCGATGCCCACCCGGTTTCACCCGCGCGTCGACGCGGGCTTCATGGTGAAGCTCTTCACCGGAGGCCGCGCGGTCATCGCCAAGGCGACCGACCTCTCGATGGCGGGCCTCAAGCTGATCGGCGACTTCGCCGCGGCCGATGATCGCCTCACCATCTGCATCCCGATTCCCGGCGATCGCGACGTCGTCACCCAGGCCACCGTGCGTCGCCGCACCGAAGAGAACCTCGCGCTGGAGTTCGACCAGCTCGACTGGGACGACATGTTCGCGCTCGCGCGCTTCCTGCACCCGCGGCTGCCGTAATCAGCCGACGCGCGCCTTGAGCTGCTGCACGAGATCGAGCAGCTCGGCGCCGCGAAACGGCTTGTGGATGTAGCCACTCGCGCCGGCCTTCATCGCCGTCTCGACGTCGGCCTTCTTCACCTTCGCTGTCAGCATGTAGATGGGCGTCTTCGCCGTGCGCGGGTCGGCCCGCAGCATGCGGCACACCGCCACGCCGTCGAGTTGGATGCTGCCCACCGGCGGCAAGACGACGTCGAGCAAGATGAGATCGAACGTCTGCGTCTTGGCCAGCTTGAGGCCGTCGGGCGCGTGCGGCGCTGTCTCGACCTCGCATTCCACGTCAGACAACAGACTGCGCACGAGTTCGCGGATCACCGGCTCGTCTTCAACCACCAGAATGCGGAATGGGCCTGCCATCGAACTTCTCCCCGAAGAAACCTACTCGTAGGCCAGCGCTTCCACGACGTCGAGCCGGGCCGCGCGCCGAGCGGGATACAGGCCCGCGAGCACCGACGCCAGCGTGGCGACCACCAACATCTGCGCCGCTGTCGCCCACGGGTACGAGAACGGGAAGTTCCAGCCCGTGGCCTGCACGCCGACGATCTTGGTGACGATGAGGCCCACCACGCCGCCGGTGACCAACCCGAACAGGCTCCCCGTGAGCCCGATGAAGAAGGCCTCGCCCGTGAAGAGCTTCAGCACGTGGCGGCGGTCGGCGCCGACGGCGCGCAACAGGCCGATCTCGCGCGTGCGATCGAGCACCGCCGCCAGCAAGGTGTTGATGATGCCCAGCAGCGCGAGCGCCACGGCCACCACTTCCATCGCGTAGGTGATGCTGAAGGCCGAGCCGACCATCTTGCGCGCTTCGTCGCGCAGCTCGGCGTTCGACAGCACGTACAGGTTGTACTTCTCGCCGATGGCCGCGGTGATGTCGGTGCGCGTCTGTTCGAGCTTCGAGAAGTCCTTCACGTACACGTGGAACGTGTCGACCTCGTCGTTCAAGAACTGCTGCTTGAAGATCTCCCGGTCCATCACCACGGAGCCCTGGTCTGACGTGTAGTCGATGATGATCGCCGCCACCGTGTAGGTGCGCTCACCGGTCGGCGTCTTGATGGGGAACGTCGAGCCCACCTTCAGCTCGCGACGTCGCGCGAAGTTCTCGCTCAGCACCACGTGGCCCGCCGCGCGCTGCGCCTTGTCGGGCAACTTGCCGTCGAGGATCAACGGCTTCCCGCGCGCCGCGTAGACCTCGGCGTTGAGCGAGGTGATGAAGATGCGCAGGCCCAACACATCGTGCTGCATGAGCCGCACGGGATCGATGAGGTCGATGTTGGGGATCTGCTTCAACTCTTCCTGTACGGACTCCCGCATGGGCTGGTTCTGCACGCCGCCCAGCCGCGCCGAAGAAGTGAGGAAGAGGTCGGCGGGGATGGCCTGCTCGATCCACTTGTCGGCGCTGCGCTCGAAGCTGCCCACGAAGCTCGACAGCGTGATGGCCATGGTGACGCCGATGCTGAGCGCTGACACCGGCACCGCCGTGCGCACCGGCGCGCGCGCGAAGTTGTCAGCGGCCAGCCGGCCCGAGATGCCGAAGAGCAGCTGCCCGGGCGCGCGGAACACCACGTTCAACGTGCGCAGCACCAGCGGCGAGAGCAGCGTGACGCCCATCAAGATGAAGAAGATCGCCGTGTAGCCACCGAGCGGCAGGTTCTCCATGGGCGGAGGGATCTGCGCGACCGGGTACGCGATGAGCAACAACCCCAGACCCACCCACGTCGGCCAGGCCTTCACGTCGACAGCGCCGGCGCCGATGGCGGCGTCTTTGCGCAGCGCCTCCACCGGCTGCACTGACGAGGCGAGCCACGCGGGGCGCAGCGCGGCGAACACGCTGCCCAGCACGCCCATGCCGAAGCCCACCATCAACTCGGTCGGCCCCAGCTGCACGTCGCCGGTGTTCACGCGCGTGTAGAGCGCCGACACCGACTGTGAGACCGAGCCGATGGCCAGCCTCCCGACGACGAGGCCCAGCGGCAGGCCCAGCAGGCTGCCGATGAGCCCGAGCACGCCCGCCTCGAGCGCGAAGAGGAGGCGGATGCGTCGACGCGTGGCCCCGAGCGCCCGCAGCGTGCCGATCTCCCGGCGGCGCTGCACCACGCTGATGGACATCGTGTTGTAGACGAGGAACACGCCGACCAGCAGCGCGACGCCGGAGCCCAGGTTGAGCCCCAGCTGGAAGCTGCGCACCATGGTCTGCACCGAGCTGCCGCGGCGATCGGGCGACTCGACCTCCAGCGTCGGGCCCACGGCCTTCTGCAGGCGCGCTTTCATCTCGTCGAGCGGCACCGTGCGGTCGATGGCCACGTCGATGCGCGAGAGCGTGCGGCCCTTGCCGAAGGCTTCTTGCAGCGAGCCGAAGAACATCACCGCCACCGCGCCGCCGAAGGCCTTGAGCGGGCCTTTCTCTTTCAGCAGGCCGTGAATCACGAAGGGCTGCGTGCCCGACGGCGTGACGAGCTCGAGGGTGTCGCCGGTCTTGAGGCCCCGGTCGCGCGCGTAGCGATCCGAGATGAGCAGGCGATCTGTCGAGTTCAAGAACTCGAGGTCGTCGGCCAGCTTGCCGACGTCGGTGTCGACGCCTTCGTAGCTGCGGAAGTAGCCGTCATCGAGCAGGTCGACGCCGAGGATGTAGACGTTCTCCCCCGGGCGACCTTTCACCGGCGCGATGACGCTGAGGCCGCCAGAGCTGTGCGTGACGCCGGGCACGTCGCGCACGCTGTCGAGCAGCGCCTCGGGCATGCCTGACGAGTCGGCGGCGACGGTGAGGTCGGCCTTGCCGGCGACGGTGTCGATGGTCGAACGAAACGCGTCCAACACCGAGCGGTTGATGGCCGAGATGCCCACCAACGTGGCGACGCCGACGGCCACGCCCACCAGCGTGAGCAACGTGCGCAGCGGGGAATCAAAGACGTGGCGCAGCGAGATCAGCCGAAGCAGGGACCCCATGATCGAGGCGCCACCTTAACGGTCGAACGTCAGCGGGGCGGTGAAAACGTCTTGCTGAAGACCTGCTCGGCGTCGGCTTCCGAGAAGGCGAGGTGCGCGGCGTGGCCCTTGAGGTGCCGCGTGAGTCGCTCGACCTGCACGGCGGCCTGCGCGCTCTTTCCGACGATGCGCACCACGCGGCGCACCCCGAACTGGCGCAGGCGCTCACCGAAGCGTTTGAAGTCCTCGAGCAGCTGCGGGTCCAGGATCTCAAGCCCGCGGATGTCAGACAGCACGTCAACCGGTGCGCGGAGCCGCGAGAGCGCGCCATCGAGCGCCGCCCACGCGTCCTCAGTGCGCTCAGGGTCCGGCCGACCGCTGATGATGAGGAGCAACCTGTTTCTGCCTACGTCAGCTTCGATGCGGACCACGTCGTACTTCCTACAACCCCCGAGGGAGGTTCTTTCCCTACACGAGTCCGGGGCTGGCTGTCACGCCGCAGCCCGCACGGATTCATCCCCCACGATGTTGCCGTCGGCGAGGCGCACGAGGCGGTCGCCGACTTCCGCGGCCTTCGGGTCGTGCGTCACCATCACCACCGTGAGGTTTCGTTCGCGCGTCGCTTCGCGAATGAGCCGCAGCACCTCGGCGCCGGTCTTCGAGTCGAGGTTGCCGGTGGGCTCGTCGGCCAGCAGGAGCGCGGGCTCAGCCAACAACGCGCGCGCCACGGCCACGCGCTGCATCTCACCGCCTGAGAGCTCGTCGGGGCGGTGCGCGCCGCGGCCCTTGAGGCCGAACTGCTCGAGCAGCGCGTTGGCCTTCGGCTCCAGCTCTTCGCGCGACCGACCCGAGAGGAGCTCGGGGAGGATCACGTTTTCCACCGCGCTCAGCGTGGGCAGCAGGTTGAAGAACTGGAAGATGAAGCCCAGGCGATCGCGGCGGAACTGAGAGAGCTGGTCGTCGGGGAAGCGGCTGATCTCTTTGCCGTCGATGCGCAGCGTGCCGCTGGTGGGCACGTCGAGCGCGCCGAGCAGGTTCAGCATCGTCGACTTGCCTGAACCAGAGCTGCCCATGATGGACAGGAACTGGCCTTTGGGCACCGTCAACGACACGCCGTTGAGCGCGCGCACCTCGGTCTTGCCGCGGCGGTACACCTTCACCACGTTCGCCACTTCGATCATCGCGTCGCTCACAACGACACCAGGCCTTCCTTCTCGGTCCAGCCTTCGAGCGCGTTGGGCAAGCGCACGCGCACGTAGTGGCCAGACGTTTCCATGATGCGCACCTTGAGCCCGGCGTGGACCTCGAACGCCACCTTGGCCGACTCGCCGGGGAACTCGCGCACGCGCGCCACGTCGGGCATCACCACCGCTTCGACCACGGTGCTGCGCACGTGCGCGGTGATGGCCAACGCACCGCCGAGCGCGGCGCCAATCAGCAGCAGTCCGGCCGCCACCAGCGAGGGCACGAGGCGATTCGTCGCGCGCCGCGACAGCCACCAGACGACGAAGCCGAGCCACCACGTCGCCAGAAATGCGATGGCCACCAAGCGCTCGTCGAGGGCCGCGGCGAGGCGCTGGGTGAAGGGCACGGCGCTCTCTTCACCGATGACCTGATCGACCTGCTTCTGGCGCGCGACGGCGAGGTTGACGCTGATGTCGTCGTCGTCGCTCAGCCGCGACGCGCGCTCGAGGTACAGCACCGCGGGCCCCAGCTGACCCGCCGCGAGGTGCGCGGTACCGAGGTTGAAGAGCACGTCGGCGCCGCCAAGATCGGCGGTGAGCAGCTTCTGGTAGCGCTCGGAGGCCGCGGCGAAGTCACCGCGGTAGTACGCGTCGTTGGCTTCCACGAAGACCGCCTGCGCTTCTTGCGGCGTGTACTGCGCGAGGGCGAGCGCCAGCACCAGCGACGTCATCATGACCAGCCCTCCATCGCGGCCGCGGCGTCGTCGAGCGCCTTCTGCCGCGCCGACGCTTCACCCATGCCCGGCGCGTAGCGACCGAGATCGCAGAGATCGAGCACCGCGAAGATGCGCGCCTGATCTGCGGCCGGCACCTTCGCGTCGCCCAGCTTCGTCGTCAGCTCGGCGCGCGTGAGGCCCGCGGTGGGCGTGCCCAGCTTCGCCGTCATGAAGCCCGACAGCGCGTGCTCGACCTCTTCGTAGAACGCGCTGGTGCCACCGCCGTGCATCAGCTTCTGCGCGGCGGCGAGGCGCTTGCGGGCGGCGCGGGCGTCGCGCTTCTTCTGGGCTTCCGGCGAGGTCTCGCCCATCGCGCGGCGGCCGAACATAAAGAGCGCGCCCAGCACCGTGAGCGCCACCGGCGCCACAGCGACAGGAAGGAACCACGGCGCGCTGCTCAGCGGAGGCCGCGGCGCGGCGAAGTGTGCGGTGTGCCGCAGCGACTTGAGGCCGCCGCCCACGAGCTGGTTCTTGGGGCCGTCGAGCCCGTTGAGCGGGGTGCTCGGCACCGTCAGCACGTTGGCGCCGCCGGTGCCCGGGCGCACCGTGATGCTGATCTCATCGGCGCGCATCTCGTCGTACTTGCGCGTCTCGGGGTCGAAGTACGGCACCGTCAGCGCTGGCAGCGTGAACGTGCCGGTCTGCTGTGGCACCAGCGTGTACTCGACGACGCGCGTGCCTCCGACGTGCGACTTCGAGTTGCTCTGCTTGTCTGACGTCTCGGGGTCGAAGACCTTGAACGAGGTCGGCGCGCCCAGCGGCGGCAGCGACACCGACTGCAGGTTGCCGCGGCCTTCCAGCGTCACCTTCACCTGCACGGGTTCGCCCAGCGCCACGTCGGTCTGCGAGATCTCCCGCGAGAGGCGCCAGCGGCCTACGAGCGCGTTGGCGGGGCCGGGCGG
>CAYWON010000109.1:15341-24394 GCA_964459885.1 uncultured Archangium sp.
CACCGTCAGCTCGACGTTGTTGCCTTTGCGGTGCACGCGGCGCCCCGCGTAGAGGATGTTGCCGGTGGTGATGTCGGCTTCTGCCGCCTCGATGGTGACGCTGCCGGCCTTCAGCGGGAACACGGCGCGCTGGCGCAGCAGGAACTCGCGGTACGGCACGCCGTTGAGCACCCGCGGCGTGCCGGTGAGCTGCGAAGGCGACTTGAAGTCCTGGCTCAGGAAGCCATCGAGCTTCGGCATGGTGACGCCGTCGACCGACGAGAGATCCACGCGCGAGTAGAGGTGAATGCTGAGCATCACCTGCTCGCCGACGTACGCCTCCGACTTGTCGACCGACATGCGCACGAAGAGATCGCCTTCGCCGCGCGGCACCACGGGGTCGTCGGTCGACTCGGGCTCGCTGGGCTGCGGCGGCGGTGGATCGAACGGGTCGACGCCGGGCGGGAAGAACCCCGGAGGAATGCCGAACACGTTGGGCCGTCGCGCGGGGCGATCGGGCGCGAGGCGACCCTTCACGACCTGAATCGTCACCGGGTTGGTCTTCAATTGTCGGCCACCGAAGCTCAGCGTCGCCGCGGGAATGGTGAGCAGGCCGGTGCGGCTCGCGCGCATGGTCAGCGTGTGCTTCTGCACCTGCGCCATCACGCCGGTGCCGCCCGGGCCCAGCGAGTAGCTCATCTGCGTCGACTGGCTGCGGCCCAGCGTCTCGAAGTCGTCGGTGACAGGCAGGCTCAGCGCGGCGCCGTCGGGCGCGTTGGTGACGACGATGTCGACGCGGAAGGTGTCTTCGGTGCCGACCTTCTCGACGTCGGCCTGCATGGTGAACTGCACCTCTGCGCGCACGGGCGCAGCGGCGAGCAACACGGCGATGACGAGCGCGCTACCAGTCCTTTGCATGGGGGTCCCGCTTCGGCGCCTTTTGCTTGAACCGCCACAGCTGGAGGTTCTTTTCCGTACTCTTCATCGAATCGAGCAGCTTCTCGGCGTCTTGTTTGTCGAGGTCGACGCCACCGTCGGGCAACAGGTCGCCCTCTTGCGGCGACACGCCGGCATCTTGCGACGCTTCGAGGCCACCGTCGCTGCCGGCGTCACTCGGCTCTGACTGATCGCCCTGGCCACCGTCGCCTTGCTGTTCCTGCTCGCCCTGGCCGCCGTCACCCGAACCACCGTCACCTTGGCCGCCGTCGCCCTGGCCTTCGCCGCCGTCGGTGCCGCCGTCTTGCGTGCCAGCGTCGCCTTCACCGCCGTCGGGCTTGCCGCCGTCGGGCACGCCCGCGTCGACGCCGGCGTCGGTCTTCATGCCCGCGTCTTCGTTGCCGGCGTCGGGCTTGCCGCCGTCATGACCGCCAGCGTCGGGCGTGCCGCCGTCTTGCCCCTTCGAGTCGTCGGGCGGCAGATCGCGCAGCACGACCTCGAGGTTGTGGCGGGCCAGCTCGTCGCCGGGGTTCTTCCGCAGCGCCTGACGGTACTGGCGCACGGCTTCCTTCTTGTCCCCTGACAGCGCGGCGACGTTGCCGAGGTTGTAGTGGAGCTGCGAGGCGAGCTCGCCCTTGCGATCGAGCTCCAGCGCCGTGGTGAACGCCTGCTTCGCTTCGTCGTTGCGCCCGAGTTTGTGCAGCGCGAGGCCGCGGTTGTAGAGCGCGCGCGGGTCTGAGGGCTTCTCTTTGAGCGCCGCGTCGTAGTGCGCGAGCGCCTCTTCAAATTTGCCGGCTTCGTACGCGTCGGTGCCCGCTTCGACCTCGGGGTGGTTGCGCTCGAGCAGGCCGGCCGCGTCGGCGTTGATGGCGAACAGGCTGAGTGCCAGCGCCGCCGGCGTCGCGAGCTTCTTCACGCGCCGCCACGACGGCACGATGAGGAACCCCAGCGCGAGAAAGACGAGGCCCACGAAGAGGAACGGCTGGAACGCCTCGCCATACTTCATGGTGACGCGGCTCTCCAACTCGCTCTTCTGCAGCGAGTCGATGACCTTCACCACCTCGGCCATGGCCACGCCGCGCGGCTGGTAGAAGAACTCGCCGCCGGTGGCCGCGGCGATGGCGGTGAGGCCGGCGCGATCGAGCCGGGTGATGACCGTCGTGCCGTTCTCGTCTTTCTTGTAGCCGACGACGTCGCCGGCCTTGTTCAACACGGGAATGGTCTCGCCGGTGTCGCTGCCGATGCCCACGGCCAGCACGCGCGCGCCGAACTCCTTGAGGCCGTCGATGCCTTCCTTCACGTCGCCGGTGAGATCTTCACCGTCTGACAGCAGCACCACCACGCGGTCCTTCGCGCCGCGGTCGGCGTTCTCCAGCACCTGCCGCGAGAGCTGCAGCGCCGCGCCGATGTTCGATCCGCCTTGCGGCATCTGCTCCGGGTCGACGGCGCGCAAGAAGAGCTTGGCGGCCGAGTAGTCAGACGTGAGCGGGCACTGGATGAACGCGTCGCCGGCGAAGGCCACGATGCCCACGCGGTCGCCCTTGAGCGAGTCCAGCAGCGTGGTCAGCTCCAGCTTGGCGCGCTCCAGCCGCGAGGGCGTGACGTCGCGCGCGTACATCGATTTTGAAGCGTCGAGCGCCACCACCACGTCGATGCCGCGGCGCTTGGCGACCTCGGCCTTCTCACCACACTGCGGCTGCGCCAGCGCCAGCGCGAAGCACACCAGCGCCAGCGTGTAGCTGCCGCTCTGCAGCGTCGGCAGCCAGAGCGAGACGCCCGGCGTGAGGATCGCCGCGAGGCGCTCGGGCACGGCCTTCGACACGCGCGCGCCGCGACGCAGCGACACGATGACGGCGATGGCGCCGAGCACCAGCGCGAGCGCGATGCCCGCGAGGAACCACGGCTGCGCGAAGCCCGCCTTGTACCCGAGGATGGAGAAGCGCCACGGCGTCACGGGAAGATCCTCAGCACCGTCGACTTGAGGAAGAACTCGAGCACCAGGCACAGCGCTGCCGCCAAGAGGAACACGTGAAAATGTTCTCGGTAGGTGGCCATGGCGCCGCCTTCCATCAGCTTGCTGCGCTCCAGCGAGTCGAGGACCTTCTGCAGGCCGTCCTTGAGCGAGTCGCGATCGGTCGCGCGGTAGAACTCACCGCCGGTCATCGACGCCAGCTTCTGCAGCAGCTCGGGGTTGATGGGGATCTCGACCTCCCGCCACGTCTGCTGACCGAAGAGGTCGACGCCCGAAGGGAAGGGCACCTTGCCGCCCTTGCCGACGAGGATTGTGTACACAGGAATGCCGAGCGCCTTGCCGGCCTCTGCGGCGTCGAGCGGCGACACGCGGCCGGCGTTGTTGTCGCCGTCGGTGATGAGCACCACCACGCGGCTCTTCGCTTCAGAATCGCGCAGGCGGTTGAGCGCCGTGGCCACCGCGTCGCCGATGGCGGTGCCGTCTTCCAGCACGCGCGTGCGCAGCTGCTTGATGACCTCTTTCAACACGCCGTAGTCGAGCGTGAGCGGCGCCTGCGTGTACGCGCCGCCCGAGAACACCACGAGGCCGATGCGATCGTTGCTGCGGCTCCCGAGGAACTCGGTCAGCACCTCTTTGGCGACGTGCAGGCGGTTGTTGGGGCGGAAATCGGCGGCCTCCATCGACGTCGAGAGGTCGAGGGCGATCATGATGTCGATGCCTTCCACCGACAGGTCTTTCACGCGGCTGTCGCGCTCTTGTGGCCGGGCCAGCGCGATCACCGCCAGCACGAACGCCGCCACGCGCAAGACGGGCAAGAGCCACAAGAAATAAGGGCGCAACCCGCGGCCCTGCTTGATGAGCTGACTCGCGGCCGAGAAGCGCAGCACCGCGCGACGACGGCGCTCCAGCCACGCCCACGCGAGGAAGATCGGCGCTCCCAGGAGCAGCCAGAGGTACTGCGGGCTGTGAAAACCGAAGGACTCGATCACGGCTTCGGCGCGCCCTGCGTGGAGTGGATGATGCGGTAGCCCAGCTCGAGATCGCGTTTGCAGTCGTCGAGCGTGGGCTCCAGTTTCGCGTAGCGGATGAAGTCGGAGGCTTCAGCGAAGGCCACGACCTGTTCCATCGGCAGGCCGGGCGTGGAGCGCGAGCGCAGCGCGGCGAGCAGCTCGGGCGTGGTGCTCTCGAGCGCCTCGATGGCGTACAGCTCGCCGAGGTAGCCGCGGACGATCTCCGAGAGCCGGAAGTAGTACGTCTTGTACTGGCCCTTGCTCGGCAGGTTCTCGGCGGCGAGCGCGTCGAGCGCCTTCGTGGCGCGCACGTGCAGCGCTTCTTTCGGCGGCTCGGGCGCGGCGACGACGGGCTTCGGGCGGTTCAGGTACTTCCACACTGCGTACGCGAGCGCGCCGCCCACGAGGATGGCCGCGAGCGCGTAGAGCAACCGCCAGCTGCGAATGGGCACCTCTTGCGGCGGGCGCACGTCGTAGAGGTTCTCGCCCTTGGTCTGCGCGTCGGGCGGCAGCGTCGAGACGACGGTCACCTTCGCGCGCGGCACGGGCAGCGTGGCGGTGCCTTGCGGCGCGAAGACCTCGAGGTTCAACGCCGGCGTGTCGAGCGTGCCCAGCTGGAAGGCCGAGAGCTTCACCGCGATGGTGGTGGTCGACGACATCGCGCCGTCGACGCGCTTGCGTTCCTGGCCCAGGTACTCGAAGTCGCCCAGGTCGCCGGGCGTCACCAGCTCGAAGCGTTGATCGCCCGCGTGCGTGATGGAGAGCTCGAGCGTGGTGGGCTCGCCCAGCTTCACGGTCTCGGGCGAAACGCGCGCGAGGAGCTGCTCCGGTGGCGCGAGGGTGCCGGCGTCAGGCTCCTCAGCGCCAACGGCCCCCGCGAACGAGATGCACATGGCCAGCAACAGTCGAGACAAGGCGGGCGACACTTCCCCGAGAACACGCGACGACGCAAGGCTTGTTCCGATAGGCTTCGCCGGACCTATGAGCCAATTCCCTGTGGACGTCGACGCCGAGGCCATCTTCGTCGACGGCACCTGGTACACCCGCGAGGATCTCTCGCGGCGCATTCGGGCGATGTTGGACGCGGGCGATTTCAACGTGGCGCGGCCGTCGGCGGCGCTGCAGGAACTGACGCAGATGATGCAGGGCGTGCGCACGCTCGCGTTCCGCGCCCCGCCTGAACTGGCTGATGCGCTGACGGATCTCGCGACGCGCCAGCAGCAGTCGGTGGGCGCCGTCATTCGCGAGGCCGTCACGCGCTACCTCACCGACGCCGACTCAGGCGTCGACGCCGAGGCCGCGCGCGAGAACACCGTGCGCGCGCCCATTCCGCTCGACACCACGACGAGCTCCGAGAACCTGCCCAGCGTGGTGGTCGAGCCGTCGGCTGCTGGCCCGCAGGTCATCGCCGGCCCCGGTGCGTTGAAGGCCGCCGGCGTGGGCGAGCCGATCGAGCTGCAGCGCAAGCAGCCGGCCACCGAAGCCGAGCGCGCCGAGCAGGGTTGGTTCAAGCAGTAGACGAAGTGGGCTAAGCGCCCGCTCCGTGATCTCCGTTTTTTCCCTCCTCGTGGCGCTCAACGGCGCCGCGACGCCGCCAGCGCCGTGGCTCACCGGCCAGAGCAACCCGGCCGATCTCACCGTCACGCTCGTCACGTTCTCGCCCGGCGACACGCTCGTCGAGTGGTGGGGCCATTCGTCCTTCGTCGTCGAAGACCGCACGCTCAAGCAGGCGCGGCTCTACAACTTCGGCATGTTCGGCCCGCGCGAGGGCGACGACACCAGCGGCTTCATCAAGGACTTCATCAAGGGGCGGCTGATCTTCTGGGTCGACGAAGAGAGCCCCAACTGGACGTTCTCGCTCTACAAGCGGCTCAACCGCGACGTGCGCATGCAGGAGCTCGATCTCGAGCCGAGCGAAGCGCTGCAGATCGCGAAGGCGCTCGCCACGCACGTGCTGCCCGAGAACAAGTACTACCGGTACCACCACTACAACGACAATTGCTCGACGCGGCCGCGCGACATGATCGACGCCGCCATCGGTGGGCAGCTCAAGGCCGCGACGTCGGGGCCGTCGAAGTACACGCTGCGGCAGCAGACGCTGCGCTACTCGATGGTCAGCCCGGCGTTCTCGTTGGTGCTCGATTTCCTGCAGGGCGATTTCCTCGATCACCCGATGACGCAGCAGGGTGACGCGTACCTGCCTGACGAGCTCGAGACGCAGCTGGCGACGCTGCAGGTCAAGCGCGCCGACGGCTCGGTGCGGCCCATCATCAAGAAGCAGACGATGTGGTTCCAGAGCACGCGCCCGCGCCCGCCGGAATGGCCGCCGAACTGGATCCCGTACGAGCTGTTGATCGGCCTCTTGATGGGCGCTGGTGGGCTCGCGCTGGGCCGCTGGGCGCGTGACGGGCGTCGGTTGCCGCGCGTGCTGCTGGGGCTCACCACGAGCCTGCTGGGCCTCGTGCTGGGCATCTTCGGGCTCGCGCTCGGCTTCTTGATGACCGCGACCGATCACGACGTCACGTTCGGCAACGAGAACATCTTGCAGGCCAACCCGCTGACGTTCGCGCTGTTGCCGCTGGGCCTCATGCTCGCGTGGGGCAGCCAGCGCGCGGTGAAATGGAACCGCGTGTGGTGGACGGTGCTGGCCGCGCTCTCAGTGCTCGGCGTCGTCATCAAGGTGCTGCCGTTCGCGGACCAGGCGAACTGGAACATCCTCGTGTTGCTGGTGCCGCTGCACGTCGGCTTCGCGGCCTCGTGGTGGCTGCGCGAACGACGCGCTCGTTTGTAATTCCCGCTGACATCCACGTGGGAACTCCGTGTCGGCCGTCTGCCGACCATGTGGGATGAACCGCGCGTCCCTCCTTCTTTCTGTGGTGGCTCTCGCGGCCTGCGCGCCGCAAGAGCTGGAAGACCCGCGGCTCCACTCTCAATACGACGCGCTCTTCGACGCGGCCGGCGCTGAGTACGACGTGCCGCCCGAGCTGCTCAAGGCGCTGGGCTACTCACTGACGCGCTTCCAGATGCTCGACTCGTCTGACGAGTTCGAAGGCCGTGTGCCGACGTTCGGCGTCATGGCCGTGAGCGCTGACATCTCGACTGATCCGCGCGTGCGCACCGACGCGGCGACCAACATCCGCACTGCGGCGGCGTGGCTGCGCGCGCGGGCCGATGTCGAGGGCATCGAGCGCCGCGACGTGGACGCCTGGCAAGACATCGCCGCTGACTACGCGTTGCTCGAGCACCCCGAAGCGCGCGTGCAGTTCTTCCGCGAGCTCCAGGACCTGACCGGCGCGCCCAAGGCCATCGGCGTGCTGCGCCAGGCGGCGTCACCTGACTACGACCTCGGCGTCTGGCGGCCGTCGCCGAACTTCAACTCGCGCGGCAGCTACACGCCGCAGTTCGTCGTCATTCACACGTGCGAGGGCGGCTACTCAGGCTGCTGGAGCTGGCAGACCAACCCGAACGCCGACGTCGGCGCGCACTACACGGTGAAGGAAGACGGCAGCGAGGTGACGCAGCTGGTGCGCGAGAGCGATCGCGGCTGGCACGTCGCGGCGGCGTACCAGTGCGGCAACAACAACGGCGTGCGCTGCGATCTCAACGGCGTTGGCACCAACAGCATCTCGGTGGGCATCGAGCACGGCGGCTACGCGTCGCAGACCAGCTTCCCGGCGGGGCAGATCAACGCGTCGGCGCGGCTGGTGTGCAGCATCACGCGGCGCTGGGGCATCCCGCGCGATCGCAACCACATCCTCTCGCACGCGCAGCTGCAGCCGAACAACCGCACAGATCCCGGCGCCAACTGGCCGTGGACGCAGTTCATCCAGAAGGTGAAAGACGAGTGCGGAGACGCGCCGCCGTCGTGCGATCGCACCACCGGCGACTTCACGTTCTCGTGCGACGGCGCGCAGGCGGGCCAGACCTGCGTGTTGATGGACGAGCCCGGCGACCCCGACACGTGGAACGACAACTACTTCTGCAGCAAGCGCGACCTCGGGCTTCGCTGGTCGAACGCCGGCCCCATCGCCGACATGGACTGCATCAACGTGCACGAATCGTCAGAGCCGAACGCCGCCGCGTGGGCCGACAACTTCCTGTGCGCGCCGAAGCAGTCGCCGTACATCTTCAGCTACTCGAGCGCGGGGCCCATCGCCGGCAAGTCGTGCGTGCACCTCAACGAGACCAGAGACCTCGCCAACTCGTGGAACGACAACTTCCTGTGCTTCGAGGCGCGCCACACGTTCACCAACGGTGACTTCTCGTTCAAAGCGGACGGCGTCATCGCGGGTCAGCAGTGCGTGAACGTCAACGAGCCGTCGGACCCCGACACGTGGACTGACAATCACTTCTGCACCACGCGCACCGACGTCGGCATGCAGTGGTCGAACGCGGGCGCCATCGCGGGCATGGCGTGCGCGAACGTCGCCGAGTCGGCCGAGTCACAGGCCGCCATCTGGGCCGACAACTTCTTGTGCGTGCCGCCGGAAGCGCGCGTGCGCTTCCACTGGAGCTCGGCCGGCCCGTTGAGCGGCTACGCGTGCGTGCGCTGGTTCGATCACGCCGAGACCTCGGCGACGTGGCTCGACAACTGGCTGTGCGTCGAGACCTTGCCGCCGCTGCCCGAGCCTGACGCGGGCGTGGTGGTGCCGGAGCCTGACGCAGGTGTGGTCGTGCCGGAGCCCGACGCCGGAGTGACGACGCCGCCGCCGCCCGTCGACGCGGGCGTGACGACGCCGACGCCCGAGACGCCGCCGGTGATGGAGCTCACCAGCCCCGAAGTGGTGCAGGGCGGTTGTTCGGCCGGTGCGCCGGGGCTGTTGATCGGCGGGCTGGTGCTCCTGCTCCGCCGACGTCGCGACCAGACGGCGTGACGTTGTAGGGTTGAGCCGTGTCCACCGCTGCGCGCCACATGCAGTACTCGTACGACGACTACCTCCGCCTTGAGGACGCGAGCGACACGCGCCACGAGTACTTCGGTGGCGACATCTTCGCGATGGCCGGCCGTACGCCTGAACACTCAGCGCTCTCGTTTCAGGCAGGCGTGGTCATCAAGGGAGCGCTCGGGTCGTGCACGGCGCTCAACTCCGATGCGCGCGTCTTCATCGCGGCGAGCGGCCTCATCACCTACCCAGACATGTCCTTCGTCTGCGGTC
>CAYWON010000110.1:0-3952 GCA_964459885.1 uncultured Archangium sp.
GCGGCGTCGGCACGACGGGCGGCGGCGTCGGCACGACGGGCGGCGGTGTCGGCACGACGGGCGGCGGCGTCGGCACGACGGGCGGCGGCGTTGGCACCACGGGCGGTGGCGTCGGCACGACAGGTGGCGGCGTCGGCACCACGGGCGGTGGCGTCGGCACGACGGGCGGCGGCGTCGGCACGACGGGCGGCGGCGTCGGCACCACGGGCGGCGGCGTCGGCACCACGGGCGGCGGCACCGGAACGACGGGTGGCGGCACTGGCACCACGACGAGCGCGCAGATCGCAGCCGTGCGCGCGGCGGCGACGTCGTCAACGCCTCTGCCGGTGAACCTCGCGGTGAGCGGCGCGCTCGTGACGTACCTGAAGCCGCTGCTGCCCAGCGCGAGCCCGACCACGGACCCCGCCGGCTTCTTCATTCAGGCGGAGCCGACGGGCCCGGCGCTCTTCGTGCGCGTCGACCCCGCGACGTACGGTCTCGCTGCCGGTGATCGCGTCGACCTGGCGATCACCGAAGTGGCGTCGCTCAACGGCCTCGCAGCGGCGACGCAGCTCAACTCCGTGGTGCGCACGTCGATGGGCAACAGCCTCGCGGGCTTCTCGCAGAACGTCAGCGGTATCGACTTCAGCAACGCGGCGACGGGCGAGGGCTTCGAGAGCGAGCTGGTGTCCTTCACCGGGACGTTCTCGTCGGACCCTGCGTTCGGCGGCACTGGGTACCTCAACGCGTTCATCACCACCGCGGGCTCGTCGGGCAGCGCGCTCCGGCTCCGTATTCCCGAGGCGCTGCAGCTGTCCGGCCGGTACAGCACCGGTTGCTCTGTGACGTTCACTGGCGGGGTGGCGTGGCGCTACCTGGGGCAGGTGCAGGCCTCGGCGTGGAACGCGAGCGAGCTGGCCGGCTCTTCGTGCCCGACGCCGCGGTTGGTGGGCGCCACCGCGCTGTCGAACACCAGCGTGCGCCTCACGTTCAATCGGCCGATGGAGCCGACGTCGCTCCTCTCGAACGCCGTCACCATTCCCGGCCTGACGGTCTCGGCCGTGACGGGCATGGGTTCGGCGTACACGGTGACGACGAGCGCGCAGACGCCGGGCGCCAGCTACACGGCGACGGTGGCGACGACGGCGTACGACACGAGCAACGTCTTCATCGACGGCAACGGCCGCACCGCGTCGTTTACCGGCTACCTGCCGACGACCAGCGGGCTGGTGATCAACGAAGTGAACTACGACTCGGTCGGTACCGCCGAGGTCGACGAGTTCATCGAGCTCTACAACGCCGGCACGTCGACCGAATCGCTCGCCGATCGCTCGGTGGTGCTGGTCAACGGCAACGGCGGCACGACGTACCTCACCATCGACCTCTCGCCGGCCGGAACCCTGGCGCCGGGTGAGTTCCTGGTGATCGGCTCGGCGACGACGCTGGCGACGGTGCCGGCGACGGCCAAGAAGCTCGAGGTGCCGAACGTGAACTCGAGTGGCTTCATCCAGAACGGGTTTCCCGACGGTCTGGCGCTCGTTTCGTCGACGACCTTCCAGGTGTTCGACTCGCTCTCGTACGAGGGCGAGCTGACGTGGCTCTCGCCAGCCGGCGACGTGCGCATCACCGAAGGCGCCGGTTGGGCGCCCGATGACAGCAACAGCGTGGCGGGCTCGCTCTCGCGGTTGCCCAATGGAGTCGACACCAACCAGAACGGCATCGACTTCCTGTTCGGCGCGTCGACGCCGGGCACCACCAACTAACGGTCGTCGGGCCCGAGGCCCGCCAGCGTGACGAGGTTGCGTGGGTGGTAGGCGCCGTTGCCGGGCGCTTCCATCACGCGGTCTTCCCAGTCTTGCGGAATGGCCTCGTCACCAAAGATGGCGCCGAAGAGCGCACCGGTGACAGCGCAGTTCACCGGCGCGTGGCCGCCGCGGTTGGCGACGTCGACCAGCGCGGCCTCCAGCGACGGCGCGTGGAAGAGCTCCCAGAACGCGAGCCGGTACGTGGTGCGCGTCTCGCTCGGCCACGGGCGGAACAGGTGCAGCTCGGGGCCGTACAGCTCGGGGTCGTCGTCTTGTGCGAGGCGGAGGTCTTCGCGCAGCCAGTCCGCGGCGTCTTTGGTGAGGCCGACCCAGTCGGGCTCCTTGCGGCCCAGCGTTGACGCCGCGAGCGACAGCTCGGCTTCTGCGACCTTGAGCAGCGTCTCGGGCTCCAGGCGCTCACCGGGCGCGCTGATGCCCGCCGCGATGATGCCGTTGAAGGTGGTGATGGCCAGCTGCGAGACCGGGTCGAAGTGCGAGATGCCCGCGTCTTCGAGGCACGCGTTGACGCGCTCTTCGCGACGCGCGTGAAAGAAGACGCCCAGCGGCGCGCTGCGGGCGAGCCCCGCGTTGTCGCGTTGGCGCTGGGCCGCTTCGAGCCACGCACGCCGGCCCGTGTTCTCGGGCGAGCGGCCTTCGGAGATCCACTCCGAGACGATCTTCACCGGCTCTGGCGCTTCGATGGCCGTCGGCAGCCAGCGCGCGTAGCTCTTCGCCACGTCGAACACGTCGTAGCGGCGCTGGTTGCGCAGCGACTGCGAGAGCGCCTGCGCCATCTCCGAGACCCAGGTCACGCGGCCGCGCGGCAGCTCGAGCCGGCCGCCGCCCATCGGCTCGAGCACGGGGCCTTCGTTGAGGTTGGGGAAGTTGGCTGACGGCAGGTTGCGTTGATCCAACCGCACGCCCATGGCGTCGCCGACGGCCAGCCCGACGAGGGCGCCGCGCTGCCGACTGCGGATCTGTTCGGCCGTCGCCGAGGTCGGCGGCTTGACCTTCCTGAGCGGGCGGGGCGGGGGCGGCATCGGGAACGCGGGAATTCTACGAGAAATGCCGAAGGGTTAGCGGGGCGAGTTCACCATCACGCAACTCTGTCGGGGGTTGTCTGACAATGTAGGCAAGTTCTCACCCAATTCTGACCTCGGGGTTCACCACATGTCGATCGACTCGATCCGCAGCGCGCTGACGAAGGCCCTCTCGAACAACACGGTGTCGCGCGACGACGTGCGCTCGCTGGTGAAGGCGGCGAAGTTGGACGGCACGGTCGACGCGGCCGAGAAGGCGGAGCTGGCGAACATCCTCTCGACGCACGGCTCGAAGTTCACGGCGGCGGCGAAGACGGAGTTCACGCGGCTCATCGGCGGCGCGGCGATCGTGACGCCGCCCGTGCAGCCGACGGGGCCTGAGAAGGTGACGCTGGAAGCCACACGGAAGCCGTGGACGACGACGTACTGGCCCATGGCCGGCAACGGCAGCGAGGTCGGTTCAGCGTCGACCAACCTCTGGGCGCAGGGTGGCCCGCTGGCGAAGTTCGACGAGCTGCTCAAGGCGCGCGGCATGACGGAAGGCGCGCGCAACTTCGAGCTGCAGCCGTCGCTGAACTGGCTCATCAACAAGTCGGGCGGCCACTACATCCCCAACTCGAACCTCAAGGAGTCGGACGCGGAGCGCACCACCGGCGTCGACTTCAACGGCAACGGGAAGATCGATGAGAACGTCGCGTGGGACTTCGTCGACAGCAAAGGTCAGTTCGGCAAGGACGGGAAGACCGACGGCACGTTGTCGGTGAGCTGGTGGGGCAGCTGCGACAAGGTGGCGCGCGCCGGCATCCTCTTCGAGGAGCCCAAGAAGGACGTCACCATCGACGGCGTGACCTTCACCGCGCAGGACATCAAGGGCCTGCTGACGGTGCTGGCCGACAGCCAGGGCGGCGGCTCGGACTTCATCGGCGATCGCTACGACGCGAACCCCGACACCATCGCGCTCAAGAGCGGCGAGCAGCTGCGCGGCACGGTGCTGACCGACGTGAAGTTCGACGGCGCGAACCGTCGCCAGCAAGACTGGAACATCAACTCGGCGAACCTGCCTGACGAGATCCAGGTGCGGCTGATGGACGGCACCTTCCACAGCGTCGATTCCAGCGACATGGCTTT
>CAYWON010000110.1:3962-9646 GCA_964459885.1 uncultured Archangium sp.
CTACAAGAAGTCGGAGCTGTCGTTCGTGGCGCGTGAAGACAAGCGCGACTCGCCGGTGCTGATGCACGAGACCATCACCGAGTGGCTCAAGTCAGGCCGCCCCGCCGTGATGGACAAGGACTCGGGCGACCATGTGTGGAATTACAATTTCTACAAGGCGGAAGACACGATCTACCGCGACGGGCAGAAGCCCTCGTGGGCGAACGATGCGCTGCTGAAGATGGGCCACGGCGGCCCGGCGGGCGACGGGAAGATCGTGTGGGTCGAGCGCAACGTGTCGCTCGGCGGCGGCGGCGGCACCGAGCGCTACCGCTACTGGCTCGAAGAGAAGAACGGCAAGTTCGTCAACGGCGGCTGGGACACCAACAGCCCGAGCCCCGATTTCCTGTGGCGGCCGCAGACCGAGGCGATGTTCACCGGCAAGAACGACCGCAACCCGTTCGTGGATCCGAAGCTGGTGAAGGAGATCTACGAGGCGTCGATTCGGTAAGGGGTGGTGGGTGGTTGAACTGACGGCCTGCTGTGACTTCGGTCGCGGCAGGCCGTTTGTGTTTGGATCTCGCGAATGGACTGCAAGCTCAGTGTTAGCGGTGAGGCGAGCTCAACGACTCAAGAGATGGTCATCGAGCCGTGGGGGCAGAACTTCGCGGTGCCGGGTGAACAGGTCGCCGAGTTCTTGGCCCGAGACGCGGTGCCGGGCTTCTACTGGCACGTGGTCGTGTCGGCGCCGGACTTGATCTCGGTGTTCGCAGAAGGTGCGTGTGGCGAGGTTGTCGTGCGCGTTGGTGGTCAGCAGGTGTGGTCGTCGTGGTGAAGGGTGCGACGCTGCGATGAATCGCCAAGGTTCTTGGTCATGTCCCCAGGCGTCTTGGTGGTCGACTTCACGCGTTGCGAGGCAGACTCCATCCTGAACGAGTGGAGAACATGGTCGGTCGGAAGCACGTGGTGGCGGTTGTGGTGGTGCTGGGCTCGGCGGCAGCGTTGGCTCTGTTCGCTCGCGCGCCCGAGGACGACGATTCTGGTGATCCCCCACCTCAGCCCGCGACGGAGTCTCGAGCGAGCCCGGAAGCGTGCGCCGCGGACGTCGACTGCTTCGGAGACGCTCTCTGCTCCTGTGCGACTCCCCGGTGTTCGTTGTGCAGGCACGACGCAGGCTGCTGGTCGCATGTCGACAACACCTGTGTCCCTCGCACAGCGCGGCTCGACCTCTGGATGCCTGTGTTCGCCAGGGGCGCCTGGTCTTTCGAGGGCTGGCCGGAAGGCGGTGTGTTCGTGGACTACGACACCGCCTGGATGGCGTCGCGTATCGAGATGAAGCGGCGCGTCGGTGTCGTTCCATCATCGCCTGCGCGCACGAGTTCTCCGTGAGGGTTCAACGTTTCTCGATGTTGGCGTCGGCGCGGAGGTGGCCCGTGAGAAATTTCGTCGTCGTCGTCACGGTCGCCGCGCTTCCGCCGGTGAGCACGGCGACGAAGCCAGCCTCGTCGAGCGCCGTGCAGACCTCGAACGCGACGTCTGCGAGGGTCGACGTCTCGGTGATCAATTCACGGCCTTGCCGGTGCGCCTCGGCCGCCGCCGACGGGTCGAGAGAGCGCGCTGGAGCGCGGTGTCGTTCTGGCCGAGCTTCCAGAGCAGTGCCTCAAGCTCGGAGCTGGCGAAGTACCGCGGGTTGAGCGTCACCTGGCGTGTTCGACCCAGCGTTCGCGTCACGATGACGGAGTCTCGCTCGAGCGAAGCGAGGATGGTTTGCACGCTGAAGAGGCGAAGGCCCAACGTCGCCGCGAGTTCCGAGGCCCACGTCTCGCCGAGCAGGCGGATCGCCACGAGCACGCGCGTGCGGTTGGGACTGCCAAAGAGCGCGGCGCTGGAGTCGAGCATCACCAAGTATCTTGGTCATATCACCAAGACACTTGGTGGTCGGCTCGGCCTTGACGCACATCGTGGCGGACTACCAGTCTCTGCCTGTGCTTGCGATCAACCATCATCAGGAGGTGACGGGCGTGGGCGAGTACGACGCGTTCGGCTTCCGGAACCGTGTGGGAATGGCGGCAGCGGTCGTGGCCAACACACAAGACGTGACGGGGTTGGGGAAACTGCCTGTCGGAGGGTTGGACAGCGACTTCAGGCTGCGGGTGGGCTTCATCGAGGCGCCAGCAGCGCCGTGCACGCTGTGTTGGCCGCCGGCCTCGCCTGGCTACGTGGAGGTGAAGGACTCGCTGGGGACGGTGCTCTCGACGGCGGTGGGGCAGTACCCCAGCATCGTGTCGGGCTGGCACACGGGGGCGGGCTTCACGGCGAGCTTCAATACGGGGGCGTCGTCGGCGCCGATGCATGCGGTGCTGCAGGGCTTCGAGTACGACAGGAGAAACAGCTACGCGAAGTACTTCCCGCCGATGAGATTCCCGGGGCAGTACTACGACGAAGAGACGGACCTGCATGAGAACTGGAACCGGTTCTATGACCCGGCCACCGGCGGCTACCTGTCCACCGAGCCGTTGCTTCAGTCGCCGCGTTACTTGCGTGCGATGGCTCATGGAGGGACGAGCGTGCCTCCGTACGCCTATGCGGCGAGCAACCCGATTCGGTACACGGACCGTGACGGGCGCAAGGTAACCCTCACCGGCATTCGGAGTATCGCCGACTGGACTACGGCGGTCTCGGTGAACATCAGGCTGAAGAGTTGTCCGGCGATCACGGACTACTTCCGCAAGTGCTTCGGCTCGGACCCGTGGTCGGACAGTATTGACCACGAGTTCGTGTCTTCTTCCGATAGGAATCCGGGCGAGCCGGGTAGAACGAACTTCTGGACGCAGACCACCACGCTCTATGGGTCTGCGTTCGGTGCCAACACTGTTGCTGGTGAAGCGGAGCTTGGCGCGACGATGGTGCACGAACTGTCGCATCAGATGAGCTTGACCACCTTTGATGGTCAGGTTCGCTTGGGTCTTTCTGAGCCAACCGGTCGATGCACGGCGAATGCATTTGAACGACTCGCTCGATGTGTGCTGAGCAATGGGTGCTCTGCATGCAGTACGGACCAGTGTGAAACTCCAGGCGGCGTGACGTTCGGTCCCGGGATGAGCCAATGAAGCCGCTCGATCTCGTTGGACTGGTTGGGCCGGCTGTTGCCGTGGTTCTGTGGATGTTGAGTCGGTGGACCCACGCTGTGCTTCGCTGTTTGCGTGGGGCTTCGGCTGGCGCCTTCGAGTTGAACGCGTGCGCCGCCATTGCGGAGCGACCGATCGGGGTGTTTGACCTATGGCTCTTGGCGACGGTCGTCAGTGCTGGTTCGGGGGTCGTTCTTATCGTCAAGGGGCGAAGGCTCTCGGGCGCGCTCGCGATTGGTGGCTCATTGGGGGTGTTTGTTCTAGCCGCGTCTCTAATGTGATGAGGCCGCGAGGCTTGCGTCCGGGTAGCGGCGTTCAAGTCCTTTGCGCATTCACCCCGCCGGTGGGGCGCGAGCTGCCAGCGTTCACTCTTGAAATCGTTTCGCGCTTCAACGTGACGGTCGGCGGCACTACAAGCCCCGCCCATGTCCGAAATCGTTCACGTCAAGGCGCGCGAGATTCTCGATTCACGTGGCAACCCGACGGTCGAAGCCGAAGTGCAGCTCGCTTCGGGCGCGTTCGGCCGGGCGGCGGTGCCGTCAGGCGCCAGCACCGGCGAGCACGAGGCCGCCGAGCTCCGTGACAACGACAAGAAGCGCTACCTCGGCAAGGGCGTCATCAAGGCCGTCACCAACGTCAACGAGGTCATCGCCCCCGAGGTGATGGGCTTCGAGGCGCAGGACCAGGCCTCGCTCGACCGCGCCCTCATCACCCTCGATGGCACGCCCAACAAGGGCAAGCTCGGCGCCAACGCGATCCTCGCGGTGTCGATGGCCTCCGCCCGCGCCGCGGCCGATGAGGTCGGCTTGCCGTTCTACCGCTACGTCGGCGGCGCCCAGGCGCGCACGCTCCCCGTGCCGATGATGAACATCTTGAACGGCGGCGCCCACGCCGACACCCGCGTCGACGTGCAGGAATTCATGGTGCTCCCCTGGGGCGCCACCTCGTTCGCTGAAGGGCTGCGCTGGGGCGCCGAGGTGTTCCACGCGCTCAAGAAGATCCTCAAGGGCAAGAAGCTGGCGACCGGCGTCGGTGACGAAGGCGGCTACGCGCCCGAGCTCCCGTCGAACGAAGACGCGCTCAAGCTCATCATGGAGGCCATCGACGCCGCGGGCTTCAAGGCCGGCGAGCAGATCGCGCTCTGCCTCGACGTCGCCGCCAGCGAGTTCTTCGACAAGGCCAGCAAGAAGTACGCGTTCAAGGCCGACGGCAAGCAGCTCGACAGCGCTGGCATCGTCGCCTGGTACCAGGAGCTCGCGAGCAAGTACCCCATCGTGTCCATCGAAGACGGCTGCGCCGAAGATGACTGGGCCGGCTGGAAGCAGCTCACCGACGCGCTCGGCAAGAAGGTGCAGCTCGTCGGCGACGATCTCTTCGTCACCAACGTCGAGCGCCTCTCGCGCGGCATCAAGGAAGGCGTGGGCAACTCGATCCTCGTGAAGGTCAACCAGATCGGCACGCTGACCGAGACCTTCGACGCCGTGCGCATGGCGCACCGCGCGGGCTTCACGTCGGTCATGAGCCACCGCTCGGGCGAGACCGAAGACACCACCATCGCCGACCTCGCCGTGGCGCTCGACTGCGGCCTCATCAAGACCGGCTCGGCCAGCCGCAGCGATCGCATCGCCAAGTACAACCAGCTGCTGCGCATCGAAGAGCAGCTCGGGGCCGAGGCCCGCTACGCCGGTCGCGCTGCCATCAAGCAGTGAAATGACGCCGCGCATTCTCATCAGCAACGACGACGGCATCCACGCGCCCGGCCTGCACGCGCTGGCCGACGCGGTGGGGTCGCTGGGCGAGGTCTGGGTGGTGGCGCCCGAGAAAGAGCAGAGCGCCACCAGCCACTCGCTGTCGCTCCACCACCCGCTGCGCATTCGCAAGCAGCAGGAGCGCTGGTTCGCCGTCGACGGCACGCCCGCAGACTCCGTCTACGTGGCGGTCAACCATCTGCTGAAGACCTCGCCGCCGGACCTCGTGCTCTCGGGCATCAACCACGGGCCCAACCTCGCCGACGACGTCATCTATTCAGGCACCGTCGCCGCCGCGATGGAGGGCTGCATTCTCGGCTTTCCGGCCATCGCGTTCAGCCTCGTCTCGCGCCGCAACTTTGATTTCACGCACGCCGCGAAGTTCGTGCACTCGTTCGTGAAGACCGCGCTGACGCAGAAGCTGCCGCCGCGCATGCTGCTGAACGTCAACCTGCCCGCGTACGGGGAGATCCAGGGCTACGAGGTGACGAAGCTCGGGCGCCACAGCTACGGCGCCGACGTCATCGAGAAGGAAGACCCGCGCGGCCGCCGGTACTACTGGATTGGTGGCACCGGCTACGAGCACGTCAACGAGGTCGGCACTGACGTCACCTGCGTGCATGATCACCGGCGCGCGTCGGTCACGCCGCTGATGTTGGACCTCACGCACCACGCGCTGATCGCGCCGCTCAAGCAGTGGAGCGTCGAGGGCTTCAAGCAGGAAAGCTGATCACTTCGCGCTGCACGCCGCGGAGCCGGGCACCGACGCGCTCGGCTTCGCGCAGGTCTGCATCGCGAGGTTCCGGTACCAGTCGGTCGGCTTGCGGTT
>CAYWON010000110.1:9746-24293 GCA_964459885.1 uncultured Archangium sp.
TCGATGGTGTTCTCGAAGACGCGCGCGGGGGCGAGCGGGGCGTGCGCGCAGGCGCTGAGGGCGAGGAGCAGGGCAACGAGTGGCTTCGTCATGTTGTGCATCACCCTGGAGAACTCGAATCAGTGACTCGGGTTTTCGAGTGACGACGCCCCTCTCCCCGCTGTTCGCAGGGAGAGGGAGCCGCGCTGGCCTTTTTCCAGGCGCAAAAATTGAAGCCTCGGCTCCAGCGGCGACACTGCGTGCTTGATGTGGAGGTTGGCCGCCATCGCGCTGGTGTCGGCGCTCGTGTCTGCGTGCGCCACGACGAGCGGCGTGTCTCCATCGCCGAAGACCGGGCCGCTCCCGTCGTCGCGCAAAGAGCCTGAGCGCCGGCTGCTGACCCACAAGGTCGAGAAGGGCCAGACGCTGTACCGAATCTCGAAGGCCTACGGCGTCAGCGTCGAAGAGCTGATGGACGCCAACCGCATCGACGACCCGCGCGAGCTGAAGGTGGGCGAGCTGCTCTACGTGCCCGGCGCGACGCAGAAGCTGGCCGTCGAGCAATACGACGCGCCGGAGCCCGTCGCACAGCCGCGACCCTCCAGCTCCACCTCCACGCCGCGCGTTGAAGAGAAGAAGCCTCCCAAGGTGGTGCGCGTGGGGAAGGGCAGCGGCGTGCTCTCGTGGCCGCTGCGCGGCGTGCTGTACGCGCGCTTCGGCAAGAAGGGCAAAGAGCCCCACGACGGCATCGATCTCGCCGCGCCCGCAGGGCAGCCCGTGAAGACCGCCGCGCCCGGCACCGTGCTCTTCGCTGGCGAACAGAAAGGCTACGGCCTCATCGTCATCGTCGAGCACGACGGCGGCCTCATCACGCTCTACGCGCACAACCGCGACCTGCGCGTGAAGACCGGCCAGAAAGTGCGCGAGGGCCAGGTCGTCGCCACCGTCGGTGACTCCGGCCGCACC
This sequence comes from uncultured Archangium sp., assembly GCA_964459885.1. GTDB lineage: Bacteria > Myxococcota > Myxococcia > Myxococcales > Myxococcaceae > Archangium_A. Next base: position 10,692 of record CAYWON010000110.1, read on the forward strand.
AGCGGGCCGCACCTGCACTTCGAGGTGCGCAAAGATGGCGTGCCCGTCGACCCACTCGACTTCCTCGGCGCCATTCCTCCCGCGTAGCCGCTGGAAAGTTCCACCGTCACGGGTTTGACGGCCGTCAAAGACAGCCGCGTTGCACGTGCACCCCCCGACTGGGGTTAAGAGCGCGCCCGCCATGCGCCCAGCCGCTGCCCTCACGCTCTTTTCCGCTGTCTTGTCGCTCACCGCTTTCGCCGCCGCGCCCATCGTCACCACGACGACGCCGACGGGCATCACCACCGCGAGCGCGCAGCTCAACGGCACCATCAACCCCGGCGGAGAATCGACCACCGGTTGGTTCCGCATGGACACCACGAGCCCCGGCACGTGCAACGACACGTTCGGCACGCGCGTGCCCACCACGGGCGGCACCGGCGTCGGCTCCGGCAGCGCCGCGACGCCCTTCAACATCCTCGCGACGGGCCTGTTGCCGGGCACCACGTATTACGTGTGCGCCATCGCTTCGAACGCCTCGGGCACGGCGTTCGGCGCGGTGGTGAGCTTCTCGACGCCCGCGCAGGCGCCCGCGACGACGAGCACCGCGGCCACGTTCGTCACGAGCAACTCGGCGACGCTCAACGGCAGCGCGATTCCGCGCGGCGCGTCGAGTGAGGGCTTCTTCCGCTACTCGGCCACCAACCCGGGCGCGTGCAGCAACAGCTTCGGCACCCGCGTGCCGGCGACCGGCGGCACCGCGCTGGGCAACGGGAACACGTCGGTCAACTTCACCGAGAACATCACCGGGCTGCAGGCGGGCGTGACGTATTACTACTGCGCGATCGCCACCAACGCGCAGGGCACGGGCCTCGGCAACCTGCTGTCGTTCACCGCGCTCGTCACCGCGCCCACCGTCGCCACGTCGTCGGCCAGCGGCATCGGCGGCACCCAGGCCAACCTGAACGGCGTCGTCAACCCCAACGGCGCGGCCACCACCGGTTGGTTCCGCATCTCCGCGTCGGACCCCGGCGCGTGCAACGACGCGTTCGGTACGCGCGTGCCCTCGTCGGGCGGCACGTCCATCGGCAGCGGCAGCAGCAACGTCGCCTACCAGCAGGTGGCCTCGAGCCTCACGCCGGGCACCACGTATTACTTCTGCGCCATCGGGCAGAACTCGGTCGGCACCTCGCTCGGCACTGTGCAGACGTTCTCGACGCCCAACACGCCGACGGTGACGCTGACGGCTGAGACGAACCTCACCTCGACGACGGTCACGCTGAACGGCACCGCGCACCCCAACGGCAGCGCGACGTCGGCGTACTTCCGCATCTCGGCGAGCAACCCCGGCGTCTGCACCGACACGTTCGGCACGCGCTGGCCGTCGACGGGCGGCACCAGCATCAGCGCCGGCGCGGGCGTCACCAACTTCGCGCAGAACGTCACGTCGGGCCTGCTGCCGGGCACCACGTATTACGTGTGCGCCATCGCCACCAACGGCGTGGGCACCGCGTTCGGCTCGCTGGGCACCATCACCACGCCGGCCGCGCTGCCCACGGCCACCACGTCGTCGGCCTCGCTCGTCACCGGCGTCTCGGCGCGGCTCAACGGCTCGGGCAACCCGCGCGGCGCGGCGACGCTGGGCTGGTACCGCTACTCGACCAGCAACCCCGGCACCTGCAACGACAGCTTCGGCTTCCGCGTGCCGATGATGACGGGCACGGGGAGCAACCTCGGCAGTGGCAACAGCACGCTGGCCTACTCGGAAGACATCGCGTCGCTCACGCCGGGCACCACGTACTTCTTCTGCGCCATCACGCAGAACGCGGTCGGCACCAGCTTCGGCAGCGTCGTGCAGTTCACGACGGCCAACGTGCCGACGGTGACGACGACGGCGGCCAGCTCCATCAGCGGCACCAGCGCGCAGCTCAACGGCACGGTGAACCCGAACCTGGGCGCGACGACGGCGTGGTTCCGCTACGCGACGACGAGCCCCGGCACCTGCAACGACAGCTTCGGCACGCGGCTGCCGACGTCGGGCGGCACCAACATGGGCAGCGGCGGCTCTCCCGTTTCGCACATCGACTACCCGTCGCTCACGCCGGGCACGACGTACTACTTCTGCCTCATCGCGCAGAACTCCGTGGGCACTGGCTTCGGCGCGGTGCTGTCGTTCACCTCGCTGGCAGCGCCCACGGTCTCGACGTTGGCGCCGAGCCCGGTCGACCCGACCGCGGCGACGTTGTTGGCCAACGTGCACCCCAACGGGTCGAGCACCACGGCGTGGTTCCGCTACTACACGGCTGACCCCGGCTCGTGCTCCGACGTCGGTGGCGTGCGCGCGCCTTCGTCGAGCGGCACCATCGTCGGCGCGGCGTCAGGCACCACGCTGGTGTCGCGGCCCACGAGCGCGCTCTTGCCGGGCACCACGTACTGGTCGTGCGCCATCGCCAGCAACACGGTCGGCTTCAGCTACGGCTCGCCGGTGGCGTTCACCACGCCGCCCACCGCGCCGCTCGTCAGCACGGGCAGCGTGACCAGCCTCACCGGCTCGAGCGCCACCATCGGCGGCTCGGTCAATCCGCGTGGCGACGCGGCGGTCGGTTTCTTCCGCTACTCGACGACGAACCCCGGCACCTGCACCGACGCCTTCGGCACGCGCGTGCCCACGTCGGGCGGCACGTCGGTCGGCTCGGGCAACAGCTACCAGGCCGTGTCGGAGCCGCTCTCGGGCCTCACGCCGGGCACCACGTATTACTTCTGCGCGGGCGGCACCAACGGCGTGGGCACGACCTACGGCGTGGTGAACCAGTTCACGACGCCGAACATCCCCACGGTGACGACCACGGCCGCGACCTTCATCGAAGGGGACACCGCGCAGCTCAACGGCACCGTCAACCCCAACGGCGCGCAGACCACCGCGTGGTACCGCTTTGGCACTTCTCACCCGGGCACGTGCAACGACGCCTTCGGCACGCGCTTGCCGGTGTCCGGTGGCTCGAGCGTCGGCAGCGGCAGCTCGCCCACCTCGCACATCGACTACCCGACGCTGACGCCGGGCACGACGTACTACTTCTGCCTCATCGCCTCGAACATCGTGGGCGTGGGCTACGGCGCGGTGCTGTCGTTCTCGACGCCTGCAGCGCCGACGGTGACGGCTGACGCGGCGACGCTGGTGACGGCCAACTCGGCGACGCTGAACGCCACCGTCAACCCGGGCGGCGCGGCCACGCAGATCTATTTCCGCTACGCGGCGACCTCGCCGGGCACGTGCAACACCACGTTCGGCACCGCGCTGACCGCGACGAACGTCGGCGCCGGCACCGCCAACGTCGCCGTGCAGCGCGCCATCGCGTCGCTGTTGCCGGGCGTCACGTACTACTACTGCGCGATCGCCTCGAACATCGTGGGCGCCACGCTGAGCGGCCTGCAGACGTTCACCACGCCGCCGCTGCCGCCCACGGCGACGACGTCGAGCGCCGTCAGCATCACCAGCACCGGCGCCTCGCTGCGCGGCGTCGTCAACCCCAACGGCGCGGCCACCAACGTGTGGTTCCGCTACGCGACGACCAACCCCGGCACGTGCAACGACACCTTCGGCTTCCGCGCGCCCTTCACCGGCAGCACGGCGCTGGTCGCGAGCAACAGCAACACCACCGTGACCGAGCCGGTGACCGGCCTCTCGCTAGTCACCACGTACTACTACTGCGCCATCGCGCAGAACGCGCAGGGCACGACCTTCGGCGCGGTGCAGAGCTTCACCACGCTGGCCGAGGTGCCCACGGTGGTCACGCAGGCGGCGACCGCCATCACCACCACGTCGGCGACGATGAACGCGCAGGCCAACCCCAACGGCTCGAGCGCCACCGGCTGGTTCCGCTATTCCACGACGAACCCCGTCACCTGCAACGACACGTTCGGTACGCGCTTGCCGGCGACGGGCGGTACGGCGCTCGGCGCGGGGCTGACGTCGGTGAGCTACTCGGTGACGCCGATGTCGCTGACGGTGGGCGCGACGTACTACTACTGCGCGATCGTGCAGAACGGCGTGGGCACGGGCTTCGGCGCGGTGCTGACCTTCAAGACGACCTCGACGGCCCCGACGTTGAACACGCTGGCCGCCACGGCGGTCGGCGGTTCCACCGCGCAGCTCAACGGCTCGGTGAACCCCAACGGTGAAGCGACGACTGGCTGGTTCCGCTACTCGACGACCAACCCCGGCACCTGCAACGACACCTTCGGCGCGCGCGCGCCGTCGACGGGCGGCACCAACGTCGGCAACGGCGTCACCGCGGCGGGCTTCTCGGAGAACCTCACCGGCCTCACGCCCGGCGCCACGTACTACTTCTGCGCGCTCGCGCAGAACGCGACGGGCACCACGTTGGGTCTGGTGCTGAACTTCACGACGCCTCAGTCGCCGACGGTCACCACCAACGCGGCCACGCCGGTGACGGCGAACACCGCCACGCTCAACGGCACGGCGGTGCCCAACGGCACGGCGGCCACTGGCTGGTTCCGCTACTCGACGACGAGCCCCGGCAGCTGCAACGACACGTTCGGTACGCGCGCGCCGTCGGCGAGCGGCACGTCGCTCGGCTCGGGTGGCGCGGCGCAGCCCTTCAGCCAGGCGCTCAGCGGGCTGCTGCCCGGCACGCAGTACTTCTTCTGCGCCATCTCTTCGAACTCCGTCGGCACGGGCTTCGGCGATCTGCTGTCGTTCACCACGCCGGCGGCCGCGCCTTCGGTCGTCGCGGGTGCGGTGACCGACCTGCTGGCCACCACCGCCACCTTCAACGCGACGGGCAACGCCAACGGCGCCGCCACCACTGGCTGGTTCCGCTACGCGACGTCGTCACCGGGCGCGTGCAACGACTCGTTCGGCACGCGCGTGCCGGCCACGGGCGGCAGCAACCTCGGCAGCGGTACGTCGGCGCTGCCGTTCTCGCAGGCGGCGACGGGCCTGACCTCGGGCACGACGTACTACGTGTGCCCCATCGTGCAGAACGCGGTGGGCACGGCGTACGGCGCGGTGCAGACCTTCATCACGCCGGGCGTGCCGGTGGTGACGACGTTGACGGCCACGGCGGTCTCGTCGACGACGGCGACGTTCCGCGGCACGGGGAACCCCAACCGCGCGCAGGCGACCGGCTTCTTCCGCTTCGGCACGATGGCCCCCGGCACCTGCAACGACATGTACGGCACGCGCTGGCCCGCGACGGGCGGCGCTGATCTCGGCAGCGGCACTTCGGCCCTCACGTTCACCGAGCCGGTCACCGGGCTGTCGCAAGCGACCACGTATTACTACTGCGCGGGCGCCACCAACGCGGTGGGCACCACGTTCGGCACGGTGCAGACGTTCACCACCACGTCGGCGCCCACCGTCGTCACCGTCGCGCCGTCGTCGGTCACCAACACCACCGCGACGTTCAACTCGACCATCAACGCGAATGGCCTGACGGCGTCGGTCTGGTACCGCTTCAGCACCGTCGACCCGGGCTCGTGCACCGACACGTTCGGAGCGCGGCGGCCCACGTCGGGCTTCGCGGGCACCGTCACCGGCAGCACCGTGACGCCCAACGCCTATTCCATCACCGGCCTCACCGGCGGCACGCAGTACTGGGTGTGCGCGCTCGCGTCGAACTCTGCGGGCACCGGCTTCGGTCAGCTGCTCACCTTCGTCACGCCCGGCGCGCCCATCGTGACGACTGAGCCGGCGACGCTGGTGGCCACCACCACCGCCACGTTGAACGGCAGCGCGCTGCCCAACCAGAACGCGACGACCGCGTGGTTCCGTTACTCGACCGTCAACCCGGGCAGCTGCACCGCGACGTTCGGCACGGCGACCACCACGACGTCGCTCGGCGCGGGCACCGCTTCAGTGCCGTTCAGCCAGGCGCTCACCGGCCTGACCTCGGGCGCGACGTATTACTACTGCGCCATCGCGCAGAACTCGTCGAGCACCCGCTACGGCGCGCTGCTGACCTTCAGCACGGCGGCGGCCCCGTTGGTGACGACGGGCAGCACGACGCCCATCGGCGACACGACGGCGACGTTGAACGGCTCCGCCAACCCGCGCGGCAGCCCGGCGACCGGCTGGTTCCGCTACGCGACGACGAGCCCCGGCACGTGCAACGACACCTTCGGCACGCGCTTCCCGGCGACGGGTGGCAGCGATCTCGGCTCAGGCGCTTCGTCGGTCGCGTTCTCGCAGGCGATCACCGGCCTCACGCCGAACACCGTCTATTACGTGTGCGCCATCGCCTCGAACGCCAACGGCACGGCGACGGGCGTCGTCAGCACGTTCACCACGCGCGACGCGCCGACCGTCACCACGACCTCGGCGAGCTCGGTGCTGGCGTCGACGGCGACGTTGAACGGCAACGCAGACCCGAACGGCGCGGCGGCCACGGGTTGGTTCCGCTATTCGACGACGAACCCCGGTACGTGTGACGACTCGTTCGGCACGCGCGCGCCGACCACCAGCGGCTCGTCGCTCGGCTCGGGCATCTCGGCGGTCAGCTTTAGCCAGGCGCTCAGCGGCCTCACTGCGTCGACGACGTACTACTACTGCGCCATCGCCTCGAACGCGCACGGCACGCGCTTCGGCAGCGTGTTGACCTTCACCACCGGCAACGGGCCGCTGGTGACGACCACGGCGGCGACGGCGGTCACCGGCAGCACCGCGACGCTCAACGGCAACGCGAACCCCAACGGCATCACGTCGACGGGCTGGTTCCGCTACGCGACCACCAACCCGGGCACGTGCAACGACACCTTCGGCACGCGCGCGCCCACCACCAGCGGTACGGCGCTCGGCGCGGGCAACTCGCCCGTCGACTACACGCGCGCCATCAGCGGGCTGCTCGCGGGCACCACGTATTACTACTGCGCGCTCGCCTCGAACTCGGTCGGCACGTCGGTCGGCGCGGTGATGAGCTTCACCACGCAGGGCCCGCCGGTCGTCACCACGCAGGCCGCGACGGCTGTGACGGCGTCGAGCGCCATGCTCGCCGGTCTCGGCAACCCGGCCGGCGTCGCGACGACGGGCTACTTCCGCTACGCGACGACCAACGGCACGTGCAGCGCCACGTTCGGCACGCGCGCGCCCGCGAGCGGCGGCATCAGCCTCGGCAGCACGTTCACCGAGCAGCCGTTCACGCTGACCGCCGGTGGGCTCTCGCCGGCCACCACGTATTACTTCTGCGCCGTCGCTGAGAACGCGCAGGGCACGCGCTACGGCTCGGTGTTGAGCTTCACCACCGCTGCGGGCCCCGCCGTCACCACGCTGGCCGCCACCGCGGTCACCAGCAGCACGGCGACCCTCAACGGCAACGCCAACCCGCGCAACCTCGCGTCGACCGGCTGGTTCCGGTATTCGTCGATCAACCCGGTGACGTGCAACGACGCCTTCGGCACGCGCGTGCCGGCGACGGGTGGTACGGCTCTCGGCAGCGGCGGGGCGATCGTCCCGTACACCGAGAACCTCACGGGCCTCACGCCGGGCACCACGTATTACTTCTGCGCCGTCGCTTCGAACTCTGCGGGCACGTCGACGGGCACCGTGCAGACCTTCGTGACGCCTGGGCCGCCCAGCATCACGACGGCCGCGGCCACCAACGTCACCGGCACGTCGGCCACGTTGAACGGCTCTGGCGTCGCGAACCTCTCGGCCACTACCGGCTGGTTCCGCTACGCGGCGACCGACCCCGGCACGTGCAACGACACCTTCGGCACGCGCGCGCCCACGTCGTCGGGCAGCTCGCTCGGCAGTGGCACCACGTCGACCGCGTACGCGCAGATCGTCACGGGCCTCACCGCGGGCACCACGTATTACTTCTGCGCCATCGGCTCGAACGCCAACGGCACCCGCTTCGGTACGGTCATGAGCTTCACCACGCCTGCGGCGCCGGTCGTCACCACCACGGCGGCGACGCTGGTGACCTCGAGCAGCGCCACGTTGAACGGCACGGCGAACCCGCGCCTCGGCGCCACGACGGCGTGGTTCCGCTACGCGTCGACGAGCCCCGGCACGTGCAACGACACGTTCGGTACGCGCTCACCCGCCACGGGCGGCGTCAGCGTCGGCTCGGGCAGCACCGCGTCGCCGTTCTCGCAGCCGCTCACGGGCCTGACGCCGGGGGCGACGTACTACTACTGCGCCATCGCCTCGAACCTCGTGGGCACGTCGGTCGGCACGGTGCAGAGCTTCACCGCGAGCGCGGTCGCGCCGACGGTGACGACGGAGCCTGCGATTCAGATCTCCGGTACCGGGGCCACGCTGCGCGGCTCGGCCAACCCGGGCGGCTCTCCCACCACCGGCTACTTCCGCTACGCGACGACCAACCCGGGCACGTGCAACGACACGTTCGGTACGCGTGCGCCGTCGGCTGCGGGCAGCAACCTCGGCAGCGGCAACACCGCCGCGAGCTTCTCTGAAGTGCTGACCACGCTGACGCCGGGCGCGACGTATTACTTCTGCGCCATCGCCAGCAACGCGGCCGGCGTGCGCTTCGGCAGCGTCGAGACCTTCGTGACGCCCAACGCGCCGCTGGTGACCACCACGGCGGCGAGCGCCATCACGGGCACGACGGCCACGCTCAACGGCACCGCCAACCCGCGGCTCGGCGCGGCGACGGGCTGGTTCCGCTATGCGACCACCAACCCCGGCACGTGCGACGACAGCTTCGGTACGCGCGCGCCGACGGCGAACGGTTCGTCGCTGGGCTCCGCGGCCGCGCCAGTGGCCTTCAGCCAGGCGATCACCGGCCTGACGCCGGCGACGACGTATTACTTCTGCGCCATCGCTTCGAACGCGGTGGGCACAGGCGTGGGCACGGTGCAGCAGTTCCGTACGCCGGGCGCGCCCATCGTCATGACCTCGTCGGGCACCGTTGGTGGCACGGCGACGATGCCGATGGTGGTGCTGGCCGGCGGTGCGAACCCCAACGGCGCAGCGGCGACGGGCTTCTTCCGCATCGGCACCACGCAGCCCGCGGCGTGTGACGACACCTTCGGCGTGCGCGCACCTCCGGTGGGCGGCGCGAACCTCGGCAGCGGCGAGAGCTCGGTGGCCTTCACGCAGGCGGTCGGCGGCCTCGAGCTCGGCGCGACGTACTGGTTCTGCGCGATGGCGGAGAACGCGGTCGGTCGCGGCGAGGGTGAGGTGCTGAGCTTCACCGTCGCGGCGCCGGTGCCGGAAGTGACGACGGAAGCCGCCACCGACGTCGGCTCGCGCGCGGCGACGCTGCACGCGCAGGTCAACCCCAACGGCACGGAGGCCACCGCGTGGTTCCGCTACGACACGGTGGCGCCGACGACGTGCGACGACAGCTTCGGTCAGCGCGTGCCCGCGATGGGCGGGGTGAGCGCTGGCGCCGGCTTCGCCAACCAGGCCATCGAGCTGGCCATCACCGGCTTGCGCCCGGGCAGCGAGTACTTCGTGTGCGCCATGGCGTCGAACACCGGCGGCGCGGCCTTTGGGCAGATCATCTCGTTCCGCACCGGCACTGAGATGCCCACGGTGCGCGGCGCGCCTCCGCAGATCGCCGAGGGCGGCATGGAGCTGAGCGCCTACGCCGACACCAAGGCGCTCGTCGGCAAGGGCCTGTTCGTCGTCTACGACTCGCCTCCGCTGGTCTGTAATCCCGGTCTCGGTCGCGTCTACCCGGGCGCGGGCGTCGATCTGGCCGCCAAGGATGGTGAGGAGCCCTTCAAGTTCCTCGTGACCGATCTGAAGCCGGGCCAGCACTACATGTGCGCGACGGTGACGACGGCGGGCGGCACGGCGAACAGCGAGATCGTTCCGTTCACGGTGCCGGAGATCTCCACCGGCTGCGGCTGCACCACGGGCAGTGGCATGGGCCTGTGGTCGATGCTGCTGGTGCTCGGCGCGCTGCGCCGTCGCCGTCGCTGAGCCGAAACCACCGCGTCGCGGCTCTGTGCAGCCGTGCGGACTCTTGTCGTCGTCGCGGTGCTGCTGAGCGCGTGCATGGGGCAGGTGGGGCAGGTCGCCCCGCCGCCCGAGACAGCTGACGACGCCGGCGCGCCGCACGACGATGCGGGAATCGAACTCGACGCGGGTGTGGAGACCGACGCAGGTGTCGAGGTCGACGCCGGCGCTGACGCAGGTCTCGAGCCCGACGCTGGCGTGGCTCCTGATGCCGGCACGGTGTTCCACGCGGTGGTGGCCGTGGGGTGGGGCGGTCGCCGCGTGCGCTCGTGTGATGACGGCGCGACGTGGGGCGCCGACGTGCAGGTCGCTGACGAGAGCGCCGACGACTGGCATCGCCCGTACACGCCGAAGCACCTCACGTTCGGTGCGGGGAAGTTCGTTTTCCTCTCGGGCTGGGGCGCCGACAGCACGGCGTGGGTGAGCGACAACGGCGGCGGCGCGTGGACCGCGACGGCGTTGGCCACCACCTACGGCGGCGTGGGCTTCGCCGACGGACGCTTCGTGTTGGTGGGCAACCGCAACATCGGCGGCGCGCCAGCGAGCGCGACGGGCTGGGCGGTCGACACCGCAGCGCCAGAGTCGATGTACGACCGTGCGTGCGCCGCGTTCGACGGAATCTGGGCGGCGGGCTCCGACGGCAACGTGCAGGTGAAGCGCGTCGGCGCCACGGCGTGGAGCTCAATCTCTGAGTGCACCGGCACCAGGCACACCAGCATCGGCTTCAGCGGCGGCTTCACGGCAGGCAACGGGCGACTCTTGTCGATCGGCGATGACGGCGACGTCTGCGTCATCGACGCCCAGACGGGCCAGCACCTCGCCAACTCGACGCTCGGGAGCAACGCCGGCATGCGCGCGTTCTTCGACGGCACGCAGTTCCTCGCGGCGACGGAGGACCGCGTGGTGCGTTCGACCGACGGCGTGACGTGGCTCTCACTCTCTCTGCCGAACGGCGTCCGCTTCGATCACGTGGTGCGCTCGAGCTCCGGTCGGCTCATCGGTGTGGCGAGCTCGGGTGATCGCGCGTGGTTCAGCGACGACGACGGCGTCACGTGGACGAGCGCGACCTTTCCGATGGGCAACGGGCTGATCTACGTGTCAGTCGGTGACGTCACCGCGTGCGAGTGACTACTTCGTCGGCACCCACAGCGGCTTCCAGTCAGAGAAGTCGTTCTCGGTGACGCGCAGCACGTCGCCGTCGTGCAGCACGTAGAGCTCTGCGTTCCCATGGCGGTTCGACACGAACGCGAGCCGCGTGTCGGGCGACAACGCCGGCTGTTGATCGTCCCACGCGCCGTCGGTGAGGCGCACGCGCGTGCCCTTCTCGACGTCGGCGCGCCAGAGGTGCCAGTACCCGCCCGGCCCGCGCGCCGAGAAGATCACGTGCTTGCTGTCGGGCGACCACACGGCGTCGGCCTCCGCGGCTTCCCACGTACCGGCGTCCCAGCGCGTGTCCTGAACGTCGTCGGTGTGCAGCCGTCGCGTGCCGCGCCCGTCGGGCTTCACGAGGAACAAGCGGTCCTGACCTTCGCGGTTCGAGATGAACACGATCCACTTGCCGTCGGGGCTGACGCGCGGCGCGAGATCGTCGAGGTGGAACGCCGTGAGCCGCGTCTGCTTCGAGCCGTCGAGGTTGGCGCGGTAGATCTCTGCGTCGCCGTCGCGGCTCGAGACGAACGCGAACCACTTCCCGTCCGGCGCGATGGAGGGCTCGAAGCTGCCGGTCTCGTCGGCGACGGCGATGCCGCCATCATCGCGCGTGAGGTTCGACATCACGCCGCCTTCACCGCTCTCGAACAGCACGGCGTTGCCAACCACGTTGAGGCTCCGAGCCCGACTCGACGGCGCGTTCACCACCCGAACGCCACCGTCAAAGTCGACGAACACGATGCGCTCGAGGCGCTCAACGCTCTGCGTGGCCCACAAGCCGTGTGGTTGCGCGGCCGCGAGGTAGAACGCTTCGGGCCCGCGCGTCAGCGGCTCGCCGTCGACGACGAGCTGCGGCGTCCCGCTCGCTTCTGAGATCCACGCCAGCCGGTAGCCGGCGTCGGGCAGGGTGACGCGAGAAACGACGCGCGCCGGCCCCGCATCGACGGGCACCGGCGCGACGCCAGCATCAACTGTCACCACGCTCGCCGGCTTCTTGCTGCAGGCTGTACCGCCAACGACGACAAGAAGACCAACGAGCGCGCGCGTCACAGCCCGCGACTTTCAGCGAATGCGCACCGCGTCGGCAATGACGACCTTGCCGGTGGGCTGCCAACGCGAGACGACGATCTTGTTCCAGCCCGCGGTGAAGTTGAACCGACCGACCTGGTTCCACTTGCCGCCGTTCTTGGTCTGGTTGACCGTGCCTTCGCCGACCCGCTGGCCCTGCGCGTTGAACGCCACGAAGGTGGTGCCGGTCGAGCGGTCTGAAGCGGCCGTCCACCACGCGTCGATGGTGCGCGCCTGCGCCGAGTCGAGCTTGAAGAAGAACGCCGCGCCGTCGCTGACCGCCGCCGTGTTCGCGTACCAGTAGCCGCTGCCGTAGTAGCCGGCGACGTTGGCCGAGCTCTTCCAGTTCGCCGAGACCTGGATGTAGCCGCGCGCCTGGTTGTTGTTGGAGTTGTTGCTGTCGACGACGATCGCCGCCGGCGTGGTGCCGCCACCACCGCCGCCGCCGCCACCACCCGAGCTGCCGCAGAACGAGTTCACCTTGTTGATGAAGGTCGTCCACGGCCAGTTGCGACCCGGGTCGGTGCGGTTCCACGGCTGCAGCTGCCCGTGACCGACGATGTGGAAGCGGTCACGCGGAATGCTCCAGCCCTTGCTGATGTCGCAGACCAGCTTGGCCGACGCGTCGATCTGCCCGGTGGGGAAGCTCGACTGCGACGCGAAGCCGGCGTGCTCGATGCCGACGGAGTGCGTGTTGCTGCTGGCGCCGTTGAGGCTGCACATCTGGTTGCCGTTGCGGCTGCACTGGTAGTCGGCCGCGATGTGCCACGCGCGGTCCGACTCGCGCACGAGCTGGCTGACCTCGGTGCCGTTGCTGTTGACGACGTAGTGCGCGCTCGCGCCGGCGCGCGGGTTGCTCAGCCAACCCCAGCAGCCCGAGTACGCGCCTTCACAGGTGTGAATGACGACGAACTTCGGCTTCTGGCCGCCGCGCGAGTTGAAGTTGGGCGACGGGCGCCACACACCGGCGCCGTAGTCGGGCGCGCGCGCGAGGCCCTGCAGCACCTCTGAGTATTCGCCGATCTCGGCCTCGAGCTCCTGCGTCTTGCCAGCGACCTCCAGCTCGTCGCTGAAGCGACCGACGCCCAACTTGAGCGACGAGTAGACCTCGCCGCGCACGAAGGCCTGGCGACCCGCGACGTCTTCCAGCTTCGTGTACTCACCGATGACCGGCGACCACGAGAGCAGCTTCTCGCGCTCGACCTGCTGCGCGTCGGCCTGCTTCGAGAGCCACGCCGCCGCAGTGCGGATGTTCGCCGTCACGTCGGTCTTCGCGACGTCTTCCGTCACGCCGGCCAGCGGTGCCGCTTCGGCGATGAGCTCGGGCGACAGCGCCATCACGCCGTACGCGCCGGGCACGCCGTCGAACTCACCTTCCGACGCGACCATCTCGTAGCGCGTCAGCGAGTACGACATCGACTTGAGCAGCGCGGGCGGCACGTTGAACTCCGCGCCTG
>CAYWON010000111.1:0-21241 GCA_964459885.1 uncultured Archangium sp.
GAGAAGGTCGGCGGCTTCACGAGCCAGGGCGTGGCCGACCGCGTGAACGGCGTACCCGAGCACCTCGGCAACTTCGGCTTCGGCCTCACGGCGTCGTGGGAGGTCGACATGTGGGGCAAGATGCGTGACGCCGTGCGCTCGTCGGAGGCGCGCGCGATGGCGACGGCGGAGGCGCGGAACTTCCTCGTCACGCAGCTGGTCGGGGAGATCGCGCGCTCGTATTACGAGCTCATCGCGTTGGACAACGAGCTCGAGGTGCTCAACCGCAACGTCGAGCTGCAGCAGGACGCGCTCGAGGTGGTGAAGCTCGAGAAGCAGGCCGCGCGCGTCACACAGCTGGCCGTGCAGCGCTTCGAAGCGGAGGTCTTGAAGAACCGGAGTCGACTCTTTGACCTGCAGCAGGAGCGCGTGCAGGCCGAGAACCGCATCAACTTCCTCGTGGGCCGGTTCCCTCAGCCGGTGGCGCGCGACGCGAGCGAGCTGAAGGCGCCGTTGCCGCCGATGTTGGAAGCGGGCCTGCCGTCAGACCTGCTGCGCAACCGCCCCGACCTGCGGCGCGCGGAGCTGGAGTTGGTGGCCTCGCAGATGGACGTGCGCGTCGCGCGCGCGCGCTTCTTCCCGACGCTGAGCATCGACGTGTCGCTCGGGTACAACTCGTTCAACCTGCAGCACCTCGTCAGCACGCCGGAGTCCATCTTCTACAAGTTGGCGGGCGGGTTGATGGCGCCGCTGCTGAACCGCGCGGGCATCGAAGCGGACTACCGGTCGGCGAACGCTCGACAGATTCAGGCCGTGTACAACTACGAGCGCACGCTGCTGCAGGCCTTCACCGACGTGGCGAACCAGGTGGTGAAGTACGAGAACCTGCAGCAGAGCTTCGCGTTGCAGAGCAAGCAGGTCGAGACGCTGAGCGACTCGGTCGAGGTGTCGAACACGCTCTTTCAGTCAGCGCGCGCTGACTACATGGAGGTGTTGCTGACACGGCGTGACTCGCTCGACGCGGAGCTGGAGTTGATCGAGACGCGCAAGCGGCTGCTGCAGGCGATGGTGAACATCTACCAGTCGCTCGGTGGTGGCTGGCGCAAGCCGCAGCCTGCGTGAAGTCGAGCGTGCTCCTCTCCGCCGCGGCGGAGAGGTTGGGTGAGGTGGTGCGCCGACCTGGCCTCGCGAGGCGTCACCCGGTCTGCCAACGAAACGCGAGCCGCCCGGTCTTCCCGATGAACAGCCACGCCGTCGCCTCGCCCGTCAGCAACGACGGAAAGTGCCGCGGCCGACTCGCGTCGAGCACGCGCGTCGGTGGCGTGCCCTCCGTCACGCGCGCCGCTTCGAAGTTCCACCCGGCCGGCGTGCCGCCCTCGCGCGTCTCGCCTTCCTGCACCTGGAACAGCAGCGTCATCGGCGCGCCGTCGTCGTCGAGCGGCCAGTCTTCACCTTGTTGCCACGCGGGCCAGCCGCCCAGCTTGTCGGCGCACAGCGGCGGCGCGTCGTCGTCGTGGCCCGGGCTCTCGGTGAACTCCGTCCACTCGCTGATGACGCCTGGAGAGACGACGTGATGTGACGCTGCGCGCGCCATCGTCATGCGCGTCTCCTCACCCACGAGCCGCGCCACGTGTACGCCCGGCGCGTGCTCGTCGGTGGTGTCGCAGCCCTCAGGGCACACGAACAGCTGCACCACGCCCTCGCGCAGCGGCAGCTCGAGTGTCGTCGGGAGTGTCGCGAGGTTCAGCTGCAGCACGTGCTGCAGCGGTTGCTGGCACTGCTTGCACGCTGGCCAGTGGGTGCCCAGCACTGTGCTTCCGCCGATGACGTGCGGCGCTGGCCCCTCACCCTGACCCTCTCCCCGGTGGGGAGAGGGGAGGAAGGCGCGGCGTGGCTTCAGCACCGCGGCGGGGCGCGACGACAGCTCCGGCGCGCGCGGCGAGTCGTGGAACGCGCGTGACGCCTGCGGCAACAGCGCGCGGTTCAAGGTGGTGCTCGTCGCCAGCACTTCCAGCCCGTTCGCGCCGCGGCGCCACACGCGATGCAACACCGCGCGGTCTTCGTGCGACGTCAGCTCCACCACCAGCTCGACCGACGGCTGCATCGGCTCGAACAACCAGGCTTCGTCGCCACACAGCGCCTTCAACGCTGCGTCAGCCTCGGCGTGCGTCGTGCCGACGAGCAGCGCGTGGCCGGTCTGCGCCGCTGACATGGCAATCTGCGCGGCCGCGGGCTCCAGCGTCGCCAGCACGATGACGTCGGGGTCCTGTCGCAGCGCCGCGCGCAACGCGGCGTCCGTGCCGTAGCCCTCGACGACGCGACCGTTGATGCGCGTCGGCGACGCCTCGATGCCGAACACATGCACGTCCTTGGCTGGCCACTGCGCTGCGGCCTCGGCGGCCAGTTGCGCGGCGAACGTGCCCGTCGCGTCACCGACGATGAAGGCCATGCCGCGCAGCTCGTACAACGACGCGAGCAGCGCGCGAGCGAGGTCCTGTTGGTCCGGCGAGGCAAGGAAGGCGTCGAACGTCATGGCGCCACGTTGCCAGCGCTGAAAGAGCCTTTCACCACTCACTGAAAGGACGTTTCAGTCCGCGCGTCGACCTCACCGGGTTTCGCGGTGATGGCCGTGGCACGCCGCGTGGAATGCACGCGGGACGTGGTGTCTCTCGTCGTCGGTCTCGTGTTGTCCGCTGCGCCCTCGTTCGACCTGTCGACGTTGGGGAAGGGCGAAGCCTTGCCGGCGCTGCTGTGGGAGCGCGCGCCCGAGCTGCAGCAGGCGCGCGCCGACGTGGCCGCGGCCGAGGCCGCGTTTCGCAAGAGCGAGCGGCTACCGAACCCCGACCTCGACGTCGGGCTCAACACGCTGCCCGTCGGCCCGCTCAACCCACCGGGCCTCAAAGACCCGTTCTTGAACGTGCCCAACGTGGCCGTGGGGCTCTCGGTGTTGCTCGAGCTCGGCAAGCGCGCGCCCCGGCAAGACGCCGCGAGTCACCGTGTAGTGGTGGCTGCACAGCAAGCGCGAGAGGCGTTGCGACGGCGACTCTCAGACGCGTGGGCGGTGATGGCCGACGTCGCCGCGGCGCAGGTGCGGGTGTCCATCCTCGAGGGGCTCGCCGTCGATGCCGCGCGGTTGACGACCTTGCAGCGGGCGCGCGCGAACACTGGTGACACCGCAGAGCTCGACGTCGACCGCGAAGTCGACCGCGCGCAGCTCGAAGAAGAGAACGTGGAGGCCGCGCTGGGTGATGCGCGGGAGCTGTTGGCGGCACAGCTGCGCGCGTGCGCCGACGTGCTGACGATGCCGTGTCTGCCGTTCGCCGACGTGGCGCAGGCCAACACGTGGCTCGACCGCCGCTTCGAGTCGAGCGAGTCGGGCGTGGAAGCGCGGCCGGACCTCAAGGCGTTGGAGGCCACGGCGCAGGCAGCGAAGGCCGACGAGACGTTGGCGCGAAACCAGTGGATGCCCGATTTCACGGTGCGCGCCGGGTATGTGCACGACCGCTTCATCGAGTCGGGGAATCAGATGAACAGCGTGTTCGTCGGGTTCTCGGTGCCGCTGCGCGTGTTCGACCACGGGCAAGACGAAGCGGAGGCCGCGGCCGTGGCGGTGCGCGCGGCGCGTGACTCGCATGCGCGACAGCTCGAGCTGGCGACTGCGCAACGCGCGCGACTGACCGGTGAGGTCGATGTCGTCGAGGCGCGGCAGCGGCGGCTGCGCGAACGCACCGTGCCGCTCGCTACCGAGGTTGTCGGGCGACTCACCGCGGCGGTGTCGCGCGGCTCGTCGTCGCTGCAGGAGTTGTTGCTGGCCCGCCGCACGTTGTCGGAGCTGTTGCTGACAGCGGCGGACCTGGATCGCCGCGTGTTCCAGCTGCACCTGGAGCGCGCGCAACTGTCGGGAGTGAAGCTTGATGTGGAGTGAACTGACTGTGCCTCCCTCTCCCTGCGCCAGCGGGGAGAGGGCCGGGGAGAGGGGCTGTCTTCATTCCGTCGCCCCTCTCCCCAACCCTCTCCCCGCTGCGCAGGGAGAGGGAGTCGCGCTGCTCGTGGCGCTGCTCCTGCTCGCCGGCTGCAGCGCGCCCGCACCGACACCGAAGCCGCCCATCGCCGACGCGCATGGCGTGACGCTCACCAGCGACGCGCCCCAATGGCAGTACCTCTCGCTCGCCATCGCCGCGCACGGCCCGCCGCTCGCGCCGTTGCCGGTGCCCGGTCACGTCGACCTCGACCCGCGCCGCACGTCTGCCGTCGGCGCGCCCTTGCCCGGTCGCGTGGAATCGGTCGTCGTGCGCGCCGGCAGTCGCGTCACCAAGGGCGACAAGCTCTTCTCGGTGAAGTCGGGCGCGTACGTGGAGATCGAGCGCGACACCGCCGTGTCTCGCGCGCAGGTCGCCGTTCGCGAGCGCCTCGTCGCCCGCGCGAAGGAGTTGCTGGAGCTCAAGGCCGCGCCGCAGAAGGAAGTGCTGGCCGCCGAAGCGGAGCTCGAAGAAGCGCGGCTCGCGCTCCGCGCGTCTGAGTCGAAGCAGCGCAGCCTCGCCGTCACGCCTGAAGGTGACGGCCTGTTCTGGGTCCGCGCGCCGCGCGCCGGCACCGTCGTCGACCTCGAGGTCTTCCCCGGGCTCGAGGTCAGCCCGGAGCGCGACAAGCCGCTCATCCGCCTCTCGGACCTCGACGAGGTGCTCGTCATCGCCGACGTGCCGGAAGGCGACGTGAGCGGCATCGCGCCCGGTGAAGCGGTGACCGTGACCTCACCCGGCGGCGAGCGGCTGCGTGACGGCGTCGTCGAGTACGTCAGCGAGGTCGTCGAGCCCCGCCGTCGCACGGTCGAGGTCTCGGTGCGCGCGCGCAACGAAGACCGCACGCTGCGCCCCAACGGCTTCGTGGAGATCTCCTTCCACCCCGACGAGACGGCCCGCGTGGTGCGCGTGCCCGACGCGGCGGTGGTGACGCGCGGCACGACGACGGTGGTCTTCATCGCCACGTCGCCGGGCCGGCTCGAGCCACGCACGGTGAAGGTCGGTCGTCGACGCGACGGCGAGACGGAGGTGCGCAGCGGGCTGTCGCCGGGCGACCGCTTCGTCTCGCGCGGCGCGCTGCTGCTGCTCAACCAGGTCGACCTCGTCGCGGAGCCCTGACGTGTTCGAGCAACTCCTCGCCTTCAGCCTGAAGAACCGCGTCGCGGTCATCTTCTTTGCGCTCGTGGTCGCGGGCTTCGGCGTCTACAGCTTCCGCGAGCTCACCATCGAAGCGTTCCCCGACCCGACCGACACGCAGGTCACCGTCATCACGCTGTTCGACGGTCAGCCCACCGAAGAGGTCGAGCGGCAGATCGGCCTGCCCCTCGAGCGCGCGCTCAACGGCACGCCGCACCTCACGCGGCTGCGCAACCTGTCGATGTTCGGCCTCTCGCAGGTGACGCTGACGTTCAGCGACGGCACCGACGGGCTGTGGGCGCGGCAGCAGGTGTTGGAGCGCCTGCGCGAAGTGAAGCTGCCTGAAGGCGTCACGCCCGAGCTCGGGCCCTACGCCACGCCCATCGGCGAGGTGTACCGCTACACGCTGCAAGGCGCCGGCGGCGACCCCATGAAGCTGCGCACGCTGCAGGACTGGGTCGTGCGCCCCATGTTGACCCGCGTGAATGGCGTGGCCGACGTCGTCAGCTACGGCGGGCTCCAGAAGGTGATTCAGGTCGAGCCGCTCCCTCAGGCGCTGGCGAGCCTCGGGCTCACCTTGCAGGACCTCGAAGAGGCGGTGCAGCGCGGCTCGCAGAACGCGTCAGGCGGCGTGTTGGAGCGCGGCGCGGAGCAGTTCGTCATCCGCTCCGAGGGGCTCTTCAAGTCGCTCGATGACCTGCGCAACGCCGGCGTCACCGAGCGCGACGGCACGCCGGTGTTCGTCAAAGACGTGGCCACCGTCACCGAGTCGTGGGCGCCGCGTCAGGGCGTGGTGAGCGCCGGCGCTTCGACCGACGCGGTGGAGGGCATCGTCTTGATGCGCCGCGGTGAGAACCCGTCGACGGTGCTCGAGCGCTTGAAGGAGCAGGTGACGCACATCAACACGCGGCTCGCGGACGACGGCGCGCAGGTGGTGGCGTTCTACGACCGCAGCGAGCTGGTCGACGCCACGCTGGCCACTGTCGGTCGCAACCTCGTTGAGGGCGCCATCCTGGTGCTGCTGGTGCTCTTCATCTTCTTGTTGGACCTGCGCGCGGCGCTCATCGTCTGCACGCTGATTCCGTTGTCGCTCGCGACGGCGTTCATCTACCTGCACCAGCGCGGCATGTCGGCCAACCTGCTGTCGCTCGGCGCGGTGGACTTCGGCGTCATCGTCGACGGCGGCGTCGTCATCATCGAAGCCATCCTCGCGGCGCTGGTGCTCCACGACCACAACCCGCTGCCGATGCAGCAGCGCATTCGCAAGGCCGCCGGCAGCGTGGTGCGGCCCACCGTGTTTGCGCTGCTCATCATCATCGCCGCATACCTCCCCATCTTCATGTTGGAGCGCGTCGAGGGCCGCATGTTCTCGCCGATGGCCAACACGGTCGCGGCTGCGCTTGCGGGCGCGCTCCTGTTCTCGGTGACGCTGGTGCCGGTGCTGGCGTCGTTCGCGTACCGCCGCGAGGTGAAGCACCGCGAGTCACCGGTGCTGACGCTGGCGCAGCGGCTGTACCTGCCGACGCTGGGCCACGCGCTCAAGCGGCCGTGGTTGGTCATCACGCTCTCGCTCGGGTTGCTCGGCGTCACCGGTGCCATCGGCGCGCGGCTGGGCAGCGAGTTCCTCCCCGAGCTGAACGAAGGCGCGCTCTACATGACGTTCACGCTGCCCTCGAACATCTCGCTGACCGAGGGCCGCAAGCTGGTGCCCAGCATCGTGGCGCGCGTCGAGAAGTCGCCGGCGGTCGAAGCGGTGCTCTCTCAGATCGGGCGGCCAGAGGACGGCACCGACCCCAAGCTGCCGAACAACCTCGAGCTCTTCGTGAAGCTGAAGCCCGCGTCGGCCTGGCCGCGTGAGTGGAAAGAGCTGCGCGACGTGCTGGCCGACCTGCAGCGCTCGGTGGAGTCCGTGCCGGGCGTGGAGGTGAACTTCAGCCAGCCCATTCGCGACAACGTGAACGAGAGCATCTCGGGCCAGCAGGGGCAGGTGGCGCTCAAGTTGTTCGGCGACGACCTCGCGGCGCTGCAGCGTCAGGCGGAGCGCGTGAAGCAGGTGCTGGCGACGGTGCCCGGCATCGCCGACCTCGCGTTGGTGAAGAGCGGCAGCGTCGAGCAGATTCAGGTGCAGCCCGACCGCGTGGCGCTGGCGCGCTACGGCATGACGCTGGGCGATTTCCAGCACGTGTTCCAGACGGCGGTGGGTGGCCGGCCGGTCGACGAGTTCTGGGAAGGCGAGCGGCGGTTCGACGTGGTGCTGCGCCTGCCGCAGACCGAGCGCGACGACGTCGAGAAGTTGAAGAAGCTGCGCGTGGCGGTCGAAGGCGGCGTCACGGTGCCGCTCGAGTCGCTCGCGCGGCTGTCGACAGGGCAGGGGCGCGCCAGCATCAACCGCGAGAACGGGCGTCGGTCCATCGGCCTGCGCATGAACGTGCGCGACCGGGACCTCGGCGGCTTCGTCGACGACGCGCGCGCCCGGGTGACGAAAGAAGCGCCGCTGCAGGCGGGGCAGTCGCTCGAGTGGGGCGGTGAGTTCGAGAACAAGGAGCGCGCGATGGCGCGCCTCGCGCAGGTGGTGCCGGTGGCGTTGCTCCTCACGCTGCTGTTGCTCTTCAAGGCGTTCGACAGCTTCCCGCGCGCGGTCTTGACGCTGCTCAACGTGCCGTTCGCACTGACCGGCGGCGTCTTCGGGTTGTGGCTCTTCGACCTGCCGCTCTCGGTGGCAGCGGCGGTGGGTTTCATCGCGTTGATTGGTCAGGCGTCGCTCAACGGCGTGCTGGTGATGTCGGGCATCGTCGAGAAGCAGCGCGAAGGGTTGGCGCTGCGCGAAGCGGTGGTGCAGGGCGCACGAGATCGTCTACGGCCCGTGTTGATGACGGCGGCGTTGGCGGCGCTGGGCCTGGTGCCGGCGGCCATGAGCCGCGCGATGGGCAGCGAGACGCAGCGGCCGTTGGCGGTGGTCATCGTGTTCGGCACGTTGTCAGCGTGCGCGCTGACGCTGGTGTTGTTGCCGGTGCTGTTCCACGAGTACCAGCGCCGCCGTCACCACACGGCGTAGCCGACGTTGACGCTCGCGGTGAGGCCGACCTCGCGGTCCACCGGCCGCCCGCTCGGCCCGATGGGCGTGGGCAACAGCCCGAAGCCCGGCGCCACCTCGAGGCTGAACACGAAGCCCTTCCGCTGCACTTCACCCGCGGCCCGCGCGCTGAACGGCGCCCACGCCACGCGCAGTGGGAACATGAGCCCCACGAAGGGGCTGCGCGTCAGTGTGTAGCCCAGCGGCACCCAGCCCTGCCCCGCGACGCCGAGCCGGCCATGAAGTGCTCGCCCAGCTGCAGCTCGGCGACGACAGAGAACTGCCCGATGACCGAGAAGCCGAGCGAGCCACCTTGCAGCCGCGCGTAGAGCGACCAGCGGTCTGAGAGCACGACGCCCAGGTCGCCGCTCAAGACCGCGGCGAACGTCGCGTCGTAGTTGGCGACTCCGAAGAAGCCGCCGAGGTGGACGCCCGTGCGCACGCGCGCATCGGTACGAAGCAGCGCGGCGTCTTCAGGCAGGTGGCCCGCGCCGCCGCGCGCGTCGTCGACGCTCCCGAGCACGCACAGCGTGAGGAGCGTCGACGTCAGCACTTGTTCACAACGTCACGTTCCAGATCGGGTTCTGCCATGAGCCGGTCGCATTCAGCGCCGCCGGCGTGAACGTGCACGCGCCGGGACTTCCAGGGAACTGCACGGTACCCACCACCCAGAGGCGTTTCGCGGCGGTCATGGTGAGGGTCTGCGTCGTCACCAGAGACCCAGCGCAGTACACCTTGATGGTCGACGTGATGCCTCCCGATGGAATGGTGCTGCCGTACATGTGCGAACCGATGACGTAGGCGACGCCGTTCGCTGGCGAGTTGATGCGGATGTTCTCGGGGCCACGCGCCACGGTGTCGTCGCGGTCGAGGCTTGGGCTCTGCGCCGGACTACCCCAACTCGGCGCGTCGCTGGTCCAGTTGCAGGACCAGGTGCTGTCCCCCCACCAGGCCCCATTGAAGTGGTTTCCGTTGGTGGCCGCGTTCGGGTGCATGAGTGCGAGGTCGAGGTCGTAGTTGTGGCTCCACGTCATCTCGATCCACAGGTCGCCCGTCGGCAGCACGGTGATGGGCGTCTGGCACTGCGCCGTGGCGCCCGCGCCGTCGTTCACGTTGAGCGACACCACGTGCGTACCGACGACGTCCGCGAAATACGTGGTGCTGGTGCAGCTCGTCGGCGAGCCGAAGGTGCCGTTCGACGTGGGCGGGCGCATGGGCGCGCTCCACGCGCAGATCTGGCCGCCCGACGAGGTGACCGACGGCGTCAGCGTCACGGTGGTGTTGGCGTTGACCGTCATCGGCGGCGGGCAGACGGCCTGCACGCACGACGCCGACGTCTGCGGAATGCCAGCGCCGCGCAGCTCGACCTGGAAGGGCGCGGGCGAGCCGTTCGATTCCATGTTGATGACGAGCGTGCCGGTGAAGCTGGCCACCGAGTACGGGCGGAAGCGCATGCCGATGGCGCGCGACTGGCCCGGCTGCAGCACGCCGGTGTTGCCCTGGCTGGTGAGCGAGAACTGCGGGCAGCCGCCGTTGGTGGCGCAGGCGCCGGTGCCGTCGGGCGCGACCGAGGCGTCGGCCAGCGTCACGCCGTTGTAGGTGACCGGCTGCGTGCACGAGTTGGTGACGGTGATGTAGCGCTCAGGCGAGCCACACGTGGTCTGCACGTTGCCGAAATCGAGCGGCGACGGCGTGATGGTGAGGCAGGCCGGCGCCAGCGTCGCCGAGAGGTCGACGCGACCGCCGTTGCCGCCGCTGGTGGTGGGCACGTTGAACGTGACCGCGCCCGACACCGACGCCGCCTGCGTCGCCGCCGTCATGGGCTGCGCGCGCACCGTCACCGTCGCCGTACCCTGCGCGGGCACCTCGATGTCGGCCGGCGCGTTGACCAGCGAGAACATCGCGTGGCTGGTGGGCGAGAGCTCGAAGCCGCTGAAGAAGCACACCTCAGAGGCCTGCGTGCCGAGGTTGGTCAGCGTGAAGCTCTGCTGCTGCACCTGCGGCGCGTCGATGAGGCCGAACGCCAGGTTGGTGGGCGAGACCGTGTAGTTGCAGGGCGGCGCTTCGATGGCGTTGGCGGTGATCTGGATCTTCGTCTCAGGCGCCGTGATGTCGTTGCTGTAGATGGTCAGCTCGTACGACTTCGGGCCCGCCGAGCGGGGAATGAGGCGCACCGGCAAGCCGAGGCCCGCGCCGCCGGCTTCGATGCCCGCCGCCGTGTCGTAGCCAGCGCCCGCACCGCCGATGCAACCGTTGACGGCGTCGAACTCACCGACGCACAGCTCGTCCATGCCGCCTTCGAGGACGACGAGCGAGAACGGCATGCCGCCGCGCGTCTGGCCGAGGTGCAGGTTGGCTTCCGGGTCGGGCGGGTTGGGGCGGCTGCCGACGTTGGTGATGCGGAGGTTGCGCGTGGCCGTCAGCGGAGGCGTGCTGCCGGGCGTGAAGCCCACGCGGCCGAAGTTGAGCGTCGGGTTGGGGCGGACATCAATCTTGGGGCCGCCGCCGTAGCCGCGCAGCGCGACCGAGAGCGCCTGCTGGCTGGCGAGGTCGGTGTCGGCGAGCAGCAGGCCCTGGCGCGGGCCCAGCGCCGTCGGGCGGAAGTCGATGACCGAGCGGCCTTCGCCGTCGACCCAGGCGCCCGTCATGTCACGCACCGCGCCGGGCACGGTGAGCGCGCCGTCGCCGGGCAGCGTGACGACGAAGGTCGCTTCGTTGGTGCGCAGGCGCGAGATGCCGACCGGCACGGTGCACTGGTTCAAGAACGTGACGGTGCCTTCCTTCACGGCGCCCGGGGGCACCGCGCCGTAGCTCAAGATCTGCCCGGAGGCCGCGTCAGCCGGGTCAGGGCGCCACGAGAGGCACGAGGTCACGCCGCGGCCGATGACGCGCACGTTCTGCTGCGGGCACGACTCGCCGCGACGCATGGCGACGGTGCCGTTGTAGTCGCGCGGCTCCTGCGGGCTGAAGCGCACGGTGATGGTGGTGTTGCCGCCGGCGGGCACTTCGGCCTCGCCGTTGTTGAGGCCGAGGAAGAAGAACGAGTCGGCCGGCGCCTCGAGCACGCCGCCCGACGTGAAGCGGATGGCGACTTCGCCGTTGTTGACGATCTCGATGGTCTGGTCGGCCGACTTGCCGATGGGCAGCGCGCCGAAGTCGATGGTCTCCGGGAGCGCGCACGCGCCCGCAACGGCGCGGCCCTTGAGCGTCAGCGTCGAGCTGTCAGCGCCCGCAGGCTTCAGCTCGAGGTCGGCCACGTGGTCGACGAACGGCTCGACGACGATGGGCGGGATGAAAGCGACGGCCACCGACGTTTCATCGGCAGGCGAGAGCGTCAGCGCAGGATCAAACGTGAGGAGGAACGACTGCCCCTCGACCGGCACGTTGTTGATGGACACCGGCGAGCCCATCAGCTGCGCGAACTCGTTCATGGTGAACGCCGCGCGACCGACGTTGCGCACCTTCAGCGTGGTGTCACGCCGCGCGCCCATCGAGATGGTGCCGAAGTCGACGACCGCCGACGACTCCGCCAGCGCCATGCCGTTCGCGTCGAGCCACTCCCAACGAACCTCCCCCTTGGCCGTATCGATGTTGTCGGGACGGCACGTGCAACTAGCCAGTGACAGAACTGCGAACGCGATGACGAAGCGAGTTTGATTCACGCGCTCGGATCTACTGGCAGCGCACAGCGTCACACAAGAGGGGGGGCTGACAGGTTTCTCTCACCTTTTGAGAGAAAAGGCGGGTCGCTGAGAGCTTGTTGCGCGGCAATTAACGCTCAGTCGCGGCGCTCAAGACTTCGCGTCACGTCGCGAAGAACAGACAGCGACACTGTTACTCGGATTCTGGCACCTGCCATCAACGCGGCAGGTGCGTTGGTAGTTCGAGCGCGAGCGCAACAAGTGCGGCGACACGGGCTGAGGTGAACGCACCAGGCTCGAAGGCTTCCGCGTCGAGGATGCCGACGACGTGCGCATTGGGGTCGAGGATGGGCACGCACAGCTCGGACTGCACCTTCGGGTCGCACTCGTAATAGGCGCCGCCGTTCTTCACGTGGGCCTTCACGTCGTCGACGAGGCTCGCTTTGCCCGAGCGCGCGACGCGCACGTTGGTCGACTGCTTCTCGAAGGCGTCGGTGAGCGGGAACTCGGCGCGGCTCTCGGCGCCGCGGTAGGCGAGCTTCACCAGCAACGCGCCGCGCACCTGGTACGCGCCGAGCCACGGCAGCTGTGTCTGGTAGGCGACCTCGTTGACGAGCGCGCTGACGGTGAGCAGCGAGAAGGAGTTCTGCACCGAGCGACCGCCGAGCGCGGCGCCGAGGTCGTAAGGCGTGGGGTCGAGCTCATCGTGCAGCGAGCAGCTGCCGTCGGGTGAGAGCTTCGGCACGCGGTAGAGGTAGAGCGCGTTGAGCGCCGACGGCGTCGCCGGGAGGCTCTGCTTCTTGGCCTCTTCGAGGATGCCCCAGAGTGATTGTTGCGCCTCGCGGATGGCGCCGAGGTCAGCGGTGAGACCGGTGTGCGAGAGGTAGGCGCGGGCGTCCATGCGCGGACGCTAGCAGGCGTGGTCGGGCCTCTCGCATCTCTCAGGAAGAGTCTTTGGCGCTGCACGATCGTGCATGGTAGTTATCGGGCAAGTGGACTGGGGGTCCCCGGTCGGCGTCTGGCCTCGGTGAGATTCACCGGGGCTTTTCGCTTTCTGGGGCCGGCAGAACTCTCAGCCCTTTTCCCTCGTACCCGTTGCCGACGTTCTTGCGACCTCCGTGGCAGAAGAACTTGTTCTTCAGCATCTCGAAGGCGCGATTCGGTTGGGCTGGTCTCAGTACGCTCAGGCCGATCGGTCGTGCCACCAGGTCGGCGAGTTGAAGGCCGCTGGAGTTCACCCGCTTGTCCCCGAACACGACGGTGAAGGGCAGGGGACCTCTTTGGCGATTGTCTCCATCGCAGATGCGGCGGAACTCCAGTTCCAGGTCCTTGTCTTCCTTCTCTCCGCGGCGCTCGAACACCACGTGCGTGCGTCTGGCGCCTTGCTGCTTCTCTTCCATGAGTTCGTGCAGCGCCTCAAGGCAGAAGCCGAGCGCGAGGCTGTATGGATTGGCGGGTGCGCCTCCGGCTCGTTTGAGCGCGTCTTTGTTGATGACGCAGCTGATGAGGATGAACCGGCTCCGCTCGATGATGGTCGTCAACTCGCCAATGAAATCTTCCTTCTCCTGACGATTCTCGAAGCGGAACGCGCCAGTCTCTTTGCGGATCTCGTGTTCGTGCAGGACGACCAGATCGTGGCCAAAGTGATTGAACTTGAACTTCTCGAGCGCTGGCACGACCTGCTCGGCGTAGTGCCGCTTGTAGAAGACGCAGAACGCGAGCACGAACATCGGGTAGTTGGGGTCGAGCTTCTCCATGCCGTGGTCACCGCTCTCATCGACGTAGACGATGAAGTCGCTGTACCGGGCGTCTGTAGAGCGCGATGCGTCGACCGCGGCCGGCTCTTCCACCGCGAAGAGCGAGTACTGCGGCGAGTCGGTTTCGACGGGCATTCAGTCAGCGTACGGCATGCCGGTCAGCGCTGCGACATCACCGCTGCCAGCAGCTCGTAGGACTTGAGCCGCGCCGCGTGCTCGTAGATCTGCCCGGTGACGATGAGCTCATCGGCCTGTGTGCGCTCGAGGAACGCGTCGACCTTCTTCTTCACCGTCGACGGCGAGCCGACCGCGCGGCACTGCAGCATGTGGTCGACGAACGCCTGCTCGGCCGGGTCGAGCGGCAACGAATCAACCGGCGGCTGCAGCTTGCCCGGCGTGCCCTTGCGCACGTTCAAGAACTGCCGCAGCACCGACGTCGACAAGCGCTCGGCTTCGGCATCGGTCTCGGCGGCGATCACGTTGTACGCCACCATCGCGTGCGGCTTCGGGTGCGCCGCTGACGGCACGTAGCGCGCGCGGTAGATGGCGAGCGCGTCGTCCAGCGCGTCGGGCGCGAAGTGTGACGCGAACGCGTACGGCAACCCCAGGGCCGCCGCCAGCTGCGCGCCGAAGAGGCTCGACCCAAGAATCCAAACCGGCACCTGCAGCCCGACGCCAGGCACCGCGCGCACCTTCTGGCCCGGCTGCTCGGCTGAGAACCAGTGAATCAATTCCTGCACATCGTCAGGGAACGTGTCGGCCGCGCGCACGTCACGCCGCAACGCCCGCGACGTCAGCCCGTCAGTGCCGGGCGCGCGCCCCACGCCGAGGTCGATGCGGTTCGGGTACAGCGACGCCAGCGTGCCGAACTGCTCGGCGATGAGCAGCGGCGCGTGGTTCGGCAACATGACGCCGCCCGCTCCCACTCGGATCGTCTTCGTACCGTTCGCGATGAAGCCCATCACCACCGACGTCGCCGCCGACGCGATGCCGGGCATGTTGTGGTGCTCGGCCAGCCAGTAGCGCTGGTAGCCCCACCTCTCAGCGTGCTGCGCGAGGTCCAGCGAGTTGCGGAACGACTGGCCTGCGTCGCTGCCTTCACAGACGGGCGCGAGGTCCAACACTGAGAGCGGAACACGGTGACTCATGGCGTGCGCCACTAACGCGGGCCATCAGCGCTTCGCTCGTGAATCCGCCCCGCGAGTCGTTACATAGAGACGCGCGTCATGCCTCAACTCGAGCACCTCGTCAGACCCCTTCAGGAGGCCACGAAGCTCGAGACGCGCCAACTCAACCTCGCGCTCGGGCTGCGCGCCGCCGCCGCCACCTTCGTGCCGTTGCTCGTCGGCGCGTGGGCCGGTCACCCGGCGTTTCACTGGGCGGGCATCGCCGGCTTCGTCGCCACCACCGCCGACAAGGGCGGGCCGTTCGCCACGCGCGCCAAGACCTTCTTCGCGCTCGGCCTCGCCAGCGCGCTCACCGTCACCGTCGGTTCGTGGCTCGGCACCAACCTGTGGGTGGTGGTTCCCGTCACGTTCCTGCTCGTGCTCGCGGGCGCGCTGGTGCGCGTGCTGGGCACCGAGGCCATCAGCATCGGCACCGTCACGTCGGTGCTCTTCCTCATCGCTGAAGCGCAGCCCGCGGTCGGGCTCGGCGCGTCGCTCGAGCGTGCGGGCCTCGTGGCCGGTGGTGTCGCGTGGGCCGCGTTGCTGGCGCTGCTCTTGTGGCCCGTGCGGCAGTACGCGCCGGCGCGCAAGGCCGTGGCCGCGTGCTTCGACGCGTTGGCGGTGCACGTCGACGCGCTCGCCGCCGAGCTGCCGGGCGCGGGCTCGCACCGCTGGCACACGCTGCACCAGAAAGACCACACGCTGGTGCGCACCGCCATCGAAGGCGCGCGCGCACACCTCGCGGCCATCCGCGGCAACACGCGGGCGCTCGGTGGAAAGACAGCGTGGCTGCTCGGCCTCGTGCAGACGTCTGACCGCGCGTTCGGTCGCGTGGTGGCGTTGACCGACGTGCTTGAGAGCAGCGGCGTGGGCCGCGCGCCGGAAGCCGTGCGTCAGCAGCTGAACACCTCGTTGGTGGCCGTGGCCGACGCGTGTCGTGCGCTCGCCGCGTTTGCCGTCGACGAGAACGAAGCCGCGTCGGTGCCGCGCGTGACGTTGCCGCTCGACGCGCTCACCGCGTCGCTCGAGGCGCTGCCCACCGCGCTCGAGCAGGCGCAGTGGCGCCACGCGGCTGACTTGTTGGTCGAACTCCAGCGCGTCTTGAGCAGCGCCGCGCCCGTGAAGCGCCCCGCCGAAGACGAGACGCCGAAGTGGACCGTGGTGCTGCGCGCCGCGATGACCTTCGAGTCGGTGGAGCTGCGCCACGCGCTGCGCGTCGCCGTGCTGGTGGCCGCGTCGGTCGGCGCCGTCGAGCTGTTGCACGTCGAGCACGGCTACTGGGCCACCATCACCGTGTTGGTCGTCTTGCAGCCGCACGCGCCGGCGACGTTTCTTCGCTCACTCCAGCGCGTCGGTGGAACGGTGCTGGGCGCGCTGCTGGCCGTCGGCATCACCGCGGTGGTGCATGAGCCGGCTGCGTTGCTGCCGGTGTGCGCGGTCATGGCCGCCGTCAGCGTGTCGGTGATTCAGGTGAACTACGCGCTCTACGCGACGCTGCTGACGCCGACGTTCTTGTTGCTGGCGCAGCTCGACGGCTTGAACCCGAAGCTGGCGGGCGTGCGCGCCGTCACCAACGTCGTCGCTGGCGTCGCGGCGCTGCTGGCGTCGCGGCTGTTGTGGCCCAGCACCGAAGAGACGCGCATCGCTGATGAGCTCGCGAAGGCCGTCGACGCGCTGCGCACCTTGTTCCTTACCACCGTCAAGACGCCGCGGCCCGACGACGCCACCATCGAGGTGGTGCGCCGACGCTTCGGCCTGCTGGTGGGCAACGCCGACGTGTCGCTGCAGCGGTTGGTGGCCGAGCGTCGCCTGGGTGACGCCGCGCTCGAGCCGCTCATCACGCTGCCGCTCTACTTGCGCCGCTTCTGCTGGACGGCGTTGACCCTTCCAACGTTGCCGGGTGACGCCGTGTTGCCTGACGGGCTGGTGCAGGCCTTCGACGCCGCGTTGGAAGAGCTGGCCGCTTCGCTGCGAGCGCGCCGCGCGCCGCGCGAGCTGAGCCGCATGGGGGTCGACGCGCCGACGCTGCAGCCGCTCGCGGCACGGCAGGTCGACCGCTTGATGCAGCACCTCGAGACGCTGCACGACGCCGCCACGCGCCTCGCCACGGCGGCCGCGAGCGCGACGCTCGACCCCACGCCGCGCCCGTGAGCCGCTGACGTAGCCGGCGTTGTGTTCCGCGCGGGCCGCGACGCGCGCCTGACAGCGATGCCGCCGCGATGTGGGCGGCTGCCTACGCGCGCGCACGCACCGCCCGCTGGCGTCAAGCGCGCGCCGCCGGCTGGGTCAAACGCCCGGCCTGGGTCGCGCCGTACGCCCCCACCCGGTGCGTCGGCGGGGTGCGCGCGCACCTTGCCCGCGCGGTGACGCGCCGCCGGGCTTCCGAGCGTGCGGGCGGTTGGCCCGGCGGTCGCAATGCGCGCTCGCGACCATGCGCCTCCTGCGAGTCCTCCCTGTCCTGCTGTCTGCCGTCTTCGCCGCCTGTGAAGGCACGCCGCCGCCCGACGCGCCGCACGCGCACACCGAAGCGGCGCTCTTCACCAACTCGGGCTTCGAGTCGGGGAACCTGACGGGGTGGACCGTCACCACCGGCCTGGTGGCCACGTCGCCGGGCGTGACGGCGTACCCGGTCAACAGCGAGGCGCAGCTGGGCCTGCGTTCGGGCGGCACCAACAAGACGAGCGCCGTCAACGCGTCGGCCGGCCCGTTCACCCTGATTCCCCCCGGGCTGACGGTCACCGAGACGGCGCGCT
The DNA here is from genome assembly GCA_964459885.1 of uncultured Archangium sp. Taxonomy (GTDB): domain Bacteria; phylum Myxococcota; class Myxococcia; order Myxococcales; family Myxococcaceae; genus Archangium_A. The sequence continues at coordinate 17,526 of CAYWON010000111.1, forward strand.
ACCCGCGCTACGGCAACTGGGCGGCCGTCGTGAACGAGCTGGGCAGCAGCTACAACGCCAACAAGGTGACGCAGTCGTCGGTGGTGACGACGGCCGACATCGACCCGGCCGACGGCCTGGTGCACGTGCGCTTCGTGGTGCTGCCGGTGCTGCAGAACCCCGGGCACTCGCTGCGCGAGCAGCCCTACTACTACGTGGCCATCAACAACGTGACGAAGGGCACCACGCTGGCCAGCCGCTTCAATTTCTCGAACGAGGCCGGCGTGCCGTGGCAGTCGAACAGCAACGGCTCGGTCGTCTACACCGACTGGCTGCTCTTCGACCTGCCGCTGGCGCGCGACGCGGTCAGCATCGGCGACACGCTGTCGGCCACCGTCATCGCCGGCGGCTGCGCGCAGTCGGGCCACTGGGGCGAGGCCATCATCGACAGCTTCGGCGCCTTCATCCCCGGGCTGGTGGCGTACGGCGCGGGCCCTGACAGCGTCGAGGCCGGCAGCGACTTCCAGTACAGCTACCGCGTGCTGAACGGCAGCGCGTCGACGTCGACGGGCACCAAGCTGACGGCGTACCTGCCTGCGGGCACCACGTTCCGCTCGGTCGACACCGCGGGCGTCACCTGTACGACGCCGACGGTGGGCACGCGCGGCACGGTGAGCTGTACGCTGGGCGCGCTGGCGGCCGGCGCGTCGACGACGGTGAAGGTGACGGTGCGCGCTGACGCGACGGCCACCGGCGAAATCCGCCACGGGTGGTACTTCAGCGAGTCGAACCAGGAAAAGGCGCTCACCGGCCCGCTCGTCACCACGAAGGTCACCACCGGCGGCACCACGCAGTACGTCGACCTGGTCACCAGCGTCGACGACGCCACCGGCTCGCTGGCGTGGGGGCAGCAGAACACCTGGGCCATCACCGTGTTGAACCGCGGGCCGTCGACGGCCACCGGTGCGCGCGTGGTGGGCAACGCGCCGGCGCAGCTGACCGGCCTCTCGTGGACGTGCACCGCCCAGGCGGGCGCCTCGTGCGGCGCGGCCTCGGGCAGCGGCGCGCTCGACGCCACCGCCACCATCCCCGCGGGCAAGAGCGTGACCTGGAGCCTCACCGCCAACGTGGTGCCGGGCGTGGGCACGGGGCTCGTCAGCGTCACGGCGCGCGCCACCGCGCCGGCGGGCACGGTGGAGCAGTACGCGCTCGACAACGGCGCCGGTGACGACGACACGCTCTCGACGCTGGTGCTGCCCGTCACCGTGCAGCGCGCGGGCGCTGGCGGCGGCGCGCTCATCGCCACGCCGTCGGGCCTCTCGTGCGGCGCGGGCTGCACGGGCACCAACGGCACCTTCGCGGTCGGCACGCCGGTGACGTTGCAGGCGGTGCCGGCGGCGGGCTCGTACTTCGTGGGCTGGTCGGGCGGCACCTGCACGGGCACCGGCGCGTGCACCTTCACGGTGACGGCCGCGCAGAACGTCATCGGCACGTTCGAGCGCATCCCCACGCTCATCACCAGCGCGGCCACGGCGATGGCGGCGGTGGGCCGGCCCTTCAGCTACGCGGTGACGGCGACCGGCACGGCGCCCATCGCCTTCAACGTCAGCGGCCTGCCGGCGTGGGCCAGCTTCGACGCTTCGACAGGCCTCATCACTGGCACGCCGCCTTCGACCGGCACGGCCACCGTCAGCCTGTCGGCCAGCGACGTCAACGGCACGGCCAACCAGGCGCTCACCATCACCATCGGCGTGGCGCCCACCATCACCTCGGCGCTGACGTTCTCGGTGGCGTCGGCCGGCACCGCGTGGAGCGCCGTCACGGTGACGGCCAGCGGCACGGCCACCATTCAGTACAACGCCAGCAACCTGCCGGGCACGGTGTACTTCAACAGCACCACCGGCGCGTTCGCGGGCAGCGCGGGCGCGGTGGGCGTCTACAACGTGCCGGTGGTGGCGACCAACGCCTTCGGCGCTGACTACCGCGTGGTGGCGGTGTCGGTGGGCGGCGCGCCCGTCATCACCTCGGCGCTGACGGCGTCGGCCACGGTGGGCGCGGCCTTCAGCTACACGCTGACGGCGACGCCGGCGGGCGTGACGCGGTCTGTCTCGTCGCTGCCCGCGTGGGCCAGCTTCGACGCTGCCACGGGCGTCATCAGCGGCACGCCGACGGCGGCGGGCACGCTGTCCATCGGGTTGACGGCCACCAACGGCGTGGGCACCAGCAACCAGACGCTGGTGCTGACGGTCGCCGGGCCGGCGATCATCACCTCGGCGCTGACGGCCAACGGCACCGGCGGCCAGGCCTTCGCGTACACGCTGACGGCCGAAGGCACGCAGCCCATCACGCGCAGCGTCAGCGGCCTGCCGGCGTGGCTCTCGTTCGACGCGGCCAGCGGGCTCCTGTCGGGTACGCCGCCGGCGCCCGGCACCTTCACCATCGACCTCGCGGCCAGCAACGCCGTGGGTGGTGACAGCAAGACGTTGACCCTCACCATCGCGGCGCCGCCGCCGACGCCGACGCCGCCGAACATCAACAGCGCGCTGACGGCCAGCGGCACGGTGGGCGCGCCCTTCGTGTACACCCTCACCGCGGGCGGCGCGGTGCCCATGACGTTCGCCACCGCGGGCCTGCCGGCCTGGGCCACGTTCGACGCGGCCACCGGCGCCATCACCGGCACGCCGTCGCAGGCGGGCAGCGCCACGGTGCAGCTCACCGCGACCAACGCGCTGGGCGAAGACAACAAGTCGCTCGTCATCTCCATCGTCGCGCCGCCGGTCATCACCTCGGCGCTGACGGCCACGGCCATCGTCGGTGAGGGCTTCAGCTACACCGCGACGGCGACCGGCACGGGCGTCATCACCTTTGGCGCCACCGGGGTGCCGGCGTGGGCCACGTTCTCGGGCGGGGTGCTCTCGGGCACGCCGACGGCCGAAGGCGACTTCACGGTGCAGCTGCGCGCCGAGAATGACGGCGGCGCCGACACGAAGTCGCTGCTGCTCTCGGTGCGCACGCGCCCGGCCATCACCTCGGGCCTGTCGGCCGAAGGCGTCGTGGGCCAGGCCTTCTCGTACACGCTGACGGCGAGCGGCTCGACGCCGCGCACGCTGACCACCGGCGCGCTGCCGGCGTGGGCGTCGTTCGACGCGCAGACGGGCGTCCTCTCGGGCACGCCTGACGCCGAAGGCACCTTCACCGTCGGGCTGGGCGTCAGCAACGCGGCGGGCACGGCCAGCGCCTCGCTGCAGCTCGTGGTGCGCACCCGCGCGCAAGTGACGTCGGCGTCGTCGGCTGACGCGGTGGTGGGCCAGGCCTTCAGCTACACGCTGACGGCCAGCGGCACGGCGCCGCTGAGCTACAGCACCGGCGCGCTGCCGGCGTGGCTCTCGTTCTCGGCGGCGTCGGGGCTGCTCTCGGGCACGCCGACGGCCGATGGCGCGACGCAGGTCTTCCTCACCGCTGACAACGCGGCGGGCAGCGACACGCGCACGTTGACCATCACCACCCGCACGCGGCCGCACCTCACCTCGGCGGCCACGGCGACCGCCATCGTCGGCGAGGCCTTCAGCTTCACCGTCACCACCAGCGGCACCGCGCCGCGCACGCTGCAGGTCTCCGGGTTGCCGGCGTGGGCGTCGTTCGACGCGCAGACGGGCCTCCTCAGCGGCACGCCTGACGCCGACGTCGACGCGACCCTCGGCCTCACCGTCACCAACGCTGCCGGCAGCGACAGCCAG
>CAYWON010000111.1:21341-23408 GCA_964459885.1 uncultured Archangium sp.
GTTCGACGCGCAGACCGGCGTCATCTCTGGCACGCCCGACGCCGACGTCGACGCCAGCATCGCGCTGTCGGTCACCAACGCGGCCGGCACCGACACCCGCACGCTGCTGCTGACGGTGCGCGCGCGCCCGGCCATCACCTCGACCACGCAGGTCGACGCGGTGGTGGGCCAGGCCTTCAGCTTCGTGGTGACGACCACCGGCACCGCGCCGCGCACGTTGACCGCCAGCGGGCTGCCGGCGTGGGCGTCGTTCGACGCGCAGGCGGGCCTCGTCACCGGCACGCCTGACGCTGACTTCGATGGCGTCGTCACCTTCACCGTCACCAACGCGGCGGGCACGGTGTCGAAGGGCCTGCACCTCACCGTGCGCAGCCGCCCGGCCATCACCTCGGCGGTCGCGGTCGACGCCATCGTCGGGCTGCCCTTCAGCTACACGTTCACCGCCACCGGCACGGCCGCGCTGACGCTCGAGACGGGCGCGCTGCCGGCGTGGCTCAGCTTTGACGCGGCCACCGGCGTGTTGTCGGGCGTGCCCGCAGGCGACGCGCTGGAGGCCGTGGTGTTGCAAGTGTCGAACGCGGCCGGCAGCGCGCAGCAGACGTTGCTCATCACCGTGCGCACGCGGCCGGCCATCACCAGCGCCACGCAGTTGCTGGGTATGGAAGGCGCCGCGCTGTCGCTGGCAGTGACGGCCACGGGCACCGGCCCCATCAGCCTCTCGGCCACCGGGTTGCCGCCGGGCGTCAGCCTCGTGGGCGGCGTCATCACCGGCGCGCCCACCACGGCCGGCCACTACGAGGTGCTGGTCACCGCCACCAACGCCGCCGGCAGCACCACCGTCACCGTCGTCATCGACGTGCGCGCGGCGCTGCAGCCGCCCACCATCGTGGCGCCCGCCGCCGGCGCGCAGCTGGGCACCAGCACCGTCGTCATCGTCGGCACCGCGGGTATGGTCGACGCGGGCCACACCGTGAAGGTGATGGACGGCGCCACGCACGTCTGCGACGCGCTCGTCGACGTCGACGGCACGTGGAGCTGCATGGCGATGCTGACGGAGGGCGCCCACGCGCTGACCGCCACCGTCATCGACGGCCACGGCTTCGAGGGCCCGGCGGCCAACACCGGCACCTTCACCGTCGACCTCACGGCGCCCGCGTCGGTCGTCGTCACCGCGCCGCAGCCGGGCGTGCTGGCCACCGTGCGCCCGGCGTTCTCGGGCACGGGTGAGGTCGGCGCGCGGGTGACGGTCTCGCGCGACGGCATGACGGTGTGCACCGCCATCGTCGCGGCCGACGGCACCTGGGCCTGCACGGCCACCGCCGCGCAGCCCGAAGGCGAGCGCACGTTCTCCATCACCCAGCGCGACGCGGCCGGCAACGCCAGCGAAGCGACGACGGTGCGCCTGGCGCTCGACGTCACCGCGCCGACCGCGCCGGCGATGACCTCGCCCATCGAGGGCAGCGTCCTCGGCAGCGGTGAGGTCATCTTCACCGGCACCGCCGAGGCCGGCAGCACGGTGCGCGTCACCGTCGACGGCGTCGAGCGCTGCACCACCACCGCCGACGCGCAGGGCCGCTTCTCGTGCACCGCGCAGCTGACCGACGGCGCGCACGTCGTCACCGTCACCGCGACCGACGCGGCCGGCAACGTGGCCTCGGCCAGCGCCATGTCGATGAACGTCGACACCCAGGCGCCGGCGGCGCCGGCGTTGACCTCGCCCATCGGCGGCGCGTCGACCGGCAAGCCGACGTACGAAGGCACCGGCGAGCCCGGCTCCACCGTGCGCGTCGTCATCGACGGCCAGACGGCGTGCACCACCACGGTCGCGGCAGACGGCACGTGGCGCTGCGAGGTGAGCCAGCAGCTGAGCGACGGCGCGCACACCGTCAGCATCACCATCACCGACGCGGCCGGTCACACCAGCCAGAGCGTCGACGGCACCATCACCGTCAGCGGCACCACCGGCACGGTGACGCCGCCTGGCGGCACGGTGGGCACCGGCGACAACGGCCACCTCGAGGGCACCGCGACGCCCGGCGCCACCGTCAACGTGTACGTCGACGGCCA
>CAYWON010000112.1:0-13120 GCA_964459885.1 uncultured Archangium sp.
TCGTCCCCACCGCGCACCCCGACTGGCACGTCGACCACCTCGTGCTCGCGGTCGGCTTCACGCCGCAAGGCCTCACGCTCAACAGCAACATGGAAGACGGTCAGCTCACCGTGTCGTGGGCCGGCCTGCAGCGCGCGGAAGGCGAAGCCGGCTACTCGCTCGTGAACCAAGCTGGCGAGCTCTTCGCGTACGCCGTCACCGGGCTCTACGAAGGCTCGACGGTCCCGGTGTCCGTCAACGTCGTCACGCAGCTCGGCGACGACGCGACTGTTGACGTCACCGTGCGCGACCTCCGTGAAGGTCAGCACTACGAGCTGCTGCGCGATGGCGTGCAGCAGGAAGTCTTCACCGCCAGGAAGCCGTCACGTTCACTGCGCGTCGTGCTGTCGGCGAACACCGAAGTGCGCTTCAGCGCGCGCCCCGTCGCCGCGCCGAAGTAGTCACGTGCCCTGCGTCAGCCGACCGCTGCGGTAGTCCTCGAAGGCCTGGCGCAGCTCGGCTTCGGTGTTCATGACGAACGGGCCGTACCGCGCCACCGGCTCGTTGATGGGCTTGCCCGCCAGCAGCAGCGCGCGGCCGTCGAGGCCTTCGAGCGTGACCGATTCACCCGGCGACAACACCGCCAGCTGGCCCTGCCGCACCTCGCGCCCACCGACCTTCATCGCGCCCGTGCTGACGAACAGGAATGAGGTGTGCGCCGTCGGCAGCGTCACCGACTGCTTGCCACCCGGTCGCAGCGCGAGGTCGAGGAACGTGGGCTCGACGTCGATGCCCGACACCGGCCCGGTCTTGCCGTTGGCGGTGCCGGCGACGACGCGCAGCTTGCCGTGCTCGAGCTCCAGCTCGGGAATCTGCGCGGGCGGAATGTCCTGGTAGCGCGGCGCGATCATCTTTCGTGACGCCGGCAGGTTCACCCAGAGCTGGAAGCCCCACATCAGGCCGCTCTCCTGCTTCGGCATCTCGGAGTGCACGATGCCGCGCCCCGCCGTCATCCACTGTGCGGCGCCGGGGCCGAGCCGACCGTGGTTGCCCACCGAGTCGCGGTGCTCCATCGCGCCGTTGATCATGTACGTCACCGTCTCGAAGCCGCGGTGCGGATGATCAGGAAACCCGGCGAGGTAGTCCTCGGGCTTGTCGGTCTGGAACGAGTCGAGCAGCAGGAACGGGTCGAGCATGTTCAACGCCCGACTCCCCAACGCGCGGGAGATGGACACGCCCGCGCCGTCTCGCGTGGGCTGCGCGTCGAACACCTGCGTCACGGCGCGTGACAGCACCGTCGACGACTTCTTCGCGCAGCTCATCGCCAACGCCGCGCTGCCCAACAACAGGTCTCGTCGCTTCAACTCCATGACGCCCTCTCTAACGAAGTCGCTGCCCCGCGCGCACGACCGCCGTCGGGTAGAACGTGCCGCGCCACATGACGCCACCCCGCTTGATGGCCAGCAGGCACGAGCGCGCCATGGCGAACGTGAGCGGCAGCGCGCCGAGGCCGGGGAACACCGCGGGCCACGTCGGCATGCGCAGCCACCGCGCGGTGAGGAAATCGGTGGTGACGGCCCACACGAAGGTGACCATCGCGAGCAATTGGACCCACGCGTGTGGTGTTGAGAACCCGGCGTAGAAGCCCAGCTCCACGGCCAGCAGCGCGACGAGGCCGCCCAGCATCATCGGGGCTGGCGCCTGCGCGCCGTTCTTCTCGAGCGCGCGGAACATCGCCGCGAGTGATGGGTAGAACTGCAGCGTCACCGCGTCGCGGCCAGCCAGCACGGCGCAGCGCGCGCCCGAGCGCTTCAGCATCACGCCCAGGCCCATGTCGTCGGCGACCTCCATCTTCAGCCACTCGAGGCCCGGTGACTTCGCGAGCGCGCTGCGCCGCACGAGGTTGAACGCGCCCACGCCAGCGGCGGCTTTCGAGTTCGGGTCGGCCACGGAGCCCAGCCGCGCGGTGCTGGTGATGAGCCGGAAGAACATCTGCAGCGCGACGGTGGTGGGCGCGTCACCCGCGCGCACGCTCGGGAGCGCCGACACGAAATCGAGCGACTGCGCCTCTGCCCACGCGATGACGCGCGCGAGCGTGCCCGGCGCGAGGTGCACGTCGGCGTCGCTGAACAGCAGCCACTCGGTGGTGGTCGCCTCCACGCCGCGCTGCAGGGCGTTCACTTTTCCCAGCCAGCCGTCGGGCAGGGCGTCGACGCGCGTGACGCTGACGCGCGGGTCGTTGAAGGCGATGGCCTGCGCGCCCGTGTCGTCGGTCGAGCGGTCGTCGATGACGTGCAGCTCGAGCGCCGGGTAGCCGTCGGTCAGCTTCGCGCGCAGCGCCTCGGTGATGTGCACGCCTTCGTCCCGCGCGGGAATGACGACGGCCACGCGCGGCCAGGTCGTCGGCTCGGGCGCCGAGAGTCGGTCGAGCATCGGCACGCGGCGACGCGTGAGCCAGCCTGCGACGGCGATGCCGAGCCAGTAGAGCGACGAGACGACGACGAGGACCCACACGGCGCGCCAGCCTAGCCGTGTGCTACGCGCAGCGGCGTGCACGCAGGAAAGCTCATCGCGTTCGAGGGTATCGACGGCTCAGGCAAGTCGACGCAGGCCCGCTTGTTCGCCGACTGGTTGGAAGCGCGCGGTCGTGAAGTCGTGCGCACGCGCGAGCCCACCAACGGTCCGTGGGGTCGGAAGATTCGTGAAGCGCGCTTCACGGCGCGGTTGTCGCCGGAAGACGAGCTGCACGCGTTCATCGAAGACCGTCGTCAGCACGTCGCGGAGTTGATCAACCCGTCCATCGCGCGGGGCGCCGTGGTGGTGATTGACCGCTATTACTATTCGACGGTCGCGTACCAGGGCGCGCGCGGGCTCGACCCGGCGGAGTTGTTCGCGCGCAACCGCGCGTTCGCGCCGAAGCCCGACCTCGTGGTGCTGGTCGACGTCGAGCCGAAGCACAGCCTCGAGCGCATCAACGCGCGCGGTGAAGGCCAGGACCTCTTCGAGACGCTCGGTGAGTTGACGGCCGTGCGGCAACGCTTCCTCGCGATGGCGAGCGAGGCGCACGTGACGGTGCTGTCCGGCATGGGGACGCCCGAGGTCGTGTTCGGGCGCGTGTTGCTCAAGGTGCTGGGCGGGCCGCTGCGCGAGTGGGCTGGCGTGGTCGTGCCGCAGGTGCTGCCGGTGCTCGACGACGCGAAGGCCTCGGTGCCCGAGCGCGCTGAGTCGCTGCGTCGGGTGTTGGGACTGCCTTGAGGGCGCGGCGTCACCCGCCAAACAGCCGCTTGAACAACCCGCGCTCACCGCTGCCCCACACCCAGACCCAGCGCGGGTAGCGGAATGCGAGGTCCACCGCTGTCGGGTCTGTCGCTGCCACTGCCTGCACGGTCACGCGACGGAGCCCCTGTGGCGCGTGGCGCGCCAGCGCTTCAATCCACGGCTGCGCGTGCGCGAGCGGCCCGGCCAACGTCAGGTCGTGCACCAACCGCAGGCTCGGGTGCTGCAACAAGACGCCAAGCGCCTCGGGTGAACTTGGCGCCTTCCCATGGGGCACGGCCGTCACTGCACGCACGTAGCCGCGCTTCCACTCGAGCGTGAGCGTCTCGGACGTCAGCGAAGGCCACAGCGCCTCGGGCGGCGTCGCGTCGTCACGAATCGCGGCGGCGCGCGGCGAGTGTACGGACGCGAGGCGCTCGGCCGCTTCGGCCCACGCCGGTGCGTCGTCGGTCGCCGTCAGCAGCTGTTGCTCGAGCCGCGTGGGCAGCACTTCGTACGCGGGGTCGAGCGGCGGCACAGGCACCGTCACCAATTCCATGCGGCGCGGCGGGCGCGTGGGCGTGGTGGCGTTCGAGAAGGGCACCAGCGCTTCAGCGAACGCCGACGACGACGCGAAGCGCTGCCCCGCGTTGGCCGACAGCGCACGGCGCAAGACGGGCTCGAGCTTCGAGTGCGAGGCGGGCAACGAGAGCTTGAGCTGCTGCGCGGCCACCAGCGGTCGCAGCGCGTCGCGCGCGTGGCTCTCTGACTTTCCGTTCGAGAAGTCGCCGTACGGCGAGCGACCCGTCAGCATCACGTGCAGCAACCACGCGAGCGAGAAGACGTTGCTGCGCGCCGACGCGGGTTGCCCGGTGAGCTGCTCCGGGGTCCACGCCCAGAGGTGCGGCGTGCTGATCAACCCTTCGTCGGGCGTGGCGTCGAGCGCGGCCAGCTGCAGCCGGAAGTGGCCGCGGTCATCGGTGCCGACCGCCGCGGGCGTGACGCTGAGGTGCGGCGAAGCGCAGTGCAGCAGCAGCAGCGCCTCGGCTTCTGCGACACCGAGCGCCAACCAGCGCAGCGCCTTGGTCGCGAGCGTGGGATCAGCGACGGGGAACGTGCCGTCGGTGCGACGGCCGGGTGACTCGATGACGGCCCACGGCACGTCGCCGTCTTCACCGGCGTCGAGCAACGAGGGCCACACCGGCGAGACGAGCTGCGAGGCGAGCCACCAGCGACGTCGCACGCGGTCGACGTGGCGCGCCGGCAGCGCTGGTACGGGGCGCTCGACCCACCAGTCGCCGTCTGGCTGCGCGGTGAGCGGCTTCACCTTCGCGGCCTCGACGAAAGAGCCGTGCGTCGAGCGGAGTGACGTGACTTCCCAGCGGGCGGCGAAGGGCAGCGTCATGTGCGTGCCGGCCGATGCTACTCGCAGTGCTGCGCTGACGACTGACGAGAAGCCGCATCCCCTCTCCCCAGCGGGGAGAGGGTCAGGGTGAGGGGTTCTACGTGGGTCACTTCGACGCGAGGTCGAAGCGATCCAGGTTCATCACCTTCGTCCACGCCTTGACGAAATCGCGCGTGAACTTCTCCTTCGAGTCGCTCTGCGCGTACACCTCGGCGATGGCACGGAGCTCGGCGTTCGACCCGAAGATGAGGTCGACCGTCGTCGCCGTGTACTTCGCCTTGCCGCTCGCGCGGTCGGCGCCGTCGTAGAGGCCGTCCGTCTTCGACTTCGACCACTTCGTCGACATGTCGAGCAGGTTGACGAAGTAGTCGTTGGTCAGCGCGCCCGGTCTGGCCGTGAACACGCCGTGCTTGCTGCCGTTGCCGTTGGCGTCGAGCGCGCGCAGGCCGCCGACCAGCACGGTCATCTCGGGCACCGTCAGCGTCAGCTGGTTGGCCTTGTCGACCAGCAGCTCCGCAGGCGAGCGCGTCGAGTTCTTCGCGTCGAAGTAGTTGCGGAAGCCGTCAGCCGTCGGCTCCATGAGCGCGAAGGTCTTTGCGTCGGTCTGGTCCTGCGTGGCGTCCACGCGGCCCGGCGAGAACGGCACCGTCACGTCAGCGCCGGCCTTCTTGGCCGCCTGCTCGATGGCCGCGTTGCCGCCCAGCACAATCAGGTCCGCGACCGACACCTTGTGCGCGCCCTTGTTGAAGTCCTTCTGGATGCTCTCCAGCTTCGCGATGACGGTGGCGAGCTCCTTGGGGTTGTTGACCGCCCACGACTTCTGCGGCGCGAGGCGCACGCGCGCTCCGTTGGCGCCGCCGCGCATGTCGGTGCCGCGGAACGACGAGGCCGAGGCCCAGGCGGTGCGCACCAGCTGCGGGCCCGTGAGCCCCGACGCCAGAATCTTCGACTTCAGCGCCGCGATGTCCTTCTCGTCGATGGCCGGGCCGGCGGCCGCGGGCAGCGGGTCCTGCCAGATGAGCTGCTCGGCCGGCACGTCGCTGCCGAGGTAGCGGCTGCGCGGGCCCATGTCGCGGTGCGTGAGCTTGAACCACGCCTTGGCGAACGCGAGGCGGAACTCCTCGGGGTTGGCGCGGAAGCGCTGACCAATCTTCGCGAACTCGGGGTCCTGCTTCAGCGCGAGGTCGGTGGTGAACATGATGGGCTGGTGACGCTTCTTGGGGTCGTGCGCGTCGGGCACCAGGCCCTGACCGCCGCCGTCCTTCGGCACCCACTGCGTCGCGCCCGCGGGGCTCTTGGTCTGCACCCACTCGAAGCCGTAGAGGTTGTCGAGGTAGTTGCTGGTCCACGCGATGGGGTTGACCGTCCACGCGCCCTCGAGGCCGCTGGTGACGGTGTCGCCCGCGTTGCCCTTGCCGCACTTGTTCTTCCAGCCGAAGCCCTGCTCTTCGACGCCCGCCGCGGCCGGCTCTGCGTCGACGCACTTCTCGGGCTTGTGCGCGCCGTGCGCCTTGCCGAACGTGTGACCGCCCGCGATAAGCGCGAAGGTCTCTTCATCGGTCATCGCCATGCGGCCGAACGCGTCGCGAATGTCCTTCGCCGCGGCGATGGGGTCCGGGTTGCCGTTGGGGCCTTCGGGGTTCACGTAGATGAGGCCCATCTGCACGGCGGCCAGCGGCTTCTGGAGGTCGCGCTTTCCGCTGTAGCGCTCGTCGGCCAGCATCTTCTTCTCGGGGCCCCAGTAGACGAGGTCGGGTTCCCAGTCGTCGCGGCGGCCACCGGCGAAGCCGAAGGTCTTGAAGCCCATCGACTCGAGCGCCACGTTGCCCGACAGCACCATCAGGTCGCCCCACGACAGCTTCTGGCCGTACTTCTGCTTCACCGGCCACAGCAGGCGGCGCGCCTTGTCGAGGTTGCCGTTGTCGGGCCACGAGTTGAGCGGGTCGAAGCGCATCTGCGCGCCCGCCGCGCCGCCGCGGCCATCGCCCAGGCGGTACGTGCCCGCGCCGTGCCACGCCATGCGAATGAAGAACGGGCCGTAGTGCCCGTAGTCGGCCGGCCACCACGGCTGTGAGGTGGTGAGCACCTGCTTGATGTCGGCCTTCACCGCCGCGAGGTCGAGCGACGAGAAGCCCTTCGCGTAGTCAAAGTCGGCGTCGAGCGGGCTCGACTCCTGCGCGTGCGTGCGCAGCGACGTGAGGTCCAGTTGATCCGGCCACCAGAACTTCGGCGACTGCGGCGTCCCGTCGGCCAGCGCTGCGTTGGGGATGAGGGACAGTGACAAAGCAGCGCTCAGCGCCGCGGCGAGACGACGTTTCATACGAAGACCTCCTGGTGCGGGGTTGGATGGACACCAACTTTAGACAGCGTCTAAAGCTGGATGAGTGCTAATCCCGCGTGCGGCGGCTGGCCACTGAAATCGGCCCGCGCGCGGCGGCGGCCATGGCGTCGACCGCTTCGTTCCAGGGTTCTCCTGAGTGGGCGCGCACCCAACGGCTGGTGACCCGCAGCGGCGCGGCGGCGTCACGCAGGCGCAGCGCGGCGTCGCGCACGTGCGGCGGCTTCGGCAAGAACGTGCCGGCCACGACGTCGAGGGCGATGCGGCAGTCGCTGATCAACTCGACGTGCGTCCACCCGTGGGCGCGCGCTGCGTGGAGGGCCTGCGTGGCGGCCTCGAACTCCATCAGCAGGCTGGTGGTGCGCGCGGCGTGGCCGCTGGCCTCCAGTAATAAGGTGTCGTCGCGCACGGCGGCGAAGGCCCAGCCGCCGGGGCGACCGACGCGCTCGGCGCCCGCGCCGTCGACGTAGAGCGCGACGCCGCCGGGTGCTGTCACGGCAGCGGCAGGCGCTGCGGCTTGCCGTCGTAGTCGGTCCATTCGACGGCGCCGTCGACGCGCGTGGCACCCGGGGGCAGCGGCCCGCTTGCGCCCGCGGCGAGCCACTGCAGCACCGACAAGATGAGCCGGCCTTCATCGAGCCGTGCGACGAACCTGCCGTAGGTGTCGGCGCCAGCGAGGCGCGCCGGCAGCCACCACGCGTCGACGCGCCGGAGGAAGTCGGCCTCGGCGGCGACGCGCTTCGACGGGTCGTCCATCGCGTCGATGTACGCGCGCATCGCGCCGTCCCAGCGACTCCACAGCATGCGCTGCGCGGGCGTCGCCACCAGCCCGTCGGGCGGAGGTGCGACGTCACTGGGCCGCGGCAGCCCGCCTTCGGGCGACACCCCGCTGAACAGCACCAGCGCGCTCACCACGCGCTCGGTCTCCAGCACCTCGCGGTTCGACGCCAGCCGCGTGGCGAGGCCCACCCACTGCCCGCCGAGCTGCTTCTTTCCTTCGGGCGAGAGCGCGTGGAAGGCCTGCGCGCAGCGCGGCGCCAGCATGCGCAGCGTGGCGACCGCTTCCATCGCGCCCAGCAGCCCGAGCTGGCTCTGGTCCAGCGTCATGGCCAGCGTGGCGTTGCACCGCGTGAAGGCCAGCTCGGCCTGGTTGTCGGCCAGCAGCCGCGTCGTCTCGAGCGCGGTGAGGCGGCTCAACGTCATCACCGCGGTGCCGTGGCGCGAGGGCACGTCCCACGGCCAGAGGCCTTCCACCGGCTGCAGCTTCATCGAGCTGCCGCACGCGCGGAGCTCGTCAGACCAGTTCATGAGCGCGCGCATGCGCTCGTCGACGTCCTTCGGCAGCGAGTCGAGCGGCTTCTCGCCCGTGGCCCAGACCAGCACGTCGGGCTTGTCGAAGGGCGAGAGGTCGCGCGGCGTCACCTTCAACATGCCCGCGAGGCACGCGAAGCCGTTGTCGTGCAGCGGCTGGGTCGGTGCGGGGCTGCGCACCACCACGCGTGTCTGCAGCGCCTTCGCGTCGACGGCCAGCTGTTGCCCCAGCCGCTGCGCCTGGAACCAGGGAATGGAGAACACGCCGGCCACGAGGAGCACGACGAGCAGGACGACGGCGACGAGGACGCGACGCATGGGTCGCGCACGGTGTCAGAAGCGCATCGCCGCCGCCACCATGCCGCCTTCGCGCACCGGCGCCGCGCTGAAGCTGATGCCGGGCAGCGACGACTTCACGGCGTTGGTGTGGCTCCACTCGAGCGCCAGCATGGGGAAGAAGGTGCCGGCGATGACGAGCGCTTCGGTCATCAGAATCGCACCCGACGTGTTGCGCAGCGGCGAGAACGTGGTGGTGAAGGGCCCGCCCGCCGCAGCGAAGAAGCCGCCGAAGATGGCACCTGACATCGCCAGCGCCACGCCCATGCCCAGCATCGCCGCCGTCAGCGTGCCGCGGCCGCCGAGCGCCTGGTGCACGCCGTACACGGCCAGCGCCGACAGCGCGCCGAGGCCTGCACCGACCGCAGCCGAGAACGGCACGCAGAAGGCCGCAGACCCCGTGCTGCACGCAGCGACCCCCACCAGCGTGGTGCCGGCCACGCTGGCGCCCACCGTCAGCAGCGAGACGAGCGAGCTCAAGCCCACGCGCCCTGACGCTGCGCCACCCCACGACGCCGCGCCGCCGAGCTGGCTCAGCTGACTGCCGCGCAGGTCGAGCGCGAGCGCCGCGCCGCCGACCAACACCGCGCTCGACGCCACGAAGTAGGGCGCCAGCTCGAGCGTCGTCATCGCGCCGGCCTCGGCGGCGACGGCCAGGAGCGTCATCGCCACCAACACAGCAGGCACCATCGCCGCGGCCGCCGTCAGCAACGAGCCCTCACCGCCCATGAGCTGGTAGCCGAGGAACGCACCGGTGACCGACAGCAACGGCGCGAGGATGCCCGACATGATGTGGAAGCCGCCGAGGCAGCCGCCCGGCGGCGCGAACGGCCCAACGCCGCAGAACGTGGTGGCGTCACCGGCCGGCATCAACGCGAGGCCCGCCGCGAGGCCCACCACGCCGCCGCTCAACGCGCCGAGGAAGCGCTTGAGCCGACCGTCTTCGGCCATCGACGGCGACGGCGCCTGCGGAGGTTCTTTGTCGAAGAGCGCGGCCTGATTGGCCGCCGGGGGGTCCATCACCAGAGTCGTCACCGCCGGCTTGTCGGTCGCAGACAAGAGCAGGCACAGCGCCACCGTCACCATGCGGGCGAGCCTGCCACGGGTTCGCGCTGCTTCCACCCTGCACGCGACTTGGTAAAGGACGCGCCATGTCCAGCTCCACCGCTGCCACGGCCCCGCTCACGTTCGACGCCTTCTGGCGCTGGCTCAAAGAGCACCGCAACTGTCTGCTGCGCGTCGGCACCGGCGACCTGGTGCTGATGGACCACGAGCTGGCGCACTGGAACTTCGTCGACGAAGACGACGGCCGCGCGGTGGTGGAGTTCATCATCGGCAAGGCGCTGGTGGGCGAGGTGCTCATCGAGCGCAGCGAGGTGGTCTTCGTGCAGGCCTCGCCAGACCTCGAGTCGCCCGGCAGCCAGGTGTGGAACTTCGAGTGCATCGGCGGCGGCAAGGGCGAGAACTACCCGCTGTTCTCGTTCCTACTCTCGCACGGCATGGAAGGCGCGCCCGGCGCCGGCCACACGGCGCTCAAGCACTGAGCCGCGCGCGGCTATGGTGCGGTGCCCATGGCCATCGTCATCCCCAAGAATGAGCTGAACGAGTTCTCGTTGCCGCGCGTCTGCGTGGGCACCGGGCAGCAGGGCCCCGTCACGTTCCAGAAGGTCGAGTTTCAGTACGTGCCGAAGTGGATCGCCGTGTTCGCGTTCGCGCCGCTGCTGTACCTCATCTTCTTCTTCGTCATGCGCAAGACGGCGTCGGGCGCGCTGCCGTTCTCAGATGAAGGCTGGGCGGCGGTGAAGGCCGCGCGGCGCAACGTGGCGTTCTCGGTGGTCGGCCTCATCGTCGGCTGCTTCGTCGGCGTCGCGCTGATTGGCGCGCTGCGCGACGTGGGCGCGCTGCTGTTCTTCGCGCTGCTCATCGCCGGCATCATCGGCATCGTGGTGACGAGTATGAAGATCCGGAAGGTCTACCCGACGGTGACGCTCATCGATGACCGCGACGTGCACCTGAAGCTGCCGTCGGCGTCGGCGGAAGACCTCGTGCGTGCGCACCTCTCGGCCGGCGCGCGCCCTGCGGCATGACGGTCGCCGCGCCAGTCTCGGGCAGCTGCGCGTTTCACCCCGGCGTGTCGGCGGCGTGGGCGTGTCAGCGCTGCGGCAGCTTCGTGTGCGTCGACTGCGAGCGCCGCACGCGGCCTGAAGCACCGCCGCTGTGCGTGAAGTGTTGGGACCTGCGCTCGGCCGCCGTGGTCGAGACACAGTCGAACGAGTCGAAGCGCATGCAGGTGGCTGGCGTGGTGCTGGGCGTGCTCGCGTTTCTGCACCCGCTGATTCAGGTCGGCAGCCTGGTGATGAACATTCGCGCGCTGCTCAAGGACAAGACGCACACGCGGCGGTGGATGAATCAGGTGGGCCTGGGGCTGACGGTGCTGGCCATGGTGACGTGGGTGGTGGGCATCACCTGGGCGGTGAGCCGATGAGCGGCCTTGCCTCAGGTGGGCGGTCGGCGAGGGTCGTTGATGCGCTGCTCGACGCAGGCGGGCCTGCGACCCCGGCCGCTCGTCGCGCGCTTCACCTGGCTTCGTGGTGGGCGCGGGAGGTGGGTGGGTCTCCAGCGCGCGTCATGAAACATGACGGGCGCGTCATCAAACATGACGCGTGCTGCGGAGCGCGCCACGCGTCCCGACCTGCTCGCGAGGTCGAGGGCCTCACCCGCCCGCTCGCCGCGAACGCTGCGTGACGCGACTCACGGCGCTTCGTCATCGGCGCGGGAGGTGGGCCTCCCCGCTCTGAACCACCTTGATGGAAGGTGAGGGCCTCGACGCGATGGGCAGCGGCGTCGACCCGCGCCGCTTCCTCCCTTCGCTGCACGCGACCTCAGTTCGCGTACTTGCAGGCGTTCTTGTACCCGAGGTCGCAGCTCTTCTTGTACAGCTGCTTCGCGCGCGCCGCGTTCTTCGCGGTGCCCTCGCCGTTCTGGAACATCACGCCGAGGTCGTAGCAGCTGGCGCCGTGCTGGCCGTTGCAGCCCTTGTCGAGCAGCTCGTGCGCGATCTTGAAGTCCTTCGGCACGCCCTTGCCGTCGAGGTACAGCAGCGCGAGGTTGCGGCACGCGCTCCAGCTGTTGCCGTCGCACGCCGTGTCGTACGACTGCGCGGCGAGCTTCTCGTTCTTCGGGCCGCCCTCGCCGTTCTGGTACATGACGCCGAGGTCGAAGCAGCTCGGCGCGTGGCCGTTGTCGCAGCCCTTGTGGAAAAGCTCCTTGGCCTTGGCCTGGTTCTTCGCGACGCCCGTGCCGTCGACGTACAGCAGGCCGAGGTCACGGCAGCCGGCGAGGTTGCCGCCGTCGCACGCCTTGGTGAAGAGCTTGAAGGCGAGCTTCTCGTCCTTGGCGACGCCTTCGCCCTTGAGGTGCATGGCCGCCGAGTTGGTGCAGCCGCGCGCGAAGCCGTTGTCGCAGGCCTTGCCGTAGAAGTGCGCCGCCTTGACCTTGTCGACCTCGGTGCCGAGGCCGTCGTCGTAGATCCACCCGAGGTCGTCACACGCCGCGCCGTCGCCGCCCTTGCAGCCCTTCTCGAGCAGCGGCCGCGCCGCGTCGTACGCCGCTTCGTTGCCGGCCTGGCCCTGGTCGATGTACGCGCGACCCGCGAGCCCGCACGCGGCGGCCTTGCCCTTCTTGCAGTCCATCTCTTCGGCCGGCGTCTGCAGCTCGCCACCACCCGAGGGCGCGGCGTCTTCGTCAGGCGTGTCTTCTTCCGGCGGCGGGTCGGCCTTGGCGACCTTCTTCGGCGCCTTGGGCGTCGGCGTCGGCGTGACGGCCTCAGGCTCCGCTTCCTTCTTGCAGGCGGCGAGCGACATGGTGACGGCGAACAGCACGACGAGTCGATTCATGTGCAGTATTTCCGGGCCACGAAGGTGCCCCGGCCTCCCCTTGGTGCGCGCACCTTAAGCGAGGCGTGAAGAGCCCATGAGCACGAAGAGAGAATTGATGTTGGCGTCGACGTCGTCGGCGCGGCGCGCCTTGATGACGGCGCTGGGAATCGGGTTCCGCGCCGAAGCGCCGGGCGTGGACGAGGATGTACCGAGAGGTATGAGCGTCGAAGCGGCCGTGGCGATGTTGGCCGAGCGGAAGGCGCGCGCGGTGTTGGCGCGGCACCCCGACGCGCTCGTCATCGGGGCTGATCAACTCGTGTCGCTCGATGGCGTAGCGCTGGGGAAACCAGCGGACGCAGCGGCGGCGCGGCAGCAGCTCGTCTCGTTGCGTGGGCGTACGCACGACATCTTCACGTCGGTGTGTGTGGTGAGCGCTGAGTTCTTCGCGCTGGAGGTCGACGTGGCGCGGCTGACGGTGTGGCCGCTGCGCGACGATGAGGTGGACGGCTACGTGGCGACGGGTGAGTGGGAAGGGTGCGCCGGTGGCTACCGCGTCGAGGCGCGCGGGCAGGCGCTGTTCTCGTCGATTGAAGGCGACCGCGCGGCGATTCAGGGGCT
>CAYWON010000112.1:13220-22777 GCA_964459885.1 uncultured Archangium sp.
CGGTAGTACGCGTGCCGCATGAACCGAGTGGCGATGGTGGCGGTGGTGCTGACGGCGGGTTGGTCGATGGCGCAGGGCGTGGACGACGCGGGCGTCGTCGGAACCGAAGCAGAAGCGCCAGTCGAGGTTCCGGTCGACGCTGGCGTGCCGGCGCCGCCGGCGACCGCGCTCCCGGCACCAGCAGCACCGAGCCCCGTTGCTCCAGTGACCGCGCTGGAGCGTCGTCGTGGCAGCGTCGGCGTGGGCTACCTCGGCGGGATGTCGGTTGGTCGATCGCTCGGGCTGGGCGTGAGCTCCCTGACTGTGCCCGTGCTGGGCGTGCGTTGGTGGACACCGCTCCCACGCGTCGCCGTCGAACTCGGGGCGGGCGTGATGGCCGACGTCTTCCAGGTAGAACCCTCGCAGCAACCGCTTGCCCAGAACACCGAGACCATCGAGCTCGCCTGGCACGCCGCCCTGCCGATTGCGCTGGTGAGCGCCGAGCACGCCATCGTGGTGCTCGCGCCGCAGTTCCGCGTGGGTCACTCGATCGTCAGCAACGGCAGGCCCAGCACCACAACGCCCTACGGGTGGACGTTCGACTTCAGCCTCAAGGGTGGCGTGGAGGTCTTCTTCGGGTTCATCGGGCTCGACCGGCTGTCGCTTGAGGCGAGCATCAGGGTCGGCGTCTCCCACGACGTGCACACGCGCGTGCTCCCATCGCCGCTGCAGCCCAATGAGACGCTGTCCATCTATTCCACGCGCTTCTCGACGAGCGTCTCCGGCTCCGCGTGGGACGTCGTCGCCTCGTCGCTCGCGCTCCGCTACTACTTCTGAGCCGCGAGCTGCTTCGCCACCGCGCCGATGGCCAGCGCCGCGAGGAAGTAGAGCGGCGGAATCCACAGCGCGACCCCGTCGAGCCTCGTGTCGCGGTGGAAGAACAGGCCCGCGCCCACGAGCGTGTGCTCGACCAGCCAGCCGCCGAAGCCTGCACCCGCTGCGCCCAGCAGTGACGCGCGCGTCGCGTCGAGTCGCCACCACGCGACGACGAAGCTGAACAGCAACACCGCCGCCTTCACGGTTTCGCCCAGCGTCGAGAAGCCAGAGAACGCGTAGGCCACCACGAAGAGCGTCATCGACACCGTCACCACGCGCGCGCCCGGCGGGGTCAACGGCACGCGCAGCAGTCGCTCGGTGACGAGCCGACCCAACCCGATGGCCACCGCCGCGAACGAGAACAGCGGCGGGCACCACCACACCGACTTGAGCCACTGCGCGCCCGGGTACCACGTCGCGCCAGACCACGTGTGCAAGCCATCAAGCAGCGGGCCCGCGGTCGCGCCGAGCAACGCCAGCACCAGCGCCGCGCGCTTCATGAGACCGACTGCTTCCACTCGCTGCGCATCTTCTCGACCTGCGCGGTGATGGCGTCGAGCGCGTGGGGGAAGAAGTCGCGCTCCTGTGCTTCCCAGCGCTTGGCGAGAAAGTCGTCAGGCACCACCCACACGTTGGCGGTGCCGCGCAGCGCCACCACACCCAGCGACGTGCCCCACGCGTCGCGTCCCAGCGCCCACTGAAAGCCGCGCTGCGAGAGCAGGTCACCGAACGCCACCGCCGCGCCGCTCAGCATCGTCGCCAGCAGGTGCTTGTCGTCGGGCGGCGCGTCGAGCAGCTCATTCCAGAACGTGTCGAGGCGCTGCGCCGCGTCGGGCCGCTGCGGCGACCACGCGATGGCGTCCAACAACGAGGTGCGCCGCTGTTCGAAGAAGCGCGTGTGTGATGGGCGCAGGTCGCTCAGCTGCAGCGCCTCGCTCTCGAGGAACGCGTCGTGCGCGGGCGCCACGCTCGAGAGCACGGCCGCGAACTCTGGCGGCGTGCCCTTCGTCAGCGTGGCGATCAACACGTGCGGCCCGAAGCCCGCGAACCACGTGCGCGGCGCCTGAAAAAACGACACGAAGCCGTCGCGTTGCTCTTGCACTGCGAGGCCAGCCTTCGCGGCGCGCGCCAGCACCGCGTCGACGCCCGACCCATCGAGCGTCAGCGCGCTCAGCTCGAACACCTCCGCCGCGTTGGGTGACTCGGCGATGAGCGAGCCGTTGAGCGTGTATTCGCAGCGAAAGCGCGGCGGCACGTCGACGTCGATGGTGAGGTTCCCGATGGCGAAGCGCGGCATGCCGATGATGGTGACACAGCGCGTGTCGGGTAGCGTTCGGCGCGTGAACCGCAAGGTGTTGGTGGTGACAGGCGTCGTGCTGCTGAGCCTCGCGAGCTGCTGCGGGCTGTGCATGGTGGCCGGCGTGGTGGCTGATGCGCCCGGCGGCGCGGCGAGCAGCGAGCTGAACGGCCGCTATGAGTGCCAGATGCCGACGGCGGTGCTGATGAACGGCATGTTGATGCCGCAGTACCAGCCCGCAGGCATGTGGTTCGTCATCGACGACGGCAGCTATTCCTGCAGCAGCGAAGGCGGCGCGGTGGCCTTCGACGCGCAGGTGGTGCGCTTCACGGGCGGTGGCTACGACGGCTGGGTCGGCGCGCGCGAAGAAGGCGTCATCATCTTCCGCGAGAACCACGCCGAGCCGCGCCCGGGGGAGTCCGTCCGCTACGGAGATCTCCGCTGCGCGCTCGTGAAGTAACGCTGCTACGGCGCGCTCATGGAACCGCTGCCCACCCGCACGCGCGTCATCGTCGTGCAGCACGTGCTGGAGCAAGGCGAGCGCAGCAACACCGCGAAGCACGCGCTCGCGGCCCTCGCCAACGCCGAGCGCCGGCTCTACGGCGCGCGTGACGCGCCGTTGCAGACCGACGACCTGCATGACGCCTGGCTGCTCTTTCCCGGCGAAGGGCCGATGCCGACGGGCGCGCCGACGAAGCTGGTGGTGCTCGACGGCTCCTGGAGTCAGGCGCGCCACATGATTCAGCGCGTGCCGTTGCTGCGCGCGTTGCCGCGGTTGTCCATCACGCCGCGAGAGGGCCGCCGGAGTCTGCGGGAAGCGCCGCCCGGCGGCATGTCGACGCTCGAGGCGCTCGCCGAAGCGCTGCGCGTCGTGGAGTCACCCGCCGCCGGCGCGCACCTCGACGCGGTGCACGAGGCGCTCGTGCAGAAGCAGCTGCGCGAGCGCGGCTACGTCGGCAAGAGCCGCTGAACCGTGAGGGCCGCGCGTCGTCGGCACGCGGCCCTTGGCCTGATGCGCAGGTGGATCTTTTGTGGGAGTCGCGTCGTCAGGTCCGGCATCGCGCGCCAACCTCATCAGGGAGATCTGCGTCATCTTGACCGACGTCGTCGCGCAGCAGTTGCGCGCGATGTACGCCGATGAGCTGGTCCCTTCAGCGCCGTGCGCCGCAGCGTCGATGGCGCCGGCACGCTCGTCTCTGAGCTCGTCGACCATGTCTTTGGTCGCGTCTGAACTTCTCAACCAACGAGGAACCTATGGACCCACTGCCGTACCGCATGAAGGACTTCTACGAACGCATGGGCGGCGCGCGCTGAGGCTCTACAAGACGTTCGAGTGCGAGAACGTCGAGGTGTCAGGCACCGACGCGCACTTCTTCCTCTCGTACACGATGCACATCCGCTTCATGGTGGGCCCGACGCTGCACATTCCCATGTCGACCGAGTGCCGCGCGAAGGACGGCAAGGTGACGCAGTGTCGCGACTACTTCGACCCCATGGGCGCGCTCGCTGCGACCGCCGCGCCCGCGAAGCAGGTCTACCGCCGCGTCATCGGGTTGCTGGTGGCGTGACGCCTACGCGGTGTGGTGCAGCAGCCAGCAGCCGCCGAGGAAGACCGGCACGTTGATCAGCTCCGCTTGCCACGGGCGGAGCGCCACCACGCCGCCCACCAACACCGCCGCGTACGCGAGCTGTCCGAGCGCGGCGGCCGACGGCGAAGCGAGCGCGAGCGCCAGAGACGACAGCGTCAGCGCCAGCCCGGCGCAGAGGTCGCGCGGCCACCGTGGTTGAACGAGCGGCGTCAGCAAGATGACGAGGGCGAGGCCCGACGCCATGACGTGGGCGCCGAGCTGCGCGCGGGCGACGATGGTGCCGCTGAAGGTGAGCAGCGCCGCCGCGCCGAGCGGACCTCCGAAATAGCGCACCACGTGGTGGCCGCCGCGCCGCAGGTTCTCGTGCGAGAGCAGCAGCTGGCCCATCGCCTCGGCCAGCAGCAGCAGCGCCAGCCACGGTCGCCCCACGCTCGCGCCAGCGGCCAGAAAACAGAGCGCCGACGTCAGCTGCACCAGCCCCGTCGCGCGTCGGTCGCCCAGGCCCGTCGAGCGCAGCCGTGCGGCATGCTCGAGGCGCTCGAACGCTTCACGCACGGCGCGCCTCGACCCGAAGCGTGAGGCCACCGTCGGGCTTGAGGCTGACCTGCGACACCGCGCGCGGGAGCTCGCCGTCGCGCAGCGTGAGCCGGTACCGCGCCAAGACGCGCGCCACGATGGCGGCCACCTCGGTCAGCGCGAACGTCTGACCGACGCAGCTTCGCTCGCCTTTCGAGAACGGCACGTACTGCGCGAGGTGATGCGGCTTCTGCCCTTCGAAGCGCAGCGGGTCGAACTGCAGTGCGTTGCCCCAGTGGTGGTTCGCGCGATGCAGCACCCACACCGGCAAGACGACGCTGGTGCCCGCGGGAATGTGGTGGCCCAGCAGCACGTCTTCACGCGTCGCGCGCCGCGAAGACATGGGGATGGCCGTGTAGAGGCGAATGGCCTCGTGCACCGTGAGCGCCAGCAGCGGGTGCGTCTTGCGCGCGTCGACGCTGGGCGCTGCGCCCGCGACGTCGAGCTCGGTGTGCAGTTTGGCCTGCCAGTCGGGGTGCGCGGCCAGCAGCCCCAGCACCCACGCCAGCGTGTTGGCCGTCGTCTCGTAGCCGGCCACCAGCAGTGTGAGGATTTCGTCGCGCAGCGCGCGGGCGTCGAGCGGCTCGCCGGCGTCGTCACGGGCCTGCGCGAGGCGGGTCAGCACGCTGCCGTCGTCGGCGCCCTGCTGCGCGCGCGCGACCAGCCGCTGCACCACGGCGTCGAGCCCGCGGAGGTGCCGATGAAACGCGCGGTGCTCGGCCGTCGGCAGCCAGTACGGCACCGGCACCAGCCGGAACATGTGGTGGTGCACCACGAGCGAGGTGAACAGCACCGCGTCGTCGACGGTGCGCGCGTCGGCGTCGCTCAAGTCGACGCCGAACAACGTGCGCGCGGCGATGTCGAAGGCCAACGCGCGCAGCTCGCCCGTGACCTCGCGCTCGCCCTGCGCAGGCCAGCGGTCCAGCATCGCGTCGGTGCGCGCCGCGAACGTCGGCGTGAAGCCGCGCACCGCGTTCGCCGACATCACGTGCGTGACGAGCTGTCGTCGCCGCGCCCACGACGCGCGGTCGTTGTTGGTGACGAGGCCCTGGCCCAGCACCGCCTGCATCTCGTCGGTCTGCGCGCCCTTCACGTAGATGCTGTCTGGGTCGGCCAGCACGTGCGCGATGGCCGAAGGCTCGTAGACGATGACGGTGTTGACCGGCCACGGGTAGCTGACGATGGGCCCGTAGCGCGCGGTCGCGGCCTCGAGCGCGCCGAGGCTGTCGTCGAGGAAGTGCAGCATCGACCTGATGAACTCGACGCCGCGCGGCCCGGGAATGTGCGCCAGCGACGTCATCGCGCGCCCCACACACCGTCGAGCCGGGTGCGCGCGTCGAGCGCCGCCGTGCGCGTGGCTTCAACGGTGAACATCGGCGTCGTCACGCGTCGCGTGCGCGGGTCGAGGAGCCCCGGCGCGGCGTGGTGGCTGCGGTGGAAGTAGCCGCCCGCCGTCACCGCGTTCGCCAGCCGGTAGTAGAGCCCGTGCTCCAGGTCGACCACCTCCACCGAGCCGTCGGGGTGGTCGCGATGACACGCAAAGTTGATGTGCGCGAGGATGGCGACGTTGCTGCACAGCGAGACCACGTAGAAGAAGACGAAGCCGCTGGGCCCGAAGAGCGTGAGCCACAGCGCGCCGCGCAGCACGACGTTGACCTGGAACAGCGCCCACTCGGCTCGCGCTGTCCACTCGTAGGCGGGCTTGTGACCGTGTCGCTCGCGCAGCCAACGTCGGGCGCGCTGGGTGGCGATGCCCATCGGCGAGAGCAGGAACGCCACGAAGCCGTGCCCGCGCGGCGACACCGGGTCGTGCTCGTGGTCGGCGTACGCGTGGTGCAGCGAGTGAATGAGCGTGAAGTTGGTGAGGCCGTAGCCGAGCCACGCGCCGGCGAACTCGCCCAGCACCCGGTTCACGCCGCGCGGGAAATTGCCGTGCCCGGTGTTGTGCATCACCGAAGACACCCACCAACCGAAGGGCACCGCGAAGAGCGGGAGCGCGAGGTGCCAGCGCTGGAAGCCGAAGTCGCTCGGCGCGCCGCGCAGCCACCAGGTGATGGAGAGCAACGTCAGCAGCACCACCGCGTCGCGCAGGTAGCAGCGCACGAGGTACCACTGGTGCGCGCGGCATCGGCTCAGCACGCCGAGTTGTGCTTCCAACGACCAGGTCACGCGCCGTGGTTAGCCGACGCGCGCGCGGCGGTGATTCCCACGAATGGGAATGCGCTTCTCAGTGATGGTGAGGCGTCATTCCCAGTGCCGCGCGCCCGAGAGCGCGCGGTTCAGCACATCGCTCATGCCGTGCGACAGCGGCGAGGGCAGCGACGCCACGTCGAAGGCCTTCACCTCGAGGATCTCCAGCGGGTTCATCGGCGGCCGCACGGGCGCTGAGACCTTCGCGGCGACCACGGCGGTGACGGCGTGAAAGCGCGGGTCGCGTTGCGGGTTGGAATAGAGGCCCAGCAGCTCGCCGGCCTCCAGCAGCTCGACGCCGGCCTCTTCCATCAGCTCGCGCGGCAACATCTCTTTGAACGTCTCGCCCCACTCGAGCGTGCCGCCGGGCAGGCACCACTCGCCGGTGTCGCCGCGGCGAATGAGCACCACGCGCCCCTCTGCGTCACGCGCGATGGCCACGAGGCCGACGACGGGGCGACGCAAGAGGTGCCGCGCCACTTCTTTCACGATGCCGAAGGCCGCCCGGGGAATGCGCATGGCGCGCCTCTTACAGCAGCCGTCGGCAGTCGGCAGAGCAACGGTCGCCGTCGTTGGTGTTGCCGTCGTCGCAGACCTCGCCCGCGTCGAAGCGGCCGTCGCCACAGCGCGGCACCGTGCAGTCGGTGCGGCACTGCGACGCGGTGTTCTGCGCTTCGATGGTGATGGGCTCGGCCATGTTGAGCGGAATGCGCGTGCCGTCGTCGCGCACCCAACCCCAGGTCGTCAGCCCCGTCATGAAGCGCGGCGTGACGGTGATGCGCCAGCTGCCGGGGAAGGGCAGCGGCCCACACGCGCCGCCGTCGGAGTTCTGCTGAAACTGCCAGCGCCCGAAGGCCGTCGTGGGGCCGGCCATGAAGAACTCGCCCGGCGTGTCATCGGCCACCTCCACGCTGACGCCGAGGGGGAGGCCGGTGATGTCGAACTCCACGCGGGCCTGCGGCTGCGACGTGCCCGGGCCGGTGAAGTCGATGCCGTGCGTGGTGACGAGCGAGAGCCGGCCCGTCGCAGAGTTCGCGTAGAGGTAGATGCGGCTCTCACCCATGACCTCGAGGCCGGTGTGCGAGGAGGCCGAGCGGTAGTCGTAGAAGCTCTGCACCGTGCCGCGGCGCACGAGCGCGTCGGTGCCAATGCGCGTGCCCGAGGGCTGGGTGATGAGGAACGCCGGCGTGTCGCCGTTGGCCGCGCCGAGGTCGCACGCCTCGCTGCCGGCGCGCACGCCGTCGCCGCACACGGGCAGCGTGCAGCGGTTGGTGCAGCCGTCGAGGTCGACGCTGTTGCCGTCGTCGCACGCCTCGACGCCGGCGTGCACGAAGCCATCGCCGCAACGGGCGGGCAGGCAAGCGGTGGTGCACGCGTCGGTGGCGTCAGCGTTGCCGTCGTCGCACGCCTCGACGCCGCGCTGCACGAAGCCGTCGCCGCAGCGTGCGGTCTGGCAGGTGGTGGTGCACGCGTCGGTGGCATCAGCGTCGCCGTCGTCACAGCCCTCGACGCCGCGGTGGAGCACGCCGTCGCCGCAGCGCGCGGGCACACACCCGGTGCGGCATGCGTCGCCTTCGTCGGCGTTGCCGTCGTCGCAGGGCTCGACGCCAGCGTGCACGAAGCCGTCGCCGCAGCGCGCGGGTTGGCAGTCGGTGACGCACGCGTCGTCGTCGCGCGTGTTGCCGTCGTCGCAGGCCTCGACGGCGCGGTGCAGCAGGCCGTCTCCGCAGACGGCGGCGAGGCAGCGCGCGGTGCAGGCGTCGGTGTCGTCGTCGTTGCCGTCGTCGCAGCGCTCGGGTGATTGGGTCACGCCGTCGCCGCAGGTGGGCACCGTGCAGTCGGTGGTGCAGACGACGCCCGCGTCGGTGACGGTGGGCGGGTCGCAGAGCTCGCGCAGGCGCCAGATGGCGTTGTCGCCGCAGGTCGCCGCGCGGCAGTTGGGCAGGCAGTCGTCACCGTCGTCGTCGTTGCCGTCGTCGCAGGTCTCGCCCGGGTCGATGACGCCGTCACCGCAGCTGGTGTCGGCGACGCGCGGGCGCAGCTCGGTGCGGCCGCACGCGGCGAGGGCGCAGAGCAGGGCGGCGAGCGTCGCGCGCTTCACGAGCGAGATTCACCCGCATCGCGCCGAGCGCGGCAACTCGCTCTGGTGTGGTCGCGTCGCACACCCGACCGTCAGATGTCCTCAGGTGGTGGATGCCGTATTGATCGCCTCATGACCGCTTCCCGCCTGGACACCATTCGCCGCGTCGCTGCGGGCGAGCTCACCGTTGACGACGCCGCCGCGCAGCACGGCGTTTCGGCCGAGACGATTCACGACTGGAGCGAGCTGCTGTTGGCGGGCGCGCAGCACGAGCGGCGAAAGCGCGGTGGCCTGCGCGTCGCGTTGGTGGGCGCGTTCGCGGCGGCCGGGTTGCTGGGCGGTGTGGCGTGGGCGCAGGCGTGCACTCCACAGTCGTACGGCTCGTTGATCGGCGTGTGCCCCAACCAGCCGGCGTTGGCGTCGACGTACAACAACAACCTGAGCTCGACGAACGCGCGGCTCAACAGCGCGCAGTCGACGGCCGACGGCGCCAGCAGCGCGGTGAACACCTTGCGGGGTCAAACGGAGTTCAAGCTGGGGCCGTTCGCGAACGGCGGTGTGTCACTGCAGGAACCGACGCGACTGTCCGGGCGCACGTGTGGCGCGGCGCAGGTGGTGAGCATCGCTGGCGACGGCTCGCTGGAATGCACGTCGCTGTTCAACGGCACCAACGTGGCGCGCGTGACGCGGTCGGTGACGCACCGCCGCACCATCGACAACACCGTCGGCGCGCAGGAGCAGCACAACCTGCTGGGCGCGAACGAGGGCTTCTGTTTCCTCACCGAGGTGTCGCTGCGCGACATCGATGATGGCAACGAGATGGGGACGTGCCGCGTCTACATCGACGGCAACAACACGTGGACGTTGATGGCGCAGATCTCCGGGTCGACCGGCGACGCCGACGCCTACTGCGAAGCGATGTGCATCAAGTTCCAGTGAAGCTCCCTCTCCCTGCGTAAGCGGGGAGAGG
>CAYWON010000113.1:0-4452 GCA_964459885.1 uncultured Archangium sp.
GCTGCACCTCGGCCGCCTGGAGCCACGCGCGGGTGAGGCCGACGTCATCAGCGAGCGCTTCCCCCAGCGCATCGCGGCGCCAGCGCGCGGCCAGCTCCAGCAAGCGCCCCAGCGAGCGCGAGAGCTCCGCCGACGAGGCGTCGACCCCCGACAGCGCGAGGTTCCGCGCCTCGTCGCCGCCGGCCCACAGCCGCATGCGCCGCAGCAGCCGCGTCTTCGTCACGCGGGCGGCGGCCGTCAGCGTCGTCAGCGCGTCGCGGTCCGGTGGGGTCGGCTGCGCGGCCACCGCAGCGTCGAGCTCCAGCATCAGCTCCGCGAGCCACGCCAGCCGCCGCGGCGAGTACGCGGTGTCCACCTTCGTCACCACGCGCTCAGCGGTGAGGAGCCACGCCTCGGCCTGCCGCAGCACCGTCGTCGCGGCCACCCGTTCGCCCCACGCGCGGCACTGCGCGTCACTCCACGCCGCCCGGTAGCCCTTGCGCAGCGTCGCTGAAGGCGACGGCAACCTGTCTCGACACCGCTGCAGCAGCGCGCTCCGCTTCGTCATCGCTCCTCCACCAGGCCACGAATCGCCGCCAGCTCCGGGTCGCCCGGGGGCGCGAGCGCGACGTACTTCTTGAACGCCACGCGCATCTCCTGCTTCTTGCCCATGCGCCCCGCGGTGATGCCGAAGTTCTTCCACGTGGCCGCCTGCGGCGCCTCGTCGCGCTCGGTGACTTCCTTCAGCACCGCGTACGCGCGCTCGAGCCACGTCGCGTCGTTGCCGCGCGCGATGGCCACGTTCAACGCGAACAACCCGCGCTGCGCCCGCGCATGCCACGCGTCACGCCGCACCGCTTCTTCCCACGAGCCCGCCGGCGCGTCGGCGCGCGAGTCTTCCAGCGGCGGCAACACCTGCGCGCTCTGCGTCCACCACGCGTCGTCGTCGAAGGGCACCTCGGGCGCGAAGTAGCGCTCGCACAGGCCCCACGGCGCCACGCGGAAGTTGTGGCCGTCGCCCGGCTTGAGGCCACCGCACACCACCAACGGCCGCTTCACGTTGCCCATCAACAGCTGCTGCAGCGTGAAAGCGCCCGCGTCGCGTGGGTGCCAGCGCGTACCCGGCAGCACCACGTCGGGCATCGCCACCTTCAACCGCGCGACGTACCAGTCGTAGGTGAGCAACTGCTGGTCGACCACGCGCAGGCCGGGCTGCACGCCGGCGCAGGCCTGCAGCGCGCGCGTCGAGTTGCCCATGAGGTCGCCTTGCGTCAGCACCAGCGCGCCCTCGGGCTGCGTCAGCAGCGCGCGACCGTAGCGTTCGACCGAGCGGTCATGTTGCGGCCTTTGGAAGAAGCCCAGCACCAACAACGACGCCGCCACCGCCAGCGCTACACGTGGTCGCGGCAACCAGTCGACGGCGAGGCCGGCTGACGCGCAGAGCATCAGGTGCGGCATGAGAAAGAAGCGCTCCACCACGCCGCGAAAGAGCGGCTGGTCGACGGGCAGGTTGGCCAGCGCTCCGAAGACGATGAGCGAGAGCAGCACCACCACGCCGACGCCGGTGAGCCACCGCCGCGCGCGCGCGAAGCGGATGACCTGCAGGAAGCCCACGAGCGCGAGGAAGGCGACGAACGCGTAGAGCTGCGCGCCTTCGAAGCGGGCAAAGGCGCCGAGGAAATCGAGCAGCCCGTTGCCTTCGTGGTCGGCCGAGAGCTGGAAGGTGCCGTACTCGCGTCGGAGGAAGTGCGTGAGGAAGCCCTGCGGCGTGCGGAGGTCGCCCCACGAGAACGGCGTCGGCGTGTGGCTCCACAGCGGAAGCAGCAGGAGCGGCGCAAAGCCCAGCGCCAACCCGATGACGATGCGCTTGCGGTGTGGGTGACTCCACGCGCGCAGAAGCAGCAGCGGCGTGATGAAGAAGAGCGCCGTGTGGTGGTGCGTGATGGCGAGGCCTGCGGTGAGGCCGAGCCACAGCGCGCTGCGGCCCGCGGCCTGTTGCGCGTCGGCGTTGCCGGGCTGCGACTCGAGCGCGGCGGCGCCGAAGCCCATGGACGAGGAGAGCTTGTCGAAGAAGCGACGCGGTGGTTGCGATGGAGGGCGCGGCGGGTCGCTCTTCTGCGCGGAGACCTCGCGCGCGCCGAGCACGTCGCGGGTGAGCGCCCAGGTGAACCACGCGAGCAGACACGCGTGCAGCGCGAAGACCTCGGCGCCGGTCGCGTAGGTCCAGGGGAGCGGGCTCGCGAGCCAGCACGCCGCGGCGAGCACGCCGGCTTCGACGCGGCGGGTCCACCGGCGCAGGACGTCGGCGAGCAGACCGACCGCGATGGCACCGACGAAGGCCGAGACGAAGTTGAGGCGCGTGAGTGCATCACCGATGGGGACGAGGAGCGCGACGCGCGAGAGGAGACCGTGGAGTGGGTAGCCGGGGGGATGCGCGACGCCACCGGCGCAGGCGGCGGCCATCAGCTCGCCCGCGTCGCCGCCGGGGACGCTGGGGTGAAGCGTGAGGGCGTAGACGAGGAGCGCACCGAGCGCGCACGCCCACGGCACCCACTTGGCGGTGATGACGGTGGCGCTCATCGGCGCGCCTCCTGCGAGCGCGCGCGCTCAGCCGGCATCAGCGGGGAGAGCGTTGGGGTGAGGGGTTTCTCAGCTTCGCACCACCTGCATGCCCCCTCTCCCTGCGTCAGCGGGGAGAGGGTTGGGGTGAGGGGCTTCTCTCGATTGTGCGCTCTGTCGTGCTGGCCCCTCTCCCCTGTGGGGAGAGGGGAGGCGGTCGCGGGCACCGTCACTCTTCGGCCCGCAGCGTGAGCTCCAGCACCTCAGCCGCGCGCTGCAGCTTCACCACCGCCACGTTCGACTTCCTCGCCGCGTCGAGCGTCGCCAGCGCTTCGTCCGCGCTGGAGAGGGAGCGCCCGTTCACCGTCAGCAACACGTCCCCGTTCCGGAACCCCAGCGCCGAGAGGAACGAGGCCGCGCGCACCGAGAACAGCTTGAGCCCCTGCACCTTGCCGTCCTTGATGGCCGGCACCACCCGGCACGCACCCGCCACGCACTTCGACATGCGCTCCGCCACCGCGCGCGTCACCACGTACTCACCGTTCTGCCGCTTCACCGCCAGCGCCAGCGCGTCGCGCTCCGCCGCGTCGCACTGCCCCTCGGTCGCCGACGCCCCGCGCGCCTTGAGCGTGACCCCGGTCTCGTCGCTCACCGCCGTCACGCCCACCAGCGACAACACCGTGCCCAACAACACCCGCGCGTCGCTGCGCGACACCTTCCCGCTCACCGACACCGGCAACTTCGTCTGCGCCACGGCCCCCTCGGCCACGTACTTCGCGCACAGAGACCCCGAGGCCCACTGCGCCGTCTTGGCGATGGAATCACCGGCCTTCAGGTTGAGGGCGATGACCTCGCCGTCGAGACACGCAGGGGAAGAGGCCAGAATCAGGGCGAGCCACATGCGCGCGACTTGAGCAGTCCAAAACCGAGCCAGCAACGATGGCCTCGAGGGACTGCAGGCCTCATGCGCATCGGGGCATCGCGCTGTGGCCTTGCACGCCGGGGTGGGACCGACTGCGACGAGAGCGACTCAGGTCTCATGCGCGACGAGATGCAGCCAGAAGACGCCCTCGCCTTCCAGCAGCGTTCCGGAGCGGTACAGGTACCACTTGCCGCCGTCGGCCTGCGTCGCGGTGTCAGGCAACCGCAGGCGGCGCGCCTTGAGCGGCGGCAACGCGGGGTCGACCGTCATGAGGTACTCGAGGGCGCTGGTGTCGGGGGCGTCGGTGAGCTCGTCGACCTCGAGCTTGTTCATCGAGACGAACGTCGCAGCGCTCGACGGCGGGAGCTTCACCAGCACTTCCCACAGGCCGTCTTGAAAGCCCATGGCGCGGCTGTGCCAGTCGAGCGGCTTCGCGGGCAGCTTCACGCCGAAGAGCTGCGGCAGGTCGCGCTCGGCGACGGCGGTCGACGACCAGTCCTGGTCGCCGTCTCCGAAGTTGCTCAGCGTGCCGAAGACGAGCGCGACGATGGCCGTCGTCGCCACGCAGCCGAGGCCCGCGACGCCGAGCAGCACCAGCAACAACGTCTTCGACTGCGAGCGCTGCGTCGTCACCCGGCGATCCTGTTCCGGCCCTGACGCTTGGCCTCGTAGAGCTGCTCGTCGGCGCGCTTCACGTCAGCCAGCGCGCGCACCGGCGCGAGGCCTCCCGAGATGGTGACGCGCCCGGCCCTCGTCGTCAGCGCTTCGACGGCCACGCGCACGCGCTCGGCGAGTCGCCGCGCCCCGGCTTCGTCGGCGCGCACCACCGCGAGGAACTCTTCGCCGCCCCAGCGCGCCACGAAGTCACCCGCCCGCGCGCTGGCCTTGAGCGCCTCGCCCACGCGCACCAGCACCTCGTCGCCCACGTCGTGGCCGAAGGTGTCGTTGACCTTCTTGAAGTGGTCGACGTCGAAGAGCACCACCGACACCGG
>CAYWON010000113.1:4552-22693 GCA_964459885.1 uncultured Archangium sp.
CGCGCGTCGTCGGCCACCACCACGCCCTCGGGGAGCTCGTCGAAGATGACCTGCAGCTCGCTCAAGTGCCGCGCCACCGACGCGGCCGCCGCACGCTCGGCGCTGACGTCGCGGTGCAACACCACCGACGCCTCTTCGCCCTGCCAGCGCAGCGGCATCGGCGTTGATTCAACGAGGATTTCACCGCCGTCACCGGTGCGCAGCTTGCGCTCGAGGCGCTGCGCGGTGCTGCCAGCGGTCTGCGTGCCGGGAATCAGGAACTCGCGCGCCGACCTTCCGACGATGGAGCCCGCCGGCACGCGCAGCACCTCTTCCGCCCGCGCGTTGGCGAACACCACGTTGCCGTGTTGATGCACCGTCACCGGCGCGGGCAACGCCGCGAGCAACCCGCGCAGCTGCTCTGACTCACGCAGCGCCAGCAGCCGCGCGCGTCGATGTTCGAGCTGCTCCATGACCAGCTGCCCGAGCTCGGCGAGCAACTCGCGCTGCGCGGCTGTGAGCTCTCGCGGCTTGCGGTCGATGACGCACAGCGCGCCCAACGAGTGGCCTTCGGCCGTACGCAGCGGCGCGCCCGCATAGAAGCGGATGAGCGGGTCGCCCACCACGAGCGGGTTGTCGTGGAAGCGCACGTCTTCTTTCGCGTCGCGCACCTCCATGACGCCCTCGCCGAGGATGGCGTGGCCGCAGAACGAGGCGTCGCGGCTGGTGTGCGTGCCGCCGAGGCCGACGGCCGACTTGAACCACTGCCGCTCCGAGTCGACGAGCGTGACGAGCGCCATCGGCACGTCGAAGAGCCGGGCGGCGAGACGGGTGAAGCGGTCGAAAGCTGCCTCCGCGGGCGTGTCGAGCACCGCGAACCCCCGCAGCGCCTCGAGCCGCTCCGCTTCATCAGCGGGAATCGGTGGGGTCTGCATGGGGCGCAGCATGCCTCACTCGCCGCGCGCGTGGCGCGGAGTTGTTGCAACACAGTGGCATGAAGAGTTGACAACCCTGCCGCGCTTTCCTACTGATCAGCGCCTCATGTCGGCCCGTCGCCCCAGCCGCGTCACCGTCGCAGCGCTCCTGCTGCTGGTGCAGGTCTGCGGGCTCGCGCACCTGACGCTCGAGACGCACGCGCTCGGCAGCGACGGCGCGCTGCACGACGTGGCGCAGCTGCTCGAAGACGCGCACGACGCCAACGAGCCACACCTCTGCGCGCCCGAGCGCGACACGCACGTCGCGACGCCGTCAGCGGGCTGCGCCGTCGTGGCCAGCTGGCGCGCGGCCGTCGAATCGCAGCCGTCGCCAGTGACGCTGCACCCGACGACGCAGCACGCGCTCCCTGTTGCGCCGACTGCGCGGCCGGCACCTCCGCAAGACGTCTTGTCGCGCGCGCCGAAGAGCTCTCCGCCAGTCAGCTGACGTCGACCCGTTCACCGGTCCGTCACCCGTCTGTCTGTCGAGAGTCCCCATGTTGAAACGTGCTGTGGCCATCACGCTGCTGATGGCGCTGTCAGCGTCGCCGGCGATGGCCGGTGACGTCGCACCACCCACCGTCCTCACGAAGGTCGACGCGGCGCTGCCCACCGACGCGGCGCCCCCCGAGCACGACCACGTGTTGCTGGAGTTCACCGTCGGCGTCGACGGGCGGACGTCCGACATTCTCGTGGTCGAGTCGGCCGGCAAGGCGTGGGACCAGGCCAGCATCGACGCGCTCTCGAAGTGGCGCTTCAACCCGGCGACGCACGAAGGCGTGCCGGTCGCGTCGCGCACGCGGCTCTCGTTCAACATGCCGGTCGCGCTGATGGCGAAGCCCGACGCGGGCGCGGCCGTGGCGACCGAAGCCGGAGGAGAAGAAGAGGACGATGGCGTCGTCGAGCCCGTCGCTGACGCGCCCACCATCACGGTGGAAGGCGCCGACGCCGGTCACCCGAAGCACGAGCTGTCGACCACCGTCACCGGCCGCTCGCAGCCGAAGTCGCGCGGCGCTTCCGATTTCCTCATCGAGGTGGGGCAGCTCTCGGCGGTGCCGCGCAAGAGCGCCGCAGAGTTCCTCAAGCTGGCGCCCGGCATCCTGCTGACCAACGAGGGCGGCGAAGGCCACCCCGAGCGCATCTTCCTCCGCGGCTTTGACGCGCGCGAAGGTCAGGACCTCGAGCTGACGGTGGACGGCGTGCCCATCAACGACTCGGGCAACCTGCACGGCAACGGCTACGCCGACCTGGGCTTCTTGATTCCCGAGCTGGTCGCCAACCTGCGCGTGCTGGAAGGCCCGTTGGATCCACGCCAGGGCAACTACGCGGTGGCGGGCAGCGCGGACTACCAGCTGGGGCTCACCGAGCGCGGGCTGATGGTGAAGGGCGGCTACGGCAGCTTCGACACCATGCGGCTCGTCGCGCTCTGGGGTCCGCCCGGTGAATCGACGCGCACCTTCGGCGGCGTGCAGCTCTTCCGCACCGCGGGCTTCGGGCAGAACCGCGAAGCGCAGAACGCCAAGGTGATGGCGCAGTACGAGGGCTCGCTGTCAGACAGCACCAGCTTCCGTATCGGCGCGTTCGGCTACGGCACGATGTACCGGTCGGCCGGTGTGCTGCGTGAAGACGACCTCACCGCTGGCCGCGTGGGCTTCTACGACACCTACGACACGCGCCAGGGCGGCGACTCGCTGCGCGCGCAGGTGCACTTCGACCTGCACGGCCACAACGGCGACTTCAGCCACGACCAGACGGCCTTCTTCATCTTCCGGTCGACGCGCATCCTCGAGAACTTCACGGGCTTCATCTCAGACCCGCAGCTCGCGCAGCAGACGCCGCACGGGCAGCGCGGCGACCTGCTCGACCGCGACAGCACCAACTTCACCGCCGGTGCACGCGGCGCGGCGCGGTGGCGGGCCAACGTCTTCTCGCGACGGCAAGAGCTGGAGGTCGGTTACTTCGCGCGCTTCGACGCGGTGACGGGCCTGCAGACGCGCGTGCTCGGCGGCAGCAACACGCCGTACATGCGTGACTACGACCTCGACTCGAAGCTCTTCGACGTGGGGCTCTACGCCGACGCCAACCTCTCGCCGGTGTGGTGGCTCACGCTGCGCGGCGGCGTGCGCGCCGAGGTGCTGACGTACAACGTGCTCAACAAGTGCGCGCAGCGCGAGGTGCGGCGGCCCTCGCTGAGCGACCCGCCCGGTGATGAGAGCTGCCTGTCGCAGCGCGATCTCGGTCAATACCGCGACCCGACC
Organism: uncultured Archangium sp.; assembly: GCA_964459885.1. GTDB lineage: Bacteria > Myxococcota > Myxococcia > Myxococcales > Myxococcaceae > Archangium_A. The sequence continues at coordinate 7,764 of CAYWON010000113.1, forward strand.
GAGCGCCACTCGACGGCGGGCGCCGCCCTCATGCCGCGCGGCACACTGCTCATCGGGCCCTTCGCCGGCGTGACGTTCTCGGGCGCGGTGGGCACGGGCGTGCGCAGCATCGACCCGCAGTTCATCAGCCAGAACCTCGAGACGCCCTTCGCCAGCATCTTCGCGTGGGAAGGCGGCGCGAACTTCCAGCACCGCTTCGAGAGCGGCTTCGACGCGTCGGCACGCGCGGTGGTGTTCGGCACGCGCGTCGACAAGGACCTCATCTTCAACGCGCAGGAAGGCCGCGGCACCATCGGCGGCAGCACCTCTCGCCTCGGCGCCCTCGTCGCCGCGCGCGCCCGCTACGACTTCTTCGACGTGGCGGGCAACATGACGTGGGTCGAGTCGCGCTTCGACGACACCGGGTTGCTGGTGCCGTACGTGCCCGACTTCGTGGCGCGCGTCGACGCGAGCGCGTTTCACGCCTTGCCGTACCTGCGACCGGCGGGCAGCGACATCAAGGGCCGCGCGGGCCTCGGCCTCACGTACGTCGGTCGCCGCGCTCTGCCCTTCGGTCAGCGCAGCGACGTCATCTTCGTGCTCGACGCGTCAGCCGAGCTGGCGTGGAAGTGGGTCTCGCTGGGCTTCAGCGTCACCAACCTCCTCGACACGCGCTACCGACAGGTCGAGCTCAACTACGCGAGCGATTTTCAGACGTCCGGCTCGCTGCCGACGTTGGTGCCGGCGCGGCACTTCGCGGCCGGGGCGCCACGCGCGTTCATGCTGACGCTGGGGCTGCACTTCGGAGGTGAGTCATGAAGCGCCTCTGGGTCATCGCGGCGGTCGCGTTCACCGCGTGCATCCAGACCACCGGCGGCAACGTGGTGTCCTTCGACGCCGTCGCCCGCGGCACCACCGAAGCCGCAGCGCCGTTCACCACGCCGTCAGGCTTCGACGTCACGCTGACGCGCGCGCGCGTGACCGTGGGCGCGCTGTACCTCAACCAACAGAACCCGCAGAGCTACACGCTCGAGCAGGCCTGCATTCAAGAGGGCATCTATTCAGGCGAGGTGCGCGGTGGCGTCGTCGTCGACGCGCTGTCGGCCGACGCACAGCCCTTCCCCGTGCGCGGCAACGGCACCGACGCGCCCACGCGCGCGGCCGAGCTGTGGCTGACCGGCGGCGACCTGCTGGCCGATGACGACAAGACGGTGGTGCTCGACGTCGCCGGCACGGCCACGCGCGGCGCCGAGACCTTCCCGTTCGAAGGCGCGTTCACCATCGGCACCAACCGCCTCATTCCCCCGCGCAACGCCGCATTGCCCGGCAGCAACCCGCTGTGCCGTCAGCGCATCGTCAGCCCGGTGGCCTTCGACGCGACGCTCGCGGAAGGCAGCACCGTCACCCTCGTCGTCGACGCGCGCCAGTGGTTCGCGGCCGTCGACTTCAGCGGCCTCGCGAAGGTGAGCGACGCGCCTCTGCTGTACCGCTTCACCGACTCGAACGACTCGTCGGCCCAGCCTGACAAGGCGCTCTTCAACGGCCTGCGCAGCGCCCAGGGGCCGTACCGGTTCGAGCTGTCCACGCCCTGACCCACGCGCCCCGCTGCCGGAGCAGGGCCCTCCATATCAATGAAGTTGCAATACCAATTGAAAGGTCAAACACCATGAAGCTGCGTCAGTCACTCATCTCTCTTTGTTGTCTCGCCGCGTGCGGCACGCCGATGCCCGGCCCCGACGCGGGCGTCGAGCCCACGTGCGCCGAGGGCTTCTGCGCGCACACCGCGCCGTCGGGCACGCAGAACAACAGCGTCGTCTTCACCGTCACCGGCGAAGGCGGCGCCACCGAGGGCTTCGGCTTCCCGCCCGCTGGCGCTGGCGGCGAGCCGTACTTCGTCGATGGCTGGGAGGTGACGTTCAGCCGCGTGCTGGTCACCGTCGGCAACGTCACGCTGAACGAGAACCCGGACCTCGACCCGAATGATCAATCGAAGACCGGCGCGCTCGTCGCCGAGAGCGTGGGCGCGTGGGCGGTCAACCTCGCCAAGGAAGGCCCTCAAGACTCGAAGGAACAGAACGGCAAGGCCTGGCCGCTGACGCGCCTCGCGTCGCAGAACCGCAAGGCCGGTGAGGCCTTCGACGCGACGGCCAGGTACGCCGTCGGCTACGCGCTGCTGGCCGCGAAGGACGGCGTGTTCAGCGTGAACCTCGATGACGGCGACAAGGCCGCGTACACGGCGATGATTTCGAAAGGCCAGAGCGTGTTGCTGGAAGGCATGGCGACCTGGAAGGGCGGCGCCGGCTGCCGCAGCACGGTGGCGTCGTACGACTTCACGGCGTTCCCGCAGACCGTGCAGTTCAGCTTCGGCTTCGCCGCGCCGGTGAACTTCAAGAACTGCGTCAACCCCGAACTGTCGCCCGCCGAGTCGCGCGGCGTGCAGACGCAGTCAGGCGCGCAGACCACCACGCAGGTGACCTTCCACCTCGACCACCCGTTCTGGGAAGCGCTCGAAGAAGACGCGCCGCTGCGCTGGGACGCGCTCGCCGCGCTGGGCAAGGCGTCGGTGACCGAAGCGGACCTCGCCGTCGATTTCCAGGCGTTCCGCGACGCCAACGCGATGGCCTTCCCGTGGCGCACCTGCGGCCCGACGTTGGACAACGAGCGCACCACGGGCACCGTCTCGTACGACCCGGTCAACGTGCCGGTGAACCCTGCGGGCGGCGCGGCGGGCCTCAAGAACCTCGCCGACTACATGACGTACAACCTGTCGACGTTCGGTCACCTGAACAACGACGGCCTGTGCTTCCCCGAGCGCCAGTACGCGTCGCCGCAGTGACTCAGGGCGCGAGCTCGACCACGTAGACAGTGACCTTCGCGGCATGGCCAGAGGTGCCGCGGGTCACGTCCATACGGGTGCTGCTGGGCAACGAGAAGCGCACGTTGCCCGACGACACGCGCACCATCGACGGGTCGTCGGTCTCGCCGACGCCCTGGCCGCCGAAGGACTGGTTGCTGGCGAGCATGATGGTGCGCGTGGTGTCGACGGGCGCGATGGTGACCTGCCTCGTCGTCTGGTTCGGCGCGAAGTCGACCTGGTACGTGTCGACGTGCGCGCGCGGCCCGAAGTCGATGCGCTGCCACGAGACCTGCGTGAGCGCCCCGAAGGGACACCCGGCGTCGCCCGCGCCGCGCGTCAGCGTCAACGACGTGGGCGTGGTGAGGTCGCCGCGCACGAGCGACGAGCACACGGGAATGCCGCCGGTGGTCAACGTACCCGCCTGCACCAGCACCAACGCGTTGGTCGACACCGCGGGCAGCGAGGTGACCTCGAGTTCGCGCTCGCCTGCAGGGAAGCCACCGTCCAGCTCGCCGGTCGTCACCGTCACGCCGGTCCACTCGGCCACCTGGTGCTCGTAGGCGAAGCAGTGTAGCGCGCGACGCCGAGGTGGTTGCCGTTGAGCACGTTGGTGGTCGAGCTGAGGCTGCGCACCACGAAGGGGAACGGGCCGCCGTCTTGCGGCTGCGTCATCTGGGAGCCGGTGCAGTTGGCGTTGGTGGCGGCGAAGCGCTGCACGCGGAAGCCCTGCGGAATCTCGGCGACCTGCACGTAGACTTCGCCGGCCGTGAGGTCGTGCACCCGGTTGCAGGTCACCGCGTTGTTGGCGGTCAGCCGACAGCGCGTCGCCCCGCTCGAGGGCACCGACCCGTTGCTGCCGACGTCGGAGCTGAACTGCGAGAACAGCACCGCCGCGTTCATGTCGGTCACTGACGGGCTGAACGTGCACGTGCGCGACGTGGTGCCGGCGACGGTGCCGCCGTCAGCGCCGACGCTCGACGCGTTGAACCAACACCCGAAGCGCCGCACCACGCCGTTGGTGGTGAACGTCGCCTGATCGCCGTCGAAAGCGGCGGTGGCGATGACGGTCTGCGTGCCGCCCGTCATCGGCTTCATCCAGAACTGCGCGGCTGACGCGCCCATGGGAATGGTGACGCTGGTGGTGGTGCTGGTGCAGCTGCTCGAGCTGTAGAAGCGCACCTGCGACGCGTTGACTGCCGAGAGCGACACGGGCACCGGCATGTCGGCGTGGACCAGCGCGCCCGCGCGGCGCAGCTCGACGACCACCTGCTGGCACTTGCCGCCCGGCACCGAGCCGGGAATGCCCGCGAGCGTGATGATGGTGGGCGTCACGCCGACCTCGAACTCCTGCGAGGCGGGCGCGAAGCCGTTGGCCGCTGCGCGCACCGAGTACACGCCCGCGTCCGACGCGCGCATGTAGAAGTCGACGTTGTCCCCGCCCTGATTGATGACGACGGTGCTGACGCCGGCGCCGCTGCACATGGGGTTCTCGAAGAAGCGCACGCCGCCGGGCGTCGAGCTGAGCGACACCTCGGTCAGCGTCGGCACCTGCCACGCCACGCCGTCGGAGCGCGCTTCCACCAGCGTGATGCCCGAGCAGGTGTTGAGGGGCACGTTCTGCTGCGTGGTGAGGAAGTGCAGCGACAGCGCGCCCGCGTCGAGCGGCTCGCCTGCATCGAAGCCAGCGTCGTCACCGGCGTCGACGTCTCCCGCGTCTGGTGACCCCGCGTCGTCACCGGCGTCGGGCCCGCCTGCGTCAACCCCTGCGTCGTCGGCGGCGCCAGCGTCGTCACCCGCGTCGACCGGCTCGGTGCCCTCCGGCACGCACTCAAGGCCCTGACCCACGTCGAGGCACACGAAGCCGGTGACGCACTCGTCGTCACCCGTGCAGCTGAAGCGCGTCTCGTGCACGCCGAGGGGCGCGCACTCGCAACCGACCAGCGTGACGAAGCTGATGAAGACGAGAGACTTCCACGCGCGCATCTGTGTTTCCCCGAGAATCAGAACGAGCCGCTCAGCACCACGCCGCCTGCCGCCGGAGCCAGCGTCGCCACCGGCGCGGCGTCGGGGCCCACGAGAACCAACACCAGGCCGCCCGCCGCCAGCACGCCGCCCGTCACGAAGAGCACGTTGGCCACCGTGGCCTGTGTCTGCGCGGAGGCTTCCAGCGCCGCGGCGTCGCGCTGCGTCAGCGACGTCACGCGCCCATGCTCGTCGCGCGTGGCCCCCGTCACCTGCGCTCGCGCGTCGGTCGACATGAACCCGAACGCCACGCCGACGCCGGCCGCCACCGCGCCGGCCGCCAGCAACGCGCCGCCGACAGGCCGGCGCCACGCGCCACCAGGGCTCTCGACCGGCGTCGTCACTGCGGCCACCGGCGCGGCGACCCCGGGCTCACGCGACAACCCGTCGACGCGCGGCGACTCGGGCGCGCCCAGCGCGAGCAACACGGCCTTCCGGTCGCTCAAGACCTCCGCCCACCAACTGACGGTCGGCCCCGGCACCGGCGTGCGCGCGACGACGCCTTCGAAGGGCGCGTCGAACACGGTCTCACCGACGTGGAAGCGCACGAAGCGGCCGAGCCGCAGTACGTCTTTCTGAGCGGTCACCACCAGCCACTTCGCGGCGCCCTCTTCAAGCTCGGCCGAGGGCACGAAGGTGAGCGGCCCGTTGCGCTCGCACCAGTCGCGCGCTTCGAAGAACGGCGTCATGACGCGCGGAGGCAGGTCGTTTGGCAACACCGCCGTCGGCTCGAGCATCAGCAGCTTGCGGAACGAGTCGCGCGTCTTGGCGTCTTTGCCCAGCGTGCCAAACGCGATGCCGCGCAGCCGGTGCAGCTCGAGCACCGTCTCGCGCGTGTTGCCCTCGACGCGCTCCGCGGCGTCGAGCGTCTTGAGCGCGGTTTCGTACTCGAGGTCGTCCACCTGACGGCGCGCTTCGGCGACCTTGTCGGCCCCGGCGTCGGCGAGCGCGAGCTGCGAGCTGCACAGCGACAACAACAGCAGGTGCACGGGTCGCATCGGCTGATCAGCTTACCCCCCGAAACCGCTGGGTGCGCCTTCTCGGTGACACCCGGAACCCGAAATTGACGCTCTGCATCGGGAGGCCCACACTGCCCCCCGTCTTGACCGAGCCAGCGTCACCGAGCGAGGCCGGGGTGCCGCTGTGGGAAGCGGGCACGCCGGTCGGTCGCTTCACACTGCTTGCGCCTTTGGCCCAGGGGGGCATGGCGGAGATCTGGCTCGCGCGTCAGGCCGGTCAGCGCGGCTTCGAGAAGCTGGTCGTCATCAAGCGCATGGTCTCGAAGCTGGCGGCCGACCCCGAGTACCTCGAGATGTTCTTCACCGAAGCGCGGCTGGCGGCGGGCCTGAGCCACGCCAACGTCGTGCAGATCTACGAGCTCGGTGAAGACGAAGGCTCGCCCTACATCGTCATGGAGTACCTCGACGGTGAAGACCTCGGCGTGGTGCGCCGCACGGGCCAGAAGCTCGGCAAGCCGCTGCCCGACGCGTTCGCGGTGAAGCTCATCTCGCTCGCGGCCGAGGGTCTGCACTACGCACACACGCGCGTGGGCCACGACGGCAAGCCGCTGCACATCGTGCACCGCGACATCTCGCCGCAGAACCTCATCGCCACGATGGACGGCGGGCTCAAGGTGGTCGACTTCGGCATCGCCAAGCTGGCGACCGAGGGCACGCACTCCGGGAAGCTGAAGGGCAAGCTGGCGTACATGTCGCCCGAGCAGGCGCGCGGTGAAGACCTCGACGCGCGCTCCGACGTGTTCGCGCTGGGCGTCATCCTCTTCGAGCTGCTGACGCGCACGCGCCTGACGCCGAAGATGAACGACCTGCAGCTGCTGGACTTCATGGCCAGCGACGCGCCGTTCGACGAGCCGCGCGCGCGCCGCGAGGACCTCTCGGTCGACCTGGAGGCCATCCTCATGCGGTCGCTGGCGAGGCGACGCGAGGCGCGCTTCCAGAGCGCGCGCGACTTGCAGGACGCGCTCGAGGCGTGGCTCGTCTCGCAGCAGCTCGCCGTCACGGCCAACGACCTGCGCGACTGGCTGCGCGACGTGTTCGCGCGGCGCATTCACGAGCGGCGCCAGCTCATCGACACCGCGATTCACTCGGACCTCTCTCCGACGTCGGCCCGGAACCTCGCCGCGATGGCCAAGCGCGGCGCCGACACCGCGTCGCGCTCACGCTCACGCACCGACGAGCCGATGCGCCCGGGGAAGGCGCTCGCCATCGGCGTCACCGTGATGGCGCTGGTCGTCGGCGTCATCGGCGCGGCGGTGTGGACCCGTGAGAACAACGAAGGGTTGATGCCGCAGGCGCAGGCCGCGCCCGTGCCGCCAGCCCTGCAGCAGGCCACCGCAGCCGTCGAGCCGCCACCGCCCGCAGCGCCGCCGGTGCTCCTCATCGACACCGTGCCGACGGGCGCGGCGCTCGTCATCGGTGGCACGCCGCGCGGCACTGCGCCGCTCACGCTCGAAGACCTCGGCGTCGGCACCTTCGACGTCGAGGCCACGCTCGAGGGCCACCAGCCTGCGCACCGTCAGGTGACGCTGGAGCGCGACGGCGAGCGCGTGCGCGTCGAGCTCGCGCTCATGCCGCTGCCGGTGGAAGCGCCGAAGCCCGTCGTGACCTCGAAGAAGCGCGCGCCGCCCGTCGCCAACGGCAAGCTGACGCTCAAGACCACGCCGTGGACGACGGTCTTCCTCGGGAAGAAGAAGCTCGGCGACACGCCGCTGGTGAACGTCGCGTTGCCCGCCGGAAAGCACCTGCTGCGGCTCGTCGCGCCAGAGTCCGGCGCGGAGCAGTCGATTGAGGTCGAGATTCGCGGCAACGAGACGACGGTGAAGAAGCTCAAGCTGTAGCGCCACCGTCGCGTAACGCGAAACTGTGCTGACTCGCGACACGCGAGAAAAAGACGCAACTGAATTGGCGACGCACAGATAACTCCTGTGTGTCACCGGCTGCGCTGGCGACACACCTCCCAACACCATCGACAAGGAGTTCTCCCGATGACCCTCCAGGTCAACTCGCGTGGCAGTGATGTGTCCCGGCTTCAGCAGACGCTGCAGGAGCGCGGCTTCAGCCCGCAGGGTGTCGATGGCTCGTTTGGCCGCAACACCCGCGCCGCGGTCGTCGCTTTTCAGCGCTCGCAGGGCATCACCGCCGACGGCATCGTCGGGCGTGACACGGCGCAGCGGCTCTTCGGCTCGACGGACGCGAAGTACTACGACGGCGTCAGCGATTTCACGCCGGCCGGCCCCGGCGGTCAGGTGACCAACGGCGGCGGCTGGGGCGGCTCGCAGAACGTGTCGAACGCCGCGACCGACATCGCGCGCTCGATGGGCATCCCCGTCACCAGCACCAAGCGCAACCTCGCCGACACGCGCCGCGTGGGCTCGACCACCGGCTCGGACCACTACACGGGCAACACCAACGCGTACGCGGTCGACTACGGCGTCAGCGGCGCGCGCGGCGACGAGCTGGCCCGTCGCATCGCCGACACCTACGGCATCCCACGCTCGAGCATCGGCACGTACAACCGCCACACCGTCACCATCAACGGCGAGCGGTACAGCCTGCAGCTGCTCTGGAAGGTGAGCGGCCACTACGACCACGTGCACCTCGGCATCCGCCGCGCGTAATCGCAGTCACCGTCGCAAAACGACACGAGCCGGCCTGCCAGCGATGGCGGCCGGCTTTTTCTTTTGCGCGACACGAAGGAACCCGAGGTGACCATCGGGTTCTGCAGTCCCGCGCGGAACGATGACGCTGATCAGCGCGTTCGACGCGTCGTCGTGCAGTCGGTCCCCTCACACCTGGAGTCGCAAAATGAGAAAGCTGTTCGTCGCGGTGGTGCTCTCGCTCTCGTCGTTCGCCGTCGCTGCGGAGCCCGAGCTGAAGCCCGCGCAAGAAGAAGCGAAGGAGAAGTTCGACACGGAGCTTGAAGGCGCGCTGAAGACGCTCAACGAGAAGTGCGGCACCAAGCTGAAGACCGCGAAGTCTGACTACGAGAACTTCAGCACCGAGCTGTGGTCGGGGCGTTCGCACTACAGCTACTGCCCCGACGCCATCAGCGCCGTGGCCGCCATGTGCGCAGAGCGGCCGGCGTACGCCAAGGCCATCGGCAAGAAGCTGATGGCGGTCTCGTGCCTCTTCACCGGGGTCAAGCCGGCTGAGAAGAACGACGGCAGCAACGGCTTCACGCTCCGCAACATGAGCTTCGAGAAGGGCACGTTCACTGTGCACCTGCACCCCGACCTGGCCAACATCGGGGACAACGCCAAGGCGACCTTCGAGAAGGCGCTGAACTGACCTTCACCGACGCAGTGACACGAGCCGGCCTGCCAGCGACTGGAGGCCGGCTCTGTCGCGAGGCGCGAGCTCCACCGAGAGCGCGGCGGTCTCAAGCCAACCCAGCTCGGCCGACACCTTCGCGGCGGCGCGCTCGACCCGACGCTTCACCCCGGCGACCTGCTCGAGGATGTCGCGCTGCGTGCGCAGCGTGGCCTCGTAGTGCGCCTTCAGCTGCTCATCGGTCGCCTCGTCGCGCCGCGCCGTCAGCGTGGTGATGGCGTCGATGGCCTGCTGCTCACCGGCCTCGCTCAACCCGGCTTCGAGCGCGGTCTGCTCGCCGTGCGCCACCAACAGCGCCTGCGCAGCGTCGGCGGCGGTCTTCGTCAGCGACGCACGCTCTTCACCCACCGGCAGCTTCTTGAGCGCCGCACGCAGCCGCACCCACGCGTGGTGCACGGGGCCAGCCGGCAGCCGCAGCTCGAGCCTGTCGGCCGACACGCGCACGCGCGCCAGCCACGCGCCGATGCCGAGGAAGAGCCCGAAGGCCAGGGGCACCAGCGCCCCGGCGAGGCGCGCGGTGCCAAGGTGTCGGGCCGAGAGCGCTGAGGCCACGGCGAGCGCCCACAAGCCCGCGAGCCAGGTGAACGCGACCGTCGCGGTGCGGGCGCGCCACCCTTGCTGATCCATCGCCAGCGCAGCGCCGAGCGCGATGGTGAACGCGGTCGAGCCGCCGAACGGCAGCGGCAGGTCGGTGATGGCGACGCCCGCCGCCGCGCCCACGAAGGCCACCGCCATCAAGAGGTGCAGGTTGGTGAAGAAGAGCAACACCGTCGCCGCCGCCGCGGCCAACGCGTAGCCGGGCATCACGCGGTGAAAGAGCAGCCAGCACACGCCCATCATCAGGCCTGCGCCCAGGCCGCCGCCCACCAGCGCGCGCGTCATGAAGGTGGTCGTGCGTTCAGACCGGTCGAACGAGAAGCGGCCCCAGACGACGTCGGATGCAGTGGTCATCTCAGTAGCCCTCGTTCTCACGGCCGAAGTTGATGAGCTTCTTGCTCTCGAGCGAGCGCGAGAGCTCCTTGCGCTTCGAGACCGACGCGCCGCCGAAGTCGGTGCGCATCTTCTCGACCTCGGCGGTGCCCGCGAGCGCGTCGGCGCTCATGCCGAACAGCGACTTGGCGTTGTCGAGCAGCGAGCCCGCCTTCGCGAGGTCGCCGCTCTCGTAGGCCGCAGCCGCCGCCAACATGCGTACGCTGCCCGTCGCCGAGACACCGGCCGCCCACAGCCCTTCTTCACGCGACTTGAGCGCGGCGTCGCCGTCGTCGATGGCGAGCACCTTGAGCGGCAGCCAGGTGGCGAGCGTCTCGCCGTTCAACGGGCGGTAGCGGAGCGTGGCCGAGACGTCGAGCGTCTGGTCGGCTTCGACGCGGTCCGAGGTCAGGCGCACCAACACGCGCGTGGGAGCGCCGGGCCGGAGGTCGGCAAGGTGCAGCACGTCACCGTCGGCGCTGTATTCCACGTGGCGGCCCGGCACCTCGAGGATGCGCAGGCCGTTCGACGGGCGCAGCACGAGCTCGACGTTGCGCACGCGCGAGGTGCGGGCGGCGGTGACTTCCTTGCTCAACACTTCGTCGAGCGCGCTGCCGTCGCGCAGGTAGCCGTACATGCCGCCGCCGCGCTCGGCGAGGTGCTGCATCAACATGCCGTCGTACTCGGCGCCCACGCCCAACGCGGTGACGGTGATGGCCAGGTCGTGCGCGCGGCCGACGAGCTGCACGAGGCCCGACGGCTCGACGACGCCGGCGGTGGGCTGACCGTCGCTGACCACCACCATGCGGCGAGCACCCCGCGCGCTCTTGAGCGCCTGCGTGCCGGCCTCGATGCCGCCCGAGAGGTACGTCGCGCCGGCGGCGGTCACGCCTTCGATGGCGGCGTGTACGGTGGCCTTGTTCTCAGCGTTCATCGTCAGCAGCGCTGTCGACTCGATGCGGTCGCTGAAGGTGATGAAGGTCAGCTCGTCGCGGGCGTCGAGCAGGTCGACGAGGCGGTGCGCGGCGCGGCGCGCGTCGTCCATCTTCTGGCCCGACATCGAGCCCGAGCGGTCCAACACCAGCGCGAGCGAGATGGGCTGCTCGGCTTCGGTCACCGGCGCTTCGTCGAGCCGCACCGTGTACTCGGCGTAGAGCTCGCTGCCCGCCGAGTAGACAGCGGCGTGCGACAGGCGGCCGTCGAGCTTGAGCAGCCCGGCCTGCGCGCTGCCCGACGCGGGCGTCTTGGGGATGAGGGGCGTGGGCCGCGAGACGACTGAGAGCACGGCGCTAAGCGACAAGACCAACGCGCCCGAGAGGAAGAGGTTGAGGCGATTCATTGCGTGACGCTCCTTGGTGGGTGACGCGCAACAAGGTCGCACGCGCACCACGGCGTCAGGCATCGGTCGAAGATCGAGGTCGGTCGGCTGACCGTCGGCCACTCGTCCGTCGGACGAATGACCGATGGGGCGATGTCAGACGGGCTTCTTCATCTCTTCCCGAAGGAAGGACGTCAGCTTGTCGGTGATGGTCTTCGGCACCTTGGCCGCCAGCGCCTTGCGGCACAGCGACGGCGTCGCGCGGTAGCTCTTGAGGAACTCTTCGCACGGCGTGCAGCCGTCGAAGTGCGCGTCGAGCTTGGCCTGCAGATCAGCGCTGAGTTCCCCGTCGAGGTACTCGAGCAGCAGGTTCAAGCTGTCTTTGCAGGAATGACCGTTCATCGCGTTCGTGGCGCTTCATTGTGGCCCAGGTCGCGCCGTTTCAACCGCAAATGCATGCGGCCTGAACAGGCGAGCAGGCGACTACTGCCGCTCCTGGTAGAATTGATCAATCGCACTGCGCAGGCTGAGGCGCGCGCGGTGCAGCCGGCTCTTCACGGCGGGCACGGTGATGCCCGTGAGCTCGGCGATTTCTTCGTACGACATGCCCTCGAGGTCGCGCAGCACGAAGACCTCTCGGTAGTCGTCACCCAAACGGGCAGCGGCCGCTTCAATCGCGTCGCGCAGCTCGTGGTTGATGGCTTCCTCTTCGACGTTGCCGATGTCAGCGACCTCGTCGATGAGGCTGCCGCGCTCGTTGAAGTGGGGCCCTTCGTCGGGGGTCTCGACCTGACCGACGACCTTGCGGTGCCGCAGGCGCATGAGCGCGTGGTTGGCGGCGATGCGTGAGACCCACGAGCCGAACTGCGCGTCGCCGCGGAACTGCTTCAGGTTGCGGTACGCCGAGATGAACGTCTCCTGGAGCACCTCGGCGGCGTCGTCTTCGGAGTTCAACATGCGCAGCGCGAGGCCGTACACGCGACCCCGGTAGCGCTCGACCAACGCCTCGAAGGCCGACGTTTCCCCGCCGGCGGCGCGCGTCACCAGCTCGCTGTCGTCGGACGGCATCAAGGGCGCGGCACCGTGAACGTTCTGCTTTGGCGGGTCAAGCTGCATGACGGTGTGCCGGTGACTCGAAGCGGGCTCTGGTTTCACCGGCCGCTGACGAAAGGCGAACGGAGGTCGAAGAAGCGCAGCGGCGCCCGCGCCCATTCCCCCGCGTAGTCGACGCCGATGCGCGGCGTCGCGGCGATGAAACGCGGCGCCACGCCCGGCCCTTCGGCGAGGAAGAACGGGCCTTCGTGCAGCGGCTTTGTGTTGTGGGCGAGCGAGAGCCCGAGCGCCTTCGCGAGTCGACCGGGGCCGTCGGTGCGCACGCCGTCGAGGCCTTCCACCGGCGCGAGCGCGCGCACCAACACCGCCGCGCCGTCGCCGGTGACGACGTTGAAGCAGAGGTGCATGCCGTAGACGAGGTACACATACGCACAGTGCGCAGGGCCGAACATGACCGCGGTGCGCTTCGTTCGGCCCTTCGCCGCGTGACACGCGAGGTCGTGCGGCCCGAGGTAGGCCTCGGTCTCGACGATGCGGCCTACGCGCGGGCGTCCCCGGACGACGTGCACGAGGTGCTGGCCCAGCAGCGCGCGGGCGACGCGCCGGGTGTCGCGCGTCGAAAACTCGGGAGGCAACGGCGCCCACATTCTTCCGGTTCTACATGCGAAGGTTCCGCCGATGGCGACCCGCAAGAAGAAGGCCTCGACGACCAGCGCGGCAGACGCCCTGCGCGCGTACGGCCTCGCGTTCCCCGGCGCGCACCTCAAGAGCCCGTGGCCCGGTCACAAAGACCTGGCCGTGAAGGACAAGACGTTCGCGTACCTGAGCATCGAAGGAGAGCCGTTCTCCATCTCGTGCAAGCTGCCGACGTCGGCGGCGTTCGCGCTCACCCTGCCCTTCTCGACGCCCACCGAGTACGGGCTGGGCAAGAGCGGCTGGGTGTCGGCGCGCCTCAAGGAAGGCGACGACGTGCCCGTGGCGCTCTTCAAGCAGTGGATTGACGAGAGCTACCGCGCGCAGGCGCCAAAGAAGCTGCTCGCGCAGCTCCACGGTGGCGCGCCCGCAGCGAAGGCGTCGAAGAAGCCAGCGCCCGCGCGGAAGAAGGCGAAGAAGTAGTCACTTCGCCAACACCTGCACCTTCATGGTCTCGCTGGCCGGCTTGTCTTTCGGGCGGCCCCACGACGCGCGCACCAGGCCGCGCTGGCCGGTGTTGCCCTTGCACGAGAGGAACGCCTCGCGACGGCAGGCGTCGACCGAGAGCAGCTCGCAGCGTTGCCAGCGGCGCGCCGCGTTGACCCGCTTCGCCTCGCGAGCCGCGCACTTCTCATATTCGCGGCGGTGCTGCTCGATGGCGGCGGCCTTCGCGCGCTCCACGGCGGCGGCGCGCTCTTCTGCCGTCTCGCCCGGGCGGCTCAGCACGCCGTAGCCGAAGTCGTTCATCGCGCAGGCCATCGACACGCCCAGCTCGAGGTCGTCTCCCGCCTCGTGCGCGTACGGCATTCCCGGCCGCGCGCCGTCGACGCCGAGCGACGTCGCCTCCGGCTCGCCGTCGTACTGCACGCGCAGCGTGACGGTGCTGACGCTGTAGCCGTCGCACATGCCCCGGCCGACCTCGTCGCGACACAGCTTGAAGCCCGCCGCGCACTGCGCGCCCTCGAGGTGCGCCGGCACGAAGCACGCCTCATCGCCCTTCGGCTCTTCTGGCACGGGCACCGGCCCGCGCCGGGCCGACGCCAGCTTCGCCGCTTCGGCGCGCGCCCACACATCAGCAGCGAGGGACGGCATCGACACGAAGAGCACCAACGGCAACGTCCACGCGCGCATGCCCGCAAGACACCACACCCTGCGACGGGTTTCGTGCATGCTGCCGCGCAACTTCCATGGTGCCTCCGCAGCGTGTGTCCGGCCTGTTGTTGCCTGTCTTCTCTCTCCGCAGCGCGCAAGACATCGGCGTCGGTGACTTCGAGGGCTTCGAGAAGCTCTTCGGGTGGATGCGGCAGGCCTCGCAGCGCATCTTGATGGTGCTGCCGCTGCTGCCCACCACGCCCGGCGATCCCAGCCCGTACTCGACGCGCTCGGCCTTCGGGTTGAACCCGCTCTTCATCCACCTCGGGTGGTTGCCGGAGGGCGTGCAGTTCTCTGACGCCGAGAACAAGGCCATCGCCGAGGCGCGCGCGTCGTCGACGGTGCGCTACGACCTCGTGTTCCCGGTGAAGACCGCGGCCCTCGAGCGCGCGTTCGCGACGTTCGAGCAGCAGGGGCCCAGCGAGCGCCGCGCAGAGTTCGAAGCGTTCTGCCTCGCGCAGCGTGAGTGGCTCGACGGCTACGCGCTGTACTCGTCGCTCTCGGAGTCGTTCGACGCGAAGCCCTGGTGGGAATGGCC
>CAYWON010000114.1:0-4427 GCA_964459885.1 uncultured Archangium sp.
CTGCCGACGAAGTGCTCGTGCTTCGAGTTCGCGCGCAGCGCGAGCGCGGCTACCCCGACTGACCTCACGCGACCGCGCGCACGAAGACCTCGCCGCCGGTGACCGGGTTCCACCACGCGCCCGGTTCGACGCGCGCCGACGCGAAGCCCACCTCGCCCAGCATGCGGTGCCACTGCGGCACCGAGAACACGCGGACCTCTTCGAGCCCGAAGACGGCGTTCTCGATGAGGTCGATCGCCGCCCAGCCGATGAGGTGATCTTTCCTCGGGTCGACGAGGCCGAGTACGCCGCCCGGTTTGAGCACCCGCCGCATTTCGCGCAGCGCCGCCAGGTGCGCCGGGTAGTGGTGGAACGAGTTGGTGCACACCACCGCGTCGAAGCTGCCGTCAGCGAAGGGCAGGTGGCCCGCGTCGCCGCGCAGCAGTCGGCCGCGCAGCGACGGCTCACTTCGAGCGCGTCGAACCATGCCTTCGGAATAGTCGAGGCCCACCGGCACGCCGCCCAGTGCTGCGATGCGCGCCGCGCCGTCGCCGGGGCCACAGCCGAGGTCCAGCACCCGGTGGCCGGGCGCAATGCCAACCCGTTCGATGAGGCGGCGCTGCAGGTGGCTCAGCACGCGCGCGAGCGGTCCGGCCCGGTAGAACCGCGCCCAGACATCGAAGAATCGCCCGTGCTTGTGGAGAGGGTTCGCCATCGAGGAATCCCGTCGTGGATCAAGGGGTTCGGTTCTGCAATCGTCCGCCGCGCTCGTCGTTAGAAGCATCGGGGCAATTTCACAAAGCAGTCCACCTTCACTGGGAGAACCGACTCACCATGGGAATCTTCGACTCGCTGAAGTCCGAGGCGCAGCGCAACTTCATCGCGCGGGCCGACGAGGCCAAGAACCAGATCGTCTACAAGTACCCTGAGCGCAACATCCGCATGATGACGCAGCTCACGGTGCAAGCCGATGAGGTGGCGCTCTTCGTGAAGGACGGCGTGGTGGCCGGCAAGCTCGGCCCCGGTCGTCACAACCTCGACGCGAACAACGTGCCGTTCCTCTCGGCGCTGCTCGAGAAGGTCACCGGCGGCAACCTGTTCATCGCCGAGGTCTACTTCGTCTCGACGCGTGAGTTCCCGCAGGTGAAGTTCGGCGGGCCCATCGGCGACGTGCGCGACCCCGAGACCGGCCTGGGCATCGGCACCATGGTGTACGGCGATTTCTCGCTGCAGGTCGTCAACCCCGAGCAGCTCGTGGTCGGCATGGTCGGCATGCGCCGGGCCGACAACGAGGAGTTCGTCGGCTGGTTCAAGAGCCAGGTGCTGAAGGTCACGCGCGATCGCATCGCCGAGCTCATCGTAAAGAAGAAGTGGCCGCTGCTCGACGTGACGTCGGGCGCGTACACCGAAGAGATCGAGACCGAGGTCATCGGTGGCCTCGAGCCGCACACCGCCAGCTACGGAGTGAAGATCGTCCGCTTCGGCAACTTCACCATCAGCATCAAGCCGGAAGACGAAGCGACGCTGAAGAAGCTGTCGAAGGACGTCGCCTACTCGCGCCTCGCCGGCGGCTTCCAGCAGTACGCGCAGGGTCAGGCGATGCTCGGCGCCGCGGAAGGCATGGCGAAGGGCGGCGGCGAAGGCAGCGGCTCTGGCAATGCCATGGGCGGCATGGGCATGGGCATGGGCTTCGGCATGGCCCAGATGTTCATGAACCAGAACCAGATGCAGCAGCAGCAGCAGAGCCAGCAACAGGCGCAGGCCAACGCTGCGCAGCAGAACGCGGGTGGTGGCGGCCGTTCGGTGATGGACCGCCTCAAGGAGCTCTCCGAGCTGAAGAACGCCGGCCTCATCAGCGAGGAAGAGTTCAACGGCAAGAAGGCCGACCTGATGAAGCAGCTGTAAGCCGCACCAACCGGTTGGCAGTCAGCGCGCGGTCCTGGGGCAACCCGGGCCGCGCGTCGTCATTTCGGCGGCGCGGCTTTCCACCACGCGCCGTCGAGCTTGCTGCGGCGCTGCTCGGCCTTGAGCGCGGCGTCGAGCTGCGCGGCGGCGCGCCAGGCGTCGGTCGTGTCGACGCGGAACCGCGCGCCTTCTTCCGGCGGCAGCTGCAGGCCCAGCGCCTGCCCCATGCGCTCCACGTACTTCGCGCGCGCGGCTGTCTCGTCGGTCATCGCGTCGGTGTCGAGCTTCGCGAGGAAGCGCGCGGCGGCGCGGCGGTTCTGGAAGAGCCACAGCGCGCGGGCGGCGGCGATGGTCTCGGCGCGCAGGGTGACGCCGGCTTCGGTCAGCCACGCGTCGTCGCGCAGCAGCCCGGCGTAGAGCTCCGCTTGTTCCATCGCCGCGCCCGGCAGCTCGAGGCGCGCGGCGCGACGCAGCTGCAGCGCCACGCCTACTTCGCCCAGCACCTGCTGCTGCTCTCGCAGCCCGTTCATCGGGCGGGCGCTCAGGCGCACGTCGTCGCGGGTGGGCGCCACCGCGAGCGGCACGAAGTTCTTCCCCGCGGCCTCGCCGAGGTCCACGCGCAGCGTGTCGAGGCCACCCACGGTGGCGAGGCGCGCGGGCAGCTTGTCCTTGCCGAACTCCGCGTCGACGTTGCCGGGCACGCGCATCACCCGCGGCAGGTCGGCGCGCGTCAACGCAGTGAGGGGCAGCTTCACGTCGGCGTCAGACGCGCGCTGCAGCGTCGCGCGCCACTCTTCGTCGGTGACGGCCAGCAGCGCTTCCGCGTCAGCACGCAGCGCGCTCGCCGAGAGCCCGCGCGAGGTGGCGTCGAAGTCTTTCGCGAGGCCGAGTGAGGTGGCGACCTCCGCGAGGCGTGCGTCGCGGCGCGCGATGGCGGTGTCCAGCGACAGCGCGGCCTGCTGCGAGCCGACCCACAGCGCGCGGCGCTTCACGGCGCTCTTCTCGCTGACCAGCAACCGCGGCAGATCTCTCCACGCGTACTCGCGCCCGTCGACGGTGAAGGTGACGGTGGCTTCCAGCGACGCGAGCGCGGCGTTCTCTTCGGCCACGCCTTGCGCCAGCAGCTCGCCGGCGACCCACGCTTCGAGGCGGGTGAGGCGCGTCGCGTCGGTGGCCTGCAGCGCGCGCGCACGGCGCAGCGTCTCGAGCGTCGCGGGGCTCAGCAGCGTCTCGTGGCCTTGTCGGGCCTTGCCCAGGTCCAGCGGCGCGCCGGTGGTCCAGTGTTGCCAGAGCGCCTCGTCGAGGTCGTGCAGCACCGTGGTGGCTTCGGCTTCGAGCGCGGTGACGCGATCGGCGAGGGCTTGCGCTTCGCTGACGCCGGCATCAGCGGGCGCGGCGGCGGTGGAAGGCGTCGTGGCGCAACCGGCGAGGCCCAGGAGCCCCAGCGTCAGCGCAATTCGCTGCGAAAACATGCGGCCGACTGTAAGCAGCGCCATGCCCCGGTGGTACTTCGAAGACTTCACGCCCGGCTTCATGTTGGAAGGCGCGGGCCGCACGGTGAGCGAGCAGGACATCGTCGCTTTCGCAACGCAGTTCGACCCGCAGTACTTCCACGTCGACGCCGTCGCCGCGCGCGAGTCGTTGTTTGGCGGCCTGTGCGCGAGCGGCTGGCACACCGCCGCGCTCTGCATGCGCATGATGTGTGACGCCTACCTGCTCGACTCCGCGAGCCTCGGCAGCCCCGGCATCGATCAACTCCGCTGGCTCAAGCCGGTGTTCCCCGGTGACACGCTGCGCTTCAAGATGACCGTCGAGCAGCAGCGCCCGTCGTCGAGTCGCCCGCACATGGGCTCGGTGCTGGCGAAGTGGGAGGTGTTCAACCAGCGCGACGAGCCGGTGATGACGATGAGTGGCTGGTCGATGTTCCGCAAGCGCGAGGCCTGAATGCCGACGTCGACGCAGTGGCGCGCCGCGCGCGCGCGCGTGCAGCTCTACGCGGCGCTGCGCAGCTTCTTTGCCGGTGAGGGCTACCTCGAGGTCGAGACGCCGACGCTGGTGCGCACGCCCGGGCTCGAGCCGCACATCGACCCCTTCGAAGCGCCGTTCATTCCGCAGACCGACGTGGGCGAGAAGCGCTCGCTGTGGCTCCACACCAGCCCCGAGTACGCGATGAAGCGTTTGTTGGCCGACGCCGGCTGCCCGCCGCTGTTCCAGATCTGCAAGACGTACCGGAACGGGGAGATCTCCGGCACGCACAACCCCGAGTTCACGATGCTGGAGTTCTACCGGCCGCGCGCCGACTACCACGCCATCATGGACGACCTCGAAGCGGCGCTCGCTGCCGTCGAACGCGCGGTGGCGCCGTCGCAGGCGCGCTTCACGCGTGGGCCCTTCGAGCGGTTGACCGTGCGCGACGCGGTGCTGCGGTACACCGGCATCGATCTCTTCGCGCACGCCGACGGCGCGTCACTCAAGCGCGCGGCCGACGCCATCGGCGTGCACACCGGCAGCTCGACGAGCTTCGACGACGTCTTCTTCCACGT
>CAYWON010000114.1:4527-22634 GCA_964459885.1 uncultured Archangium sp.
TGATGCCGCCGTCGGGAGGCATCGCGGTGGGCCTCGACCGGGTGCTGATGTTGCTGCTCGGTGCCACGCAGATCTCCGACGTGCTGCTCTTTCCTGCGCGCGACTTCTTCTGAATCGGCCACACTCGCGGCCCGCGAAAGGGGTGGGACCGCGTGAAAGTCAAAGGCAACGCGTGGCTCGCGCGATGCGAGCAGATGGAACAGACGTTCGGCGCCGAGAAATGGCAGGCGTTCCTCAAGGAGCGCACCGCGAAGTACCCCTTCCTTCAATCGCCGGTGATGCCCATCTCGCGCATCGAGGTGCCGGAGTTCCTCTCGCTGCACGAAGAGCTCGTCGACCACTTCTTTGCTGGCGACAAGCTCGTCTATTGGCGCTTCGGCGAGCGCTCGGCGGAGTGGGCCATGGCGCACCAGCTGCGCGGCCTCTTCTCGAAGGGCGAAGGGCGGCGGTTCCTGCAGTTCGCGCCCACCGTGTACAAGAACTACTTCGACGGCGGCGAGCTGCTGGCTGAGTTGGCGCCGACGCACACCGACCTCGTCATCCGCGGCGTCGTGCACCCGCACGTGTACTTCGAGTACTCCGTCATCGGCTTCGCGGTCGGCGCGCTGCGCGGGCTCGAAGTGAACGTCACGCCCGACTGCCTGCGCGGCTTCTCGCGTGGTGACGACGAGGTCCGCTACCGCTTCGCGGTGACGAAGTGACGGGCTAGCTTTTCGCCCGTGTTCAAGCCCCGACAACTGCTTCGCACTGCTTTCTCTGGCGCCGCCGCCGTCGGCATCACTGGCGCGCTGTCGCCCGTCGTCTCGGCGCTCAGCTTCGTCGACGAGCGCGCGCCAGACCCCGCGCTCTACCTGTGGGCTGACTCGATCTTGCGCGCCACGGGCGTGCGCACCGTGTGTCACGGCCTCGAGAACCTGCCCGAGGGCAACTTCGTGCTGTGCGTGAACCACCAGTCGCACTTCGACGCGCTGGTGCTGTTCCGCCACGTGCGTCGCCACATGCGGTACGTCGCCAAGGCGCAGCTGCGCAAGTGGCCGGTGTTCGGCTACGCGCTCGAGCGCGCGGGCAACATCTTCGTCGACCGCACCGGCGGCGACGGTGACAAGCAGAAGCTGAACGACGCGGCGCGGGCGGTGCGCGAGCGGGTCAGCGTGGTGTTCTTCGCCGAAGGCACGCGCAGCGACGACGGCATCTTGCGGCCCTTCAAGAAAGGCGCGGCCGTCATGGCCATCGAAGCGCAGGTGCCGCTCATCCCCGCGGCCGTGGCGGGCACGCACCGCATTCTCGAGAAGGGCACCATGGCGATTCACTCGCGCCCGTCGGCGTTGGTCATCGGCAAGCCCATCGAGACCGTGGGCATGGGGCCGGGCGACCGCGAGACGTTGACCGCGCGCGCCCACGCTGAGGTGGCGAAGCTGCTCGCTGAAGGCAACCGCCTGGTGGGCGAGCTGGACCGATGACGCCGCGCGAAGAGCTCGAAGCCGTGGTGGCCGACGTCGGCCTGCGCGTCGATTTTCCGCCCGAGGTGATGGCGGAGGTCGAGGCGTGTCAGCGCCAGACGGGCATCGATGACCCGAAGCTGGTCGACCGCACGTCGTGGCCCTTCGTCACCGTCGACAGCGCGCACTCGAAGGACCTCGACCAGGCGCTCTACGTGCAACGTGAGGGCGACGGGTTCCTCGTGGCCTACGCCATCGCCGACGCGTCGTTCTACGTGCGGCCGGGCTCGGCGCTCTTCGCCGAGGCGATGAAGCGCGGCGCCAGCTACTACCTGCCGGGCTTCTCGGTGCCGATGCTGCCGCGCGCGCTGTCGGAGGGCCTCGTCTCGCTCAACCCCGATGGGCCGCGGCGGGCGCTGGTCTTCCTGCACCGGCTCGACGCGTGCGGCGCGTTGGTGGAAACGAAGCTGGAGCGTGCGCGGGTGCGCAGCCGGGCGAAGCTGTCCTTCGCGCAGGTTCAGCAGCTGGTCGACGTGCCGGCCGCGAGCCCGCTGCGGGGCGCTGACTACGAAGCGAGCCTGCGGTTGCTGCGTGAGGTCGGGCGGGCGCGCATCGCGCTCGCGGCGGAGCGCGGCCTCGTGCGCTACCGCCGAGAAGAGGTGTCCATCGAGCTCGACGGGCAGGGCGTGTCGTTCGCGGTGATGGAAGAGGTGCGCGACGAGGTGGAGCTCTGGAACGAGCAGCTCTCGTTGATGTGCAACGCGGAGGGCGGCCGGTTGCTGCGCGAGCACGAGCACCCGTCGGTGCAGCCCATCTACCGCGTGCAGCCAGGGCCAGACCCGGAGCGGCTCGCGGCGCTGGCGCGGTTGACCGAGACGTTCGCGAAGCGGTGGTCGCTGCCGGCGACGCCGTGGGTGTGGCAGCCCACGAAGCAGTCGCTCGCGAAGTACCTCGAGGGCTTGCCGCGCGCGGCGTCGGGCACGCCGGAGGACCGCTTCGTCTCGGCGCTCACGCGTCAGGCCGTGATGGTGAACCTGCGCTCCGAGTATTCGACCGAGCCGGGCCCGCACACCGGCGTGGGCGCAGAGCCGTACGCGCGCTTCTCTGCGCCGATGCGCGAGATGGTCGGCGTGTTCCTCCACAAGGAAGCGATGGAGCTGCTGACCTGCGAGTACCCCTCGACCGAGGCCGACGAAGCGCTGCGCGCGGAGGTGGTGCAGGTCGCCAACCGCGCCCGGCAGACGCAGCGCCGGGTGCAGGACCTCGCCAACGAAGTCGTGATGCGCCGCTTGCTGACGCCGGAGCTCGCGAAGCCGCGGGCGCAGCGCACGCGCTTCTCGGGCACCGTGATGGGCGTCACCGCCAACAAGGTGCACGTGCGGCTCGACACCCCGCCGCTCGACTTGAAGCTGTACCTCTTTGATCTCGCCCCGTTCTTCGACGGCGCGTGGCTGGAGCCCGCCGAAGAAGGGGTCGTGCTGCGCAAGAAGGGCACCGACGTGGCGCTGCTCAAGTTGGGACAGCGCGTCATGCTTCGGCTGCACGCGTTTTCAGAAAAGTCGCGCCGTTGGGTCTTTGCTCCGACGGAGTGAATGAAACGCGCGACGCGCGGCAACGAAGGCTTCATGGGAGATGACCTGATGCGGCGACTGCTGTGTGCAGGAGTAGGTCTCGCGTTGTTCTCGTGCGGCGGCGGTGGCGGCGGTGGCTCGACGAAGCAGGAGCGCGACGTCTCGGGCAACTACGCGCTCACGTACGACGACCAGCTCAAGCTGCGCCTCGCGGTCGGTGGCGCGGTGCGCGAGGTGACGGCGAACGGCTACGGCGGCATCGTCGACTTCGGCTCGGTCAACGGGCAGCCGGTGACGCTCGACCTGACGCAGTTCTGCGCGCGCCCGGAAGTGCAGTGCCCGAGTGAAGCCTTCTGGTCGAAGGTGGCGGTGACGCAGCCCAACTTGAGCGCCAACACCCTCGACCTCCAGCAGCTCACCGTCGTCAACGACATGGTGCGCGACCTCGACGCGGGCGTCCGTGCGGCGTCGTTGTCGGGGCTCGTCGATCACAACAACGCCGATCGCTTTCTCCTCGGCCTCGGCCTCGAAGGTGGCGCGAACCAGGCGTGCGCGGCCATCGGCGTGTCGCTGGCGGGCGGCCGTTTCTCGCGCGTCGGCGAGCGCACTGAGACGACGATGGAGCTGCGCACGTCGAAGGGGAAGGTCTGCTCGCTCGACGGCGGCGTCGCCGAAGACGCGGGCGTGGACGACGGCGGTGTCGACGACGCGGGCGTCATGGACGCGGGCCTGTTGCTGCCCGACGGCGGCGTCGACTGCACGCTGGTGCCGGTAAAGCGCCTCGTGATTCCGCCTGGCGCTGCGGTGGCGGGCATCAACGACGGTCGCGTCTTCATGGGTTGGCTCGGCGGCTGCGCGTTTGGCCCGGTGTTGGTGGGCGCGACGTTGACCATCGAGACGGGCTTCACCGGCCGTCGCACGGGCGACTACGACCCGCCGTTGTTCATTCCGGCGCCGGTGGTCTTGCCGGAAGACGGCGGCATCGACGCGGGCATGGCCGAAGACGGCGGCGTCGACGCCGGGCCCTGAGTCAGCGGAAGCCGTAGCGCTGCATCACCGCGCGCGCGTCGTCGGTTGCGAGGTACTCGACGAAGCGCTTCGCGGCGGCGGCGTTCGCGCCACGCGTACACACCGTCAGCGATTGTTCGATGGGCGCGTACAGCGCTTCGTCGATGAGGGTCACGCCAGCGTCGCGGCCGATGACGTTCGAGTAGGCGACGAGCGCTACTTCAGCGTTGCCGGTCTCGGCGAGCTGCACGGCCTGTCTGACGTTCTCGGTCAAGACGAGCTTCGGCTGCACGGCGTCCCACACGCCGGCGGCTTGCAGCGCTTGCTGCGCGGCGCGGCCGTACGGCGCGTGCTCCGGGTTGGCCAGCGCGATGCGCTTGATGCGCGCGTCGCCCAGGTCCTGCAGTGATGACGCGGCGCCCAGCATCGCCAGGCGACCGCGCGCGTACGTCTTCACCGTCGCGGCGTCGCACGCGCCGGCCTTCACGGCGTCCTGCACGAATTGCAGGTTGGCCGACGCGAAGAGATCGAACGGCGCGCCTTCCGCGAGCTGCTTCGAGAGCAGCCCCGACGAGCCGAACGAGACCGTGACCTTGACGCCGTCCTTTGCTTCGAACGCGGGCGCGATGGCGCCGAAGGCCTCGGTGAGGTCCGACGCGGCCGCGATGCGCAGCGGCTCCGACGCCGGCTTCTTGCAGCCGATGAGGCACAGCGCGACGACGAGCCACCACTTCATGACGCGGTCTCCGGGCGTGACTTCCAACGCTGGTGCATCCACACCCATTGCTCGGGGTGCGCGCGAATGTGCGCCTCGATGCCCGCGGTGAAATCGGTGGTGAGCGCGGTCACCGCCGCTTCGTCGCGGCCCTCAGGCATCGCGAGCTCCCGCATGGTGATGCGGTACTTGAGCGGCCCGACGCGCGTGCAGAAGCCCAGCATTGGCGCGGCGCCGGTGCGCAGCGCGAGGTCGGCCGCCGCGCGCGGCGTCTTGGCCAGCTTGCCGAAGAAGGGCACCCACACCGATTGCACCTTGGTGTCCTGGTCGATGAGCAGCCCGAGGATGAAGTTGTTCTTCAGCGCGCGCAGCAGCTCCTTCGCCGCGCCCGCGTGCCCGCGCCAGATGACGCGCAGCTTCCCCGACGTGCGGAAGCCCTCGATGAGCTTGGTGGTGCGCGCGTCGCTCGCTTCCTTCCCGACGACGGCGGCGGGGTAGTTCTCGAGCGCGACGTAGCGCGCCAGCAGCTCCCAGTTGCCGCAGTGGCCGGTGACGAAGACCACGCCCTTGCCGCGCGCCAGCGCCGCGTCCATCGCCGCGCGTGAAGCCGGTTCCCACTCGACCAGCTCGTGGCGACGCGCGTCGAAGGCGCTGATGCGCACCATCTCCATCAACGTGCGGCCCAGGTGGCGAAAGCACGCGCGCGCCAGCTCGACGCGCTCGGCCTCACTCTTCTCAGGCCACGCGATGGCCAACGACGCGAGCGCTTTGCGGCGCTCACCGCCGGCGAGGTGAAACACCACGCCACCGAGCCACTCGCCGAACGGCGACGCGAGCCCCAGCGGAATCAGCTGCACCGGCCAGAGCAGCGCGCGCAGGAAGAGGTAGCGCACAAAGCGCTTCACTCGTTTCCTGAGCGGCGGCTGCGGGGCGGTCGCCATGTCAGAGCCCGTCCAGCAGGCCCATGCGGTCTTTGAGCCGCAGCACGCGACGGCAGCTCTCGTCGAGCTGCTTGCGACCGGCCTCGTCGGCTTCGGCCGCGCGCGTCAGCACGCCGATGTAGTCGATGCCCTTGTCCCAGTCCGGCGGCGCGGTGGTGAGGATGAGGTCGTTCCCCGCGCGGAAGCTCTGGGTCACCACGTCTTCCGTGGTGCCGCCGATGGTGTCGGCCAGCAGCTTGATCGAGATGTCGTCGGTCACCGCGAGCCAGTCGTGCTCATGGGCGCGCGCGACCAGCTTCGGCGAGAGGATGGCGGGTTTGTCTTCGACCGCCGCGTACGCGACGTTGGCCAGCATCACGCCCGCCAGCACCTCTTTGGCGCGCACGAAGACGTCGGCCTGCGCGAACACCTTCTCGCGGGGCCAGTCGCTCGTCACCAACGCGTGGTCGCTGTCGCCGTCGGTGTCGCCGTAGCCGGGGTAGTGCTTGCCGATGGGCACCACACCGGCCTCGAGGAGCCCGCGCGAGTACGCCGCGGCCTTCGCCACCACCACGTCGGCGTCGCCCGAGAAGCTGCGGCCGTTGCGTTCCATGTGGCCTGACGCGGCGACGTCCAGCACCGGCGCAAGGTTCATGTTGAGGCCCACGGCCTTCATCGCTTCGCCGACCTTGCGGCCCCACTTCTTCACCTCGGCGTCGTCCAGCGCAGCCATGTCTCTCGCCGACGGCAGCGCGCGCAGCGAGGCGACGCTCTTCATGCGGTTCGACGGCCCACCTTCCATGTCGACGGCGACGAAGGGCGGCACCTTCGCGCGCGCGCGCGATGAATCGATGCGCTCCTTCGCCTTGGTGATGTTCTTGAGCGCGTTCCCCACGAAGAGGATGCCGCCGACCTCGACGGGCGACGACTTGCCGATCTGCGGGTACGCCATCAGCAGCTGCGCGGCGCGCTCCCGCGTCGAGAGCGACGCCAGCACGCGCTCGACCCGCGCCTCGTCGACCTTCCTGGCGAGCGGCTTCGCGTACAGCTTCTGTGGAGGAAGACCCGCGTCGACGTCAGCGTCAGCGGTGAGGAGCGAGAGGACGACGAGCGACCACATGGTGAACCTTCAACGAGAGACAGGGAGAGAAAATTTGGTCGCGCCCAGCTGGAGCGCCAGGGCGTCGCCGTCTTCGACGAGGTACTGACCCAGCTGGTACTGCGCGTCGCGCGAGAAGCGGGCGCGGGCCTGGCCGCCCTTCACCGCGACCGTCATCACGTCTTCGTCGTCGAGCCGCAGCGACGTGACGTCGAGCCACTCGCCGGTGCGATCAGACAGGCGCACCGACAGCCGACCGGGCTCCGATTCGTCGACCGCCACCACCTGAAACGCGCAGCCGTCGACCTTCACGTACGCCCAGTCGTTGCCGAACTGCAGCTGGTACCGGCCGTCGGGCATCACGCGCAGGCCGCGGTTGAAGGCCTCGATGATGTTGGGGTGCTCGATGGGCTCGTCGTCGTGCCACCAGCGCTGCTGGCGGTCCAACCGCAGGCCTGAGTCTTCACGCGTGTGCCAGCGGACGTTCGCCATGCGTCACCAGTTACGGACCAGCTCTGTGTAACCGCGGAACCCGATGGCGCCCCAGAAATTGGCCACCACCGCCAGCAGCGCCAGCGTCATCGGCAGCGCCTTCTTCCAGCTCCAGCCGCCCAGCGGAATCAGCAGCAGCAGGTACGGCGTGTAGTCGAGCGAGAAGCGGAACCCGAACTGCGCGTAGCCGGTGTTCTGGTACGCGAGCCCGGGCAGCATGCACGCGAGCAGCGTCAGCAGCGTGGGCACCAGCAGCCGCGGCGCGTCTTTCGAGCTGGCCCATTCCCACGCGCTCCACGCGATGAAGCCGACCACCACCATCAGCACCAACCAGAGCGCGACAGGGCGGTCACCGACGGGCATGGCGATGGGCCGGAAGATGGCGGAGGCCACCAGCAACGCGAACATCGAGCCCGCCAACGCGAGCGCGCGCTTCTGACTCGCGGCGGGCACGAAGCACAGCGCCAGCAGCGGCAGCGTGATGAACAGCGAGAGGCCCCACGGGTCGTACGAGAGCCCGTCGTTCCAGGTCGGGAGCTTGAGGAACGCGGCGTCGAGGTTGCGCGCGACGTAGCGGAGGTTGAAGAGGCCGTACGCGTCGATGTCCTGGTTGACGCGGTTGTTGAAGAAGAAGCGGTGACCGAACTCGGTGAGGCTGCCGAAGCGCACCTGGTTGTACACCGCGGCCAGCACGCCCAGCGGCGCTGCGCCAGCGACGAAGCGGCCCAGCGGCTTCCAGTTTGGCTTCTTGAAGAAGTCCTTCACCTGCTGCAGCCGGTGCTCACGCTGCGGCGCGAGGACCTCGACCAGGAAGAAGACGCCGGTGAAGAAGAGCGGGGTGCGCGTCATCACCGCCATCGACCAGAACACACCCGCCAGCACCGGGCGCCGCGCGCCGACGGCGTTGCGCAAGTAGAGCGCGGTGAGGCCCACGCCCATCACCTCGGCGCTGAACCAGACCTCGCCGCGGATCGCCGCGTAGAAGAACAGCGTGCCGAAGCCCAGCAGCAGCGACGTGATGGCGTCGTCGGTGACGGTGGTGGTCGTGCCTTCGACTTCTTTCACCGTGCGCAAGAGCGCGAAGAACAAGGCGACGGCCAGCGCGCCGATGATGACGCCGAAGCTGGTGTCGTTGAGCTGGTAGCCGTGAATGGCGACGAAGGGCGCCATGACGACGGCCGGGAACCACGGGAACGACGAGTACCAGCGGTCGCCCACCATCGGCCGACCGTCACAGCGCACCTTGGCGCTGCTCGATTCACGCACGCACGCCCAGTCTTCGAAGTTGGGCAGCACCTCGGGGTCGATGTCTGACCGGCCTTCGAGCCACGCCTTGGCTTGGTACACGAAGTGCGGCGCGGCGCTCTGCCGCCAGAAGCGCTGCGAGCTGAAGGCCGCGAGCAGCAGGAACGAGACGACGAACAAGAAGAGCTCGACGCGGTAGGCCTGTGCCAACAGCTTCCACGGTGTGGCCGTCGGCGCGTTGGTCGGCGGAGTGGACGGTTGGGTCACGGTGAGACTCCTTGCAGGGTGCGACGCAGCAGATCGAGCGCGGCGTGCGCGGCGAAGGCCTTCACGCGCTCACGACCTCCGTGAAAGTGGTGGCGCTCGACGCGGCTGACGTTGGGTCCAGTGAGGCCGACGAAGACGGTGCCCACCGGGTTGTCGGTGTCGCCGCCCGAAGGCCCCGCCCAGCCGGTCGTGCTCAGGCCCCACGCGGCGCTGGTGCGCGCGCGGACGCCGGTCGCCATCGCCGCGGCGCATTCTTCAGACACCGCGCCGAACTGCGCGAGCAGGCCCTCGGGCACGTCGGCCCAGGTGGTCTTGGCGGCCTCGAGGTACGTCACCGCCGCGCCGTAGAACGCGTCGCTCGCGCCGGGCTCGGCGGTCAACATCGCGCTGATGGCGCCGCCGGTGCAGCTCTCGGCGAGCGCTACGTGTTGGCGACGTTCGCGCAGCAGCTGCAGCACCACGCCCGCCATCGTCTCGTTGTCGCGCGCGAAGAGCCGCTCGCCCAGCACCGGCAGCACGTCGGCCACGGCGGCGTCGCGCGCGGCGGTGGCTTCGGCTTCCGTCGGCGCCACGGCGAGCACCTTGAGGTGATTCTCGGGCGCGTGCGTGCGGTACCCGAACGTGACGCGCGGGTGCTTCGGAATGAACGGCCGAATCGCGGCGTCGAGGTGCGATTCGGGGAAGTTGATGACCTTGAGCAGCGTCAGCACGCGCACGTCGTGGCTGGCGTGCATCGCGGCGATGCGCGGCACCACGTGCTCGCCCACGAGGTGGCGGTACTCACGCGGCACGCCCGGCACAAAGAAGACGACGCACTGGCCACGGCGCTGAATGAAGAGCGGCGCGGCGCCCTCGGCGTTCAGCACGACCTCGGCGCCCTGCGGCACCATCGCCTGGCGTCGGTTGTTCTCAGTGAGCGCGAGGCCGCGCGTGCGGAAGCGCTCGACGAGGTGCGCGTACGCCTCGGGGCTCTCGACGAGCGGCACGCCCGCAGCGGCGGCGGCGCACTCGGCGGTGAGATCGTCAGTGGTCGGCCCCAGCCCGCCGGACACCAGGACCACGTCGCAACGAGCAACCGCAGCGTCGAGCGCCTCGATGATGTCGGCGCGGTCGTCGCCCACCACCACGCCGCGTCGCACCGTGAGCCCGGTGCGATCGAGCAGCGCCGCCTGAAAGAAGCGGCTGTTGGTGTCGGCGGTGAGGCCCGTGAGGAGCTCGTCACCGGTGCAGAGGGTCTCGATGCGCACGGGCGTGGTCTACCCGAGGCGGGCCCCGGCGACGGCGCTTTCTTGCGCGCTACAGGACTTCCTGGTCGTCGACGGCGTCTTCACCGTCTTCGTCTTCATCTTCGTCGATGACGTCAGCGAGCGACGCTGACGCGGCGGCGCGGCCGACGAGGTGCTTGCGCAGCATGAGCGCCGACTCGATGAGGCCCGACAGCAGGTACAGCCCGAAGTACGCCACCAGCACCCACGCCGGGTGGGAGATGACGCCGATGACGACGCCGGTGGCGATGACCGCCAGGAGGATCGCGAACGTGCGCGCGTTGGGCTTGGCGTCCTTGAACGTGCGGTAGCGCACCGTCGAGACCATCAGCAGCGCGAGGAACACGACGACGCCCAGCACCGGCCACCGCGCGCTCTCGGGCAGCGGGCCGCCGCGCGCGTGCTCGTGCGCGATGACCATCGAGATGACGCCGCACGCCGCGAAAGGAATGGGCATGCCGACAAAGAAGCTGCCACCGCCACCGTGCGGCGAGCGGATGGCGAGCACGTTGAACCGCGCCAGCCGCAGCGCACCGCAGGCCGCGTAGCCGAAGGCGGCGATGAGGCCCACGAGGCCGAGGTCGGCGAGCGCCCACTTCCACACCACAAGCGCCGGCGCCGCGCCGAACGAGATGACGTCGGCGAGCGAGTCGAGCTCCTGGCCGAACATGCTCTGCGTCTTGGTGAGGCGCGCCACGCGGCCGTCGAACGCGTCGAAGAACATGCCGAAGAAGATTGCGAGCGACGCCTGATACAGGTGCGTCGGCGTGGCGTCGCCCGTACACAGCGTCATCGCGTAGAAGCCGCAGAGGATCGACGAGACCGTGAAGAGGTTTGGCAGGACGAACATCAGGTCGCGCAGCTTCATGGACGGCGCACCATACCAGCCTGCATCATGAACGCTGTGTGGCTGATCATCGTCCTTGTCGGATTGGCCCTGGTGGCGCTCGACGCCGCTTTTGTGGCCTGGCGCTACGCCCTGGACGACCGGCCGGTGCCCGTGCCGGTGACGACGACCGACGGGTGGACCGTCGTGGCCTGGCACCGGGCGGCCCGCGAGCGACGTTTCAACGTGCCCGTCGTCTTGTGTCATGGCCTCGCCAACAACCACGCCTTCATGGAATTCCGCGGCGAGCACAGCCTCGCCCGGTTCCTCTCGGCTGCGGGCTTCGAGTGCTATTCGGTCGACCTGCGTGGCGCTGGGGCGGCGCGGCCGCCCGATGACCTCCCCGCTGATGCCACCGTCGACGATCACGTGCGCTTCGACGTGCCCGCGCTCGTCGACGCCATCTGCGCCCACGCCGGTGCGTCGCGTGTGGCGTGGGTGGGTCACTCACTCGGTGGCGTGGTGGCGCTCGCGGCGGTGTCGACGACCTTGAAAGACCGGCTCGCGGCGCTGGTCACCATCGGCACGCCCGTCTTCTTCCGGTTGCCGGGTCACCTTCGTCACCTGCTGCGGCTCGCGCGCTGGCTCGCCCCGTGGGGCCAGTTCGACGCGTCGCTCGCGCGCTTCATCGCGCCGTTCGCCGGCTATGCGCCGACGCCGCGGGTCACCGACATCACCGCCAACCTGCGCAACGTCACGCCGGAAGCACAGCGCTACCTCGTCGCCAACGTCTTCGCTCCCATCTGGAAGGGCGTGCTCTCGCAGCTCGAAGACTGGCTCACGCACGACGCGTTCCGCTCGGTCGATGGCGCCGTCGACTACCGCGAAGGCATCGCGGCGCTTGAGGCGCCCACGCTCGTCATCGGCGGCACCGTCGACCTGCTCTCGCCGCCCGACGCCACGCGCGGGCTCTTTGAGCTGCTGCGCACGCCGCAGCGCGAGCTGGTGATGTTCGGCGCCAGCTACGGCCACTCGGCTGAGTACGGCCACGGAGACCTCGTCATCGGCGCGCAGGCGCCGCGCGAGGTGTACCCGGTCATCAGCGCGTTCCTGACGAAGTCGCTGGGCTGACGTCAGCGCTTCACGTCGACGCAGCGGCTGGGCAACGCCTCGATGGTCGACTCGAGTCGCTGCACCGACACGCGCGCGCCCGCTTCGCACTCGGCGTACACCGGCTGCTCGCTGCCACCCGAAACCGACAGCGTGCCGAGCTGCACCGTCGCCGCGCTCGGCACCAGCACCGCCGGCCCGCCGCCGCCGCGCACGAGCAGCGACTCCAGCTTCAGCGTCGCGCCGAGCTCCACGAACACGGCCGACTGCGCCGCGCGCTCGACCTGCAGCCCGTCGCCGGTCACCCGAGCGGCCGCGCTGACGAAGAGCCCGCTGCCGCCACAGTCGCGCGCGATGGCGTCGGTCACCGTCACCGTCGCGTCGCGCACGTGCAGCGCGTCGCCGCCGTCGATGCCGCTGACATCCACACGCGCCAACGTCGCTTCGCCCTTGCGCACCAGCACGCCCAGGTCTCGCCCGCCGCTGACGGTGAGGTTCCGCACGTCGCTGACCGAGTCGAGCAGCATCAGCCCGCCGGAAGGCCCGCTGCGCGCGATGCGGGCCCGGTCCAACGTCAGGCGCGTCTGTTGCTCGCTCGAGAGCCCCGCTTGCAGCGCGCCCGCCGACGTGAAGTCGCGCACCGTCGCCACGACG
This sequence comes from uncultured Archangium sp., assembly GCA_964459885.1. Lineage (GTDB taxonomy): Bacteria > Myxococcota > Myxococcia > Myxococcales > Myxococcaceae > Archangium_A. The sequence goes on from CAYWON010000114.1 coordinate 17,139, forward strand.
CCGCGGGTCAGCTGCAGGCCGTACTCGTGCCCGATGACGTCGACCTTCGTCGCGGTGAGGCTGCCGCCGGCAAAGAGCAGCGCGGTTGAACTGCCACCGCCGGCTTCGAGCTTCGTCAGTGTGGAAGCAGCATCGAGCGCGCGCACCGCGGTCTTCGCGCCTTCGAAGCGAACGCTGGTGAGCTGCAGCTGCCCACCCGACACGTCGACCCCTCGCCGGAAGCCGCCAGTGAAGCGCACGTCTTCCAGCGTCAGTTGCGCGTCGCGCGCCAGCACGCCGTCGATGCCTTCGATGGTGGCGTCGAGGGCGCATTTCTTCAGCGTCACCGCGCCGCTCGCGCGCAGCGCCGCTTCTCGCTGCCCTGAGAAGCGCACCTGCTCGAGGGTGACGTCGCGCGCCTCGAGGCCCGTGGCGCCGCCTTGAATCGTCAGCCCTTTCAACGTCGCGCCCGTCGCGGTGACGGTGACGCCGCGGCCTTCGCTGGTGAGCACCACCTCGCCGTGGCCTGCGATGACGGCGCCTTCGGGAACGAAGAACGGCCCGGCGTACAGCCCCGCGCGCACCTGCACCGTGGTGTCGGGTGGAATCGGTGACGGCAGCGTCTTGAACGGCCGCTGCAGCGTGCCGTCGCCGCCAGTGGTGGAAAAAGCATCGACCCAGATCTCGGCCCGTTGTACTGGTGCTGCGTCGATCTTCGTTGGTGGCGGGCGGGCGCAGGCGGCGGCGAGCAAGAGCCCAGCGAGCACCAGATCGGAAACGCGTCGTCGCAGATCACGCCGGAGCCGATTTCCCGCCGTGATTCGCGTGTTTGGCGGGCTCGTCAGATCGCGACGGCGATCTGTCAGATCAGACATGAATGGCCTCAAAAAATATGTCTGTATTGCGTTGACTTGATTGATCTGCGCCTGCTATTTCCGCGCGCCTTCGCGGCGCTTGAGCCGCGATCGGGAGGGAACGCACATGACCAAGGCAGAGCTCGTTGAGGCGGTCGCTGAGCAGACGCGGATGACGAAGAAGTCGGCCGCGGAGCTGATCGACGTGGTGTTCGACAACATCGGCGCGGCAGTGAAGAAGGACGCGCGCTTCAGCTACCCCGGCTTCGGCACGTGGAGCATCCGCACCCGTAAGGCGCGCAAGATCCGCAACCCGCAGACCAACGAGATCATGAAGCTGAAGGCCACCAAGACCATCGGCTTCCGCCCGGCCAAGGAGCTGAAGGACACGCTCTGAGCGTCCCTTCGGTTGTTGGTCCCTGAAGGCCCTGGGCTCCGGCTCGGGGCCTTCGTCGTTGCGGGCCACCGCGTCAGCCTCCCAGCAGCGGCGGGTCGCCTGCGCCGTCGGCCCCATAGCGCCTGAACACCTCGGCCAGCGTCAGCCCGCGTGCCTGCGCCAGGTGCTGCAGCAGCGGCCCCGCGTCGATGAAGTACAGCCCGTCGGGCGAGAAGAGCGAGACGAACACGCCGCCGCTGTTGGGTGGCTTCACGCCGCGGCAGTCGAGGAAGTAGGCCAGCTTCGGCAGCACACGGTGCGTGAGGAACTCGTCGGGCGCGAGCGCCGGCAGCGCCACCTCGTAGCTGAGCGCGCTCCCTCCACGCTCCAGGCGCGCGGCTTCGATGGCGGCGTTGGCGTCGTGCGCCGCGGCGCGGCCCGAGGCCATTCCAAGCAACGTGTCGACGAGGGTCGTCATGGGCGCTCCGAGATGAGCGGCGCTGCGGCCTGGGGAAGGAACAGCTCCGGGTCGAGCGCGTCGCCGTCGCGGCGCAGCTCGAAGTGGACGTGCGGGCCGGTGGCGAGGCCGGTCTCTCCGACGAGCCCGATGACGTCGCCTTTCTTCACGCGCGCGCCGGCTTCCACGAACAGCCGGTCGAGGTGCGAGTAGCGCGTCGCCCAGTGTGGGTCGTGCAGCAGCTCAATCTGCCGGCCGTGCGCGCCGTTCCACCCTGCGAAGCTGACGGTGCCGTCGCTCGCGGCGTACACGCGGTGGCGTCGCGGCGCCTCGAGGTCAACGCCCGCGTGAAAGCGCGGCTCGCCGGCGATGGGGTGTACGCGCGTGCCGTAGGGCGACGTCAGCACCAGCGGCTGCACGGGCCAGCGGAACCGCCGCGGGTCGGCGACGACAGGCTGTGGCGCGCGCGCAGCGAGGGCGCGCGAGAGCTGCTGCAACAGCCGCGGCACGCGACCGGCGACCTCGTCGGGCACGTCACCGAACTTGCTCGCGTCGGCCTGCAGCTCGGTCTCGAGCTTCAGCCGCAGCGGGGCGGCGCGCGTCACCCACGCGTCGTCGGCGGCGGTATCGAGGAAGACCTCGCTGGCGTCGAGCAGCGTCACCCACGCGCGGGCGTGCGCCGCCGGCATCGGCGCGCCGTCGGCGCTCGTGGCGCGTGCGTCTTTCGCCGAGCGCTGGAACTCGGCGAGCGCGTCGTCGACAGCGCCTGCCCGCGGCGACGTCATCAGCGTCGAGAACGCCACCTTGGGCGCGGGCGTCGGGGTCGCGCAGCCCAGACACACGATGAGAGCGAGCCCCGCGATGCGCACGGCGCCAAGGTACCACGGCGTTCTTCGTTGCCTCGTTTCCTGCCCCGGTGGTTTGAGGGGCGCGCGATGGCGGCCCGAGAGACGAACGACGCGAAGCGCGCGCGCGCGGTGGAGATCATCTCGCGGCTCGACGCCGCGATGCCTGAAGCGAAGATCGAGCTCGACTACACGACGCCGCTCGAGCTGGTGGTCGCCGTCGCGCTGTCTGCGCAGACCACCGACCGCCGCGTCAACATGGTCACGCCCGCGCTCTTCGCCCGCTTCAAGACCGCCGCCGACTACGCCGCCGTCACGCCGGCCGAGGTCGAGCCGTTCATCAAGACGGTCGGGCTCTTCCGCAACAAGGCGAAGAACCTCGTGAAGCTGGGGCAGGTGCTGATGGAACGCCACGGCGGCGAAGTGCCGGGCTCACGCGAGGCGTTGTCCGCGCTGCCGGGCGTCGGCAACAAGACCGCGGGCGTCGTGTCGATTCACCTCGGCACCGACGTGGCGTTCCCTGTCGACACGCACATCTTGAGGTTGAGCAAGCGGCTCGGCTTCACCAACAAGACAGACCCCGATGACGTCGAGGCCGACCTGCGCAAGCTGGTGCCGCAGCCGCTGTGGTTCAAAGGCCACCAGCTCATCATCTGGCACGGGCGCCGCTGCTGCGACGCGCTCAAGCCCGCGTGTCACCGCTGTGTGGTGAGCGACCTGTGCCCGAAGAAGGGCGTGAAGCAGAAGAAGCAGTGAGGCGTCAGCGCGCTTCGGCGCGGGGCTTCTCGTCGCGGTCAGCCATGTAGGCCTGCACCTTCTTCATGCGCTTGCGGATGAGCTCGCGCTTCATCGACGAGATGTGGTCGACGAACATCACGCCCTTGAGGTGATCGCACTCGTGCTGAATGGCGATGGCCAACAGGCCCTCGGCCGTCAGCGTCTGCGACTGGCCCTGCTCGTCGAGGTAGCGCACGGTCACCTTCGACGCGCGCTCGACGTCTTCGGCTTCGCCGGGCACCGACAGGCAGCCTTCCTTGTAGGTGCACTTGCCTTCGAGCGTGAGGATCTCGGGGTTCACCATCGCCACGGGCTGCAGCTCCGGCTGCTTCGACGTGGTGTCGAGCACTATGACGTTCTTCAAGACGCCGATCTGCGGTGCGGCGAGGCCCACGCCGTCGGCGGCGTGCATCGACTCGAACATGTCCTTGATGAGCGTGCGCACGGAGTCATCGACCACCGCGACAGGCTGCGCCTTCTGTTTGAGGACCGGGTTCGGCCACACCAGGATTTCGTGAACCATGGATTCCTCATAACCGCTCGGCCAGAGGGGCGCAAAGCGTGCGCTGAGGCCCACTCAGTCGAGCAGGTGGCGGGCGTACTCGGCGCGGCGGCGATCGTCTTCCAGCGCGCGGGCGGCCTCTTCCAACAGGCGGGCGACGGTCTGCGCGCGCTGCTGCAGCGCGGGGTCGGGGTGGCCCGAATAGCGGAGCGGGTCGAACTCCTGCGAGAGCCGCTGGAACGCGCGCTTCACGTCTTCGGTGCCGGCGACGCGCGGCAACCCGAGGATGGTGAAGTAGTCGGCGTCTTGCACTTCGTCGTACTTGGCCTCGAGGCGATCGACGTCGAGCTGCCCCGACGTCGACTCGGTCTTCTTGCTGCCGGGCCGCACGTCGATGATGCCGAGGTGCTGCGCGACGAGCAGCGCACGGAACGCGGCGTCGGGCTTGAGGCCAGAGGCGAGCGAGAGATCTTCCACTGACGCCTCGCCGTCGACCCACGACAGCATCTTGCGCTCGCGCTCCGAGAAGCCGAGGGCGCGGAGATCGAGCTCCGATTCGTTGGCAGACGGCACCGCTTCACCGCCGCCCAGCTTCTCGAGCAAGACGTCGGGCGTGATGGCGCGCCGCAGCGACTCGGCCAGCATCGGCAGGGTGGGGCGCGGCACCGTGGCCAGCAGCACCGTCGGCGGCGGCGCTTCATCGACCAGCCGGTAGTTGGTGGTCTCTTCAGTGAACGCGTCGAGTGCGACCTGCTCGGTGTAGCGCTGCACCAGCGGCACCGACTCGATGTCGCGGATGAACGCGCGGGCCTTGAGCGCCTCGAGCTGCTCGCGCGGCGGCGCGCCCCGCAACATGCGCAGCTCGGCGTCTTGCTTGCTGTCGATGAGGCCGTCGCGGCGAGCGCGGGTCAACAGCCCTTCGTGATCGATGGTCGACTCGGCTGCGACGACCTGGCCACGCTTGAACCACAGGGTGCGCACGCCGCCGGCGACGCCCAGCTCCAGCTTGGCTTCGACGTTGGCCAGCACCACCTGCGAGACAACGCGGGCCAGCGCGTCGAGCGACACAGTGCCGTGGCGCGCGAGCCCGACCGCACGGTTGCCCGGCAGCGACACGGGCATGATCTCCCGCGCCTCCAGCTCCTTCACCTTCTCGGTGGCCAGCTCGACGGTCGCCTCCAGCGCCTCGGCGCGCTTCTTCTCGGCGTCCAGCTCGGCGCTCATCTGCTCGGCGAGGGCCTTGGTGGGCTCCAGCGTCGCCACGCGGCCTCGCAGGCCGTCGCGCTCGCGGGCGGTCTCTTCCAGCAGCTCCGACGCGCTGGTGACGTCGGCGGTCAGCCCTTCCACGCGCGCCTGCGCCTCGGTCAGCTGCGAGTTGAGCCGCTCGCGCGTCTCTTCCATCGCCAACATCTCGCGCTGCGCGGCGTCGCGGGCCTCGCGCGTCTCCACGAGGTGCAGCTCGTTCACCTCGAGCTGCGCCTTCGCCTCGCTCAACTGCGCGCGCGCGGTGGCGAGCTCGGTCTGCAGTCGCACGGCGTCGTCCTGCGCGGTGAGGTGCGCGTCTTCGGCGGTGGCGCGCAGCTGGCGCTCGGCCGCGAGCTCGGCCTCCAAGCGCTCCGTCGACTCGCGCAGCGCCGTGAGCGCGCTCTCGAGCACGGCCATCGACGCGGCTTCGTCACGCGCGCGGTTCCCGTTGGCCTCGACGG
>CAYWON010000115.1:0-4487 GCA_964459885.1 uncultured Archangium sp.
TGCTGCGCGTGCGCATCGAGGCGACCGGTCGGCTCGCCGACCTCGAGCTGCCCGAAGCCCGCGGTGCGCTCGCGGCTGCGCTCCAGGACAAGGCGCCCGCGGTGCGCTTCGAGGCTGCGCGCGGCATCGCGGAGCTGCAGCACGCCGCTGGCATCGACGTCTTGATCGCGGCGCTCGATGACGGAGAGCTCCGCTACCGCGCCGCCGGTGCGCTCGCGCGACTGGGCGACGCGAGGGCCATCGCGCCGCTCAAGAAGGCGCTCAACGCGTGGTTCGTGCCGCAGTTCGATCGCACGCAGTTCGCCGGCGCGCTCGCGGTGTTGGGTGACGCGGAAGGCGTGGCGCACCTGGGCAAGCGCATCGGCAAGAAGCGCGCGCTCGACCGCCCGATGGCCGTGGAGTTCCTGGGCGAGCTCGAGAGCGCCGCTGCGAAGCAGACGCTCCTGCAGATCCTGGACACGGTCGACGACACCGCGCGTGGCACCGCAGCCCGCGCGCTCGGCTTTCACGGCGGTGATGACGTGAAGACGAAGCTCACGGCGCTGCTCTCGGACACCACGGTGAGCGACGACTTCAAGCTCGACGTCGCCGAAGGGCTGCTGCGTGCTGGTGATCGTTCCTCGGTCGAACGGCTGGTGCTGCCCGACGCCGATGCGCAGCGCGAGCTGGTCATGATGCTGGCCGACTACGGAGACGCGAAGCCATGAAGCTCATCGACGCGCACTGTCACCTCGAGACGAAGGACTTCCCCGTCGCCGGTGAGGTCATCGCGCGCGCGCGCGAGGCCGGCGTGGTGCATGCGGTCGTGGTCGGGCTGCTGCAGAAGCCCGGTGATTTCGGCAACGCGCTCGCCGCGGCCCGCGCGCACCCGGACTTCCTGACGCCCACCATCGGCGTGCACCCGCACGACGCCGCGGCGGCCACGGTGGACGACTGGAAGACGCTCGAGTCGCTGGCTGCGCTGCCCGAGGTGAAGGCCATCGGCGAGACAGGGCTCGACTACTATTACGATCACTCTCCGCGCGACGTGCAGCGCGAGAAGTTCCGCTTCCAGTGCCAGCTCGCCAAGACGGTGAAGAAGCCCATCGTCATTCACGTGCGCGACGCGCACGACGAGTGCTTCGAGATCCTCCAGTCCGAAGGCATGTCGAGCGGCATGATCCACTGCTTCACGGGCGATCTTCCTGCGGCGCGCAAGTACCTCGACCTCGGCTTCCACCTCTCGATCTCCGGCGTCGTCACCTACAAGAAGACCGAGCCGCTGCAGGAAGCCGTGAAGTTCGCGCCGCTCGATCGACTCATGGTCGAGACCGATTCACCGTACCTCTCGCCGGCGCCGTACCGCGGCAAGTGGCCGAACGAGCCGATGCGCGTGGCAGAGACGGCGAAGAAGGTCGCCGAGCTGCACGGGAAAGACGCCGATGAAGTGGCGCTGACCTGCGCGCGCAACACGGCGCGGCTGCTCGGCTTGACGATCGACCTCTGAAGGTCAGCGCGTCAGTTCACGCGCGACGACGTCGAAGTCGCGATCGACGTTCGGCATGTCGGTCAGCAGCGCTTCGGGCTCGAACGCGAAGTCGGCCTGCGGCGAGGTGAGCAACGGCTCGATGGCCGCGTCGCCTTTCTTGTCGGTCCACGACGCGTACACGATGCGGCCGCGCTCGAGCTGCAGGTAGCCTTCTTGCGGCCCGTTGCGCACCACGAGACGCCCTGACTTGCGCCCGGTGCCGAGAAGGCGCGCCAGCTCGAGCGAAGCGAGCTCGTCGAAGTTGCCGCGCACCGTGTGGCCGAGGCCGCCATGCTCGATGCGATCGAGGTACGCCGCCCGAATCGTCTCGGCGGCCTCGTCGGGGACCAGGGGCAGTGGAATGAAGCCGCTCACGCCGGCCTGCACGAGCCGCTCGCGGCTGCTGGCGTCGGTGGGGTCGCCCAGCACCAGCACCGGCAGCGCCGCGCTCTCGGGCCGCGCGCGGATGAACTGCACCAGCGCCACGAGATCGCCCACGCCGTAGCCGAGGCCCACCGCGATGGTGTCGGCTTCGTTGTTCAGCGTCGCGTCGATGAGGCCGTCGAGCTTGATGACCGACTGCGCGACGAGGCCGTGCTTGGCCAGCGAGTCCATCAGGTCGGTGCGCACCGCCTCGTCGGGGTCGGCGATGAAGAGCTGGCGGCCGTCCTGCTCGACGCGCTGCTTGAGGAGATCGCCGCTCTGCAGCACGTCGAGCGCGTCGACCACCACCGGGTCGAACAGCGGGCTCTCGCGCATCGAGCCGATGGCCTCGGCCTTGGTCAGCACGCGGCCGTGCGGGTTGAACGGGTTGCGCGTGAGGTCGAAGAACGCGTCGACCGCCGCGATGATGCGCGCGCCGGCGCTGATGTCGTCGCCCTTGGCGCCCTGGGGCACGCCGCTGCCGTCGAAGGCCTCGTAGATCTGCGCGAGGATCGCGTTGACGCCGCCAGGCAGGTGCACGGTCTCGAACAGCTTGATGGGCGCGCGCGCGTAGCGCTTGGCCTCGCTCTTCGCTTCAGGTGACGACGCGATGAGCGGCAGGGTGAGGTGGCGATCGGGCTTCTTGCCGAGATCGTGGAGGTAGGCAGCGATCGACGTGTTCGACACGTCGCGCGGCTGCAGGCCGATGCGGCGCGCGAGCAGCTGCGACTGCCGGGCGATCTGCGCCGAGTGCCCGCGGAACTCCTTGCGCGGCATCTCGAGCAGCCCGACGAGGATGTTCAACGTCTCGACGAAGTCGTTCTCGCCGACGGTGCCACGCACCGCGCCCAGCGCTTCACGGAGCTGGGTGGGGTTGACGCGGCTTGAGGTCTTGCCGGAGCCGCTGCGGCTGATGCTGGTGCGGCTCGAGACGTCGCTGCCCATCAGCCGCGAGTCGCTGCTCTCGTACGCGCCGGCCAGCTTGCGGGCGTCCTGCTGCATCGACGCGCCGCTCTGCATCGACGAGAACGCGGTCGGGTCGCCGTAGTAGTGCTTCTTGATGCCGGCCTGAATCGCGCTGCGAATGCCGACGTAGGCGAAGACCTCCGCCATGTCGGTGACGATGGCGATCTCCTTCACGAGCCCTTCGTTCTGCGGCTCGGCCATCACGATCGACAGCACGCGGCGCTCGGCGTCGAAGGCGATGGGCAGGAAGTCCTGCTTCTCGGCCATGCGCACCGGCACCTTGTCCAACACCTCGGGGGCGATCTTCGCCTGCGCCAGCTTCTCGGCCGACACGAAGCGCGTCTTGAACTCAGCCGCCAGGAAGCGCAGCAGCGCGCCTTCCTGGATGAGGCCGAGCTCGACGAGGCAATCGCCGAGGCGATGGCCGGTGATCTTCTGATGGCTGAGCGCCTGCTCGACCGCTTCCGCGGAGACCAGGCCGGCTTCGGTGAGCCGCTCCCCGAGTCGCTTCGCCATGGGTGCTTTAAGAGTTGGACGACTCGGACGGCTTGTCGTCGCCCACCAGCGCGTTGAAGGGCTTGAACGCCAGACCCTCGGGCAACGACGGGTCGCGCTTGGGCTCCTCGGCCTTCGGCTTGTGGTCGACGCGCGGCGCCTTGGGCTTGCGCTCACGCTCGGGCTTCGCGGCCGGCGCGTGACCAGCCTGCGCGTTGAGCGCCTTCTCGAGGTGGCCGACGAAGTTGTCGAGGGCCTGCACGAGCTGCGGGTTCTCCAGCAGCCGCTCGAGGCGCTTGCTCAACCGCACCTTCGCGGCGGTGTGCTCGTCGCGCTCGGCCTTCGCGGGCTTCTCTTCACGCGCGGGCGGCGGCGGCGGCGCGGTGTACGCGAACTCCGCGGCGTCGATGGGGCCGGGGTCGAGGCGCTCGAGGCGGTCGACGACCAGCTGCGTGTGGCCCTTGAACTGGCCGACCTTGCCCTTCACGAGCAGGTAGTCGTCGACCGAGAAGGCCTGGTCGGCGGCGTCGACGTTGTCGAAGACGCGACCGTCGATCGACCCGGTGCGGTCCACGAGCGTGAGCGTGAGGTACGACTTGCCCCCACGGCTGGTGTGCTTTTCTTTGTGCGCTGCGCGGAAGACGGTGTGGATGGTCTCCCCGGGCTTCACGTCCTTCGCGAAGATCTTCCGGATGCGCTCGTCGCTTGAATTCGATTCAGTGTTTTCGGTCTGGTTCACGGCCGTGCCACACTAGCGCTTCGTCCCTCACGTTTCGACAGGATGTGTTCATGCTTCAGCTCGCGCTCGTTCCTTTGATGCTGCTCTCGGCCGACCCCAAGTGGGAGCTGGCCGCCGATACCTCCGGCGTGAAGGTCTACCGCCGCGACAAGACCGGCAGCGACGTGAAGGAAATGAAGGCCATGGGCCTCATCGACGCGCCGCCGAAGGCCGTGTGGGACGTCATTCGTGACCTCGAGGCGTACCCGAAGACGATGCCGTACACCGAAGAGGCGAAGGTCATCTCGCGCTCGGAAGGCGACAAGGAGATCTACTTCTACTCGCGCATCAAGGCGCCGATGGTGAGCCAGCGCGACT
>CAYWON010000115.1:4497-21844 GCA_964459885.1 uncultured Archangium sp.
GTGGCGCGCGCCGTCGTGACCGGCCAGACGCAGGAGACGGCCAACGGCACCTACAAGGTGTCGTGGACCACGGCGCCGCCCGAGAAGGCCGACGCGCAGGTGCCCGAGAAGAAGGACGTGGTGCGCGTGCGCATCAACGACGGCTACTGGCTGCTCGAGAGCGCTGAAGACGGCAAGAAGACCAACGCCACGTACTACCTCTACACGAGCCCCGGCGGCGCGGTGCCCACGTTCATCGTCAACGCGGCCAACGGCACGGCGGTGCCCGACGTGTTCAAGGCCATCAAGAAGGCCGTGACCAAGAAGTGATCAGCGCCGCTTCGCGGTGTCGTTGGTCACCTTGAACAGCACGCCGACGACCGCGAACGCGAGCACGAGCCCGAGCACGTAGAGCTCGGGTTGTTCACCGCCGCGACGAATGGCGACGAACGCGCCGATAGACCCCAGCACCGCCACCGCGATCCACAACAGCATGGGGTTGAAGCGGCGCGTGAGCTTCGACCGGAGCTTGGGCAGGGCTGACGCCTTCCGCCAGATGCCTTCGTCTTCCCGTTTCACTTCGTCGTCAGGCGCGACGAGCCCAGCGTCGGCGGCCTCGCGGAGTTGCTCGAGCGACTCGTAGGTCAGCTCGCCGTCGGCGTTGCGCACCGTGTACTTCACGAGAGCTCCGCGCAGATCTGCTCGGCGATGCGCAGGCCGTCGATGCCCGACGACACGATGCCGCCCGCGTAGCCGGCGCCTTCGCCGCCCGGGTACAGGCCCTTCATCGACACGGACTGCAGCTGCTCGTCGCGCGTGATGCGCAGCGGCGTCGACGTGCGCGCCTCGATGCCGATGAGGTTGCCCTCGTCGGTGATGAAGCCCTTCATGCGGCGATCGAAGGCCTTGAGCGCCTGCTTGAGCGACGACGTCAGCCACGCGGGGAAGAGCCGGTTGAGATCGGTGTGCGCGAGGCCAGGGCGGTACGTGGTGCCGCCGGGCGCCTTCTTCACGCGACCCGCCAGGTAGTCGGGGATCGACTGCGCCGGCGCGAAGAACTTCCCGCCGCCCAGCTCGTAGGCCTTGGTCTCCCAGTGGCGCTGAAACGCGATGCCCGCGAGCGGCCCGGTGAAGCCTTCCTTCGCGTAGTCCTCGACCGTCACCGACACCACGACGCCCGCGTTGGCGTACTTCGCGTTGCGGTGCGAGTTCGACATGCCGTTGGTGCACTGCATGCCTTCTTCGGTGGGCGTGGGCACCACGATGCCGCCCGGGCACATGCAGAACGAGAACACGCCGCGCACGTCGCCATCGACCGACAGGTTCTCGGCCAGCTTGTAGTCGGCGGCCGGCAGCTTCGAGTTGGCGGCGAACTTGTCGCCGTACTGAATGGCGTTGATGAGCGACTGCGGGTGCTCCGCGCGGAAGCCGAGCGCGAAGGGCTTGGGCTCGATGAACACGCGCTCGTCAGCGGCGAACTTCTCGAACAGCTCTCGCGCGGAGTTGCCAGGCGCGAGGATGACGCGATCGCTGTGCAGCTCGGTACCGTCGGACAAGCGCACGCCGGTGCAGCGGCCGTCCTTCGAGAGGATGTCGTCGACGCGCGTCTCGAACCGCACCTCGACGCCCATGGCCTGCAGATCGAGCCGCATTTTCTCGACGGCCAGCGGCAACAGGTCGCTGCCGATGTGCGGCTTGCCCTGCACCAGGATGCGATCGGGCGCGCCGTACTTCGCGAAGGTCTCGATGACGCGGCGCACGTGCGGGTGGTTGATGCGCGTCGACAGCTTGCCGTCGGTGTACGCACCAGCGCCGCCCTCGCCGAAGCTCATGTTGCTCTCGGGCATCAGCGTGCCGTCGCGCATCAGCTTCGCCACGTCTTTGCGCCGCTGCACCACGTCACGGCCGCGATCGAGCAGCAGCGACTTCACGCCGCGCAGCGCGAGCTCCCACGCACAGAACAGGCCCGCCGGGCCCATGCCGATGATGATGGGGCGGTGCTCGGGCTGGCGCTTCACCGGCTCGGACGGCGGCGGCGGCGCCTCGACCTCGCTCACGTCGGGCGGCAGCGTCCTGGGGAGCTTGCCTTTGCCGAACTCGACCTCGACCGTGTGGATGTAGCGCGGGCTGTTCTTCTTGCGGGCGTCGAGCACGCTGCGCACCACGCGCACGGAGGCGATGTCGGCGGCGGTGACGCCCAGCTTCTCGGCTGCCTTCTTCGTCAGCAGCGAGTCGGGCTCGTCGAGCCACAGCGCGAGGTTGTTGACGCGGTACGCCGGCACGCGCCCCGCCTTATGCCTCTCTTCAGTCATGCTCCACAAATACCTGATTCGATTGGGGGACTGCTTCGGCGGCTACGCGGCGCGTCCGTTCCTGCTGCGTAGCGGCGTTCGCAGTTTGCCACCCCCGACACGAGCTACAGGCCTGATTTGACAGGTTCTTTCGTCTGTCATCGGCGTGGCACGCAGCGTGTAGATGCGTCCGTTCGATTGGAGGGTTTGCACATGAGCACCGACAAGAAGGGCACCAAGATCCTCGCGCATACGTTCTTCGCGCAGCTTCAGGCTGGTGGTTACACTCACAACCAGATCGTGGAAATCGCCACCGAACTCATCGACCAGGTCACCTGTAACCTGCGCGATGTGAAGGTGGACGCGACGACGCAAGAAGCTCCCCGCGTCAGCGCGTAACAGTGCGAACCCGTTTGGGTCGCGCTGCGCTCCGGCCAGGCGCCGGGGGCACGCGCCCAAAGGGGTGAGCAACAGACCAGCGGCCCGGTGTCGCTGCGGCAGTTCAAGGAAGCCCGGCCGCAACGCCGGGCTTTGTTGTTTTCAGGCGCTCTTGCGGCGCTGCAGCTGGCGCGAAACGCCGGCCGCACCACACACCACCAGCAAGCCCAGCGTCATCGCCGCGAACACGTAGCTCTCGCACCAGCTGGCGATGGCGAGCCACGTGCCCAGCGCGCCGAGCGCGAACACGACATCGAGCCACAAGGGCTTCTTCGCTTCGTGCATCAGCGCGCCGCCGAAGAACACGAGCGGCACGCCGACGATGACCTGGCGTTCCACCGCGGCCAGGTTGCTCAGCACCGTCTCGGCGTTGTGCACGATGACCGCTGAGAAGATGACGACGGTGCCGATGGCCAGCACCAGCACGCCGGCCGCGGCGATGTCCTTGGTCAGCTTCGCTTTCTCGTCGAACTGCTGAATGGCGAGATCGACCAGCTGCTCGAGCGCGGAGTTCAACATCTCGGCGAAGAGCACCAGCAGCACGCAGAAGATGAGCGTGACCTTCTCGGCGAGGCCCAGCGGAATGCCGCTGCCCACGAGGCCGACCAGCAGGCCCGAGACGAGGTGCATGCGCATGTTCCGTTGGTGCACGACCGTGTGAATGAGGCCGCTCCACGCGTAGAGCACCGACTGGAAGAACGTCGTCGGGCGCTTCTCGGGTTGGAAATGAGGCGTCGCCACGTCAGGGACAATGACCGGTTTTCGTCTGCCGCGTCGTCAATAAGCGAACGCTGCACCGGTTCGTGGTGGGTACGGGAAGCCGTTCACCCCGCCACGTCAACGCAGGTGATTCGAACGGCCTCGCTTGAGGACAACCGTCTCCACCTCAAGGGGACCTCTCGGCCTGAAACGCCGAGGCGATAGCTCAGACTGGTCAGAGCAACGGACTCGTAATCCGTGTGTCGAAGGTTCGAATCCTTCTCGCCCACCCGGAAGTCCGTCGCGTGAGCCACTGCCTGCGCGGCCGCAACGTGGGACGTCGCTCGTTCCTCTGCTCCGGGCCTTCCGGCGCCAGCCGGTACGTCGTGGTGACGTGCCAGCCCGCGCCGTGTCGCCCCGTGGTGGACGCTCGAGTGAGCCCGCTGACGGCGCCTGTCTTCACGAGGGCAACGCGTGCGCAGTCGTGAGCGCGATGGCCTTCCTCTTTTCACAAGAAGTTCAACCCGCAGCACCCAAGGAGACGCGACATGAAGATCGACATCATGACGAACGAGCGCGCCTTCCTCATCGAGGACGGCAAGCCTGTGAAGTACCTGGCCCCCGGTAAGCACTCGGTGTGGGCGCTGCTGCGCGACCTGCGCGTCGAGAAGACGTCGACGGTGAACCTGTTGGCGGAGCTCGACGAGCAGCGGCTCAAGCTGGTGCCGGTGGAGGACCTCGCGGTCATCACCGTCGCCGAGCACGAGCGCGCGCTGGTGAGCCGTCGCGGGAAGCCCGCGCTGTGGCTCGGCGCGGGTGTGCACCAGGTGTGGACGGTGGATCGCCAGGTCGAGCGCCAGAGCGGCAAGGTGACGCCGTTGGTGAAGATCGACGTCATCGACACCAGCGCCGTCGAGGCGAAGGTGTTGCCGGCCGACGTGGCCGCGCTCGCGAAGGCCCGCGACTACGTGGAGGTGACCGCGCCGGAAGGCTCGGTGGCGCTCCGCTACGTCAACGGTCAGCTCGACGCGGTGCTGCCGACGGGTCGCTACGCGGCGTGGAACACCACGAAGACCGTGACGTTCGCGGTCATCGACGTGCGTGAGCGCGTGTTGGCGGTGACGGGTCAGGAAGTGATGACCCGCGATCGCGTGACGCTGCGTCTCAACCTGAGCGCGACGTTCCGCGTGAAGGACGCCCGTCGTCTGGCGGCCGTGGCGCGTGCGCCTGATGACGTGATGTACCTCGCGATGCAGCTCGCTGCCCGTGAGGCCGTCACCACGCGCACGTTGGACGAGCTGCTCCAGGCGCGCGAGGAGCTGTCGCAGGTGATGGCGCCGTCGGTGCGTGCGCGCGCCGAGGGCGTGGGGCTCTCGCTCATCGAGCTCGGCGTGAAGGACGTGATCTTGCCGGGTGAGATGAAGGAGCTGCTGAACAAGGTGATCCAGGCCCAGAAGGAGGCCGAGGCCAACGTCATCCTCCGTCGTGAGGAGACTGCGGCCACGCGCAGCCTCGCGCAGACCGCGAAGGTCCTCGCCGAGAACCCGCTGCTGGTCCGTCTCAAGGAGCTCGAGGCGTACAAGGAGCTGGCGGCGAAGGTCGGTCAGGTCAACCTCGTGCTGGGCGAGGGCGCGATGGAGAAGCTCCAGCTGAAGGTGTGAGTGGAGCCGGAGCGGCGTGTCGTCGCTCCGGCTTTGCTTTTGTCATTTCGTCAAAGTGAAGCTGGCGTGAATACGCCGCGAAAGCCGTCCGTAGGGCGCGGGCATGATCACTGCGCTCGTGTTGCTGACGCTCTCGCAGACCCCGGAGTGCCGCACCTCAGGCATGCAGACGGTGTGCGGCTACCACTGCGGCGCCGAGCTCGATCAGGTGAAGTGCGCGCAGACGCCGCAAGGCTGGTGCGAGCGCGTCGAAGGTCAGCTCGTCTGTTGGGACCCGCCCGAAGAAGTGCGGTTGCACGCGCCCGACAGTCGCCCCGATTGCCGCATCAAGTACGGCCGCGTGGTGTGCGGCTTCGCGTGCGGCACGTCAGAGACGGAGCTCGCGTGCGCCGAGACGCCGTGGGGCGTGTGTTCGACCCGCTTCAACGACGTCTCGTGTTGGGACCCCGCGCCCGCCGTCATTCACACCTTCGCGTCGAAGGGCCTGGGCGGCGCGCAGTGCCTCCGCACCAACTCGGGCTTCGCGTGCGGCTGGAGCTGCAAGGAGTCGTACCGTGAAGTGAAGTGTGCGCAGACGCCGGCCGGGAAGTGCTCGGTCATCGAAGGGAAGATCGTCTGCTTCGACCCACCACTGACGCCGGTGACGCACGCGCAGTGAGCGCTACAGTCCGCGTCTCGTGAGTGAGCAACGCCTGGAGTTCGGCCCGTCGGTGAAGGGCTTGTTGATCGACACGCTGGGGAAGGAACTACCTGCGCCGTTGATCGCCACGCTGCGCAGCGAAGGCCTCGACGTGGAGAAGCCGCTGCTGCCTGCGTACCCGGCCGACGTGTATGTGCGCTGTCTGCGGCACGTGGCGCGCGCGCTGTGGCCAGACCTGACTGAAGCGCAGGGCCTGCAGCGGCTCGGCGAGCGCGCGGTGAGCGGCCTCAACTCGAACTTCCTCGGCAAGGCGCTGGTGACGCTGATGCGCACCATCGGGTTGCGCCGCGCGGTGCTGCGCATCGATCGCGCGTTCCGCAACAGCAACAACTACACGCGCGTCGAAGCGAAGGAGCTCTCGCCCACCAGCGTGGAGTTCATCTTCAACACCACCGGCGGCATGCCGACGTACTTCGAGGGCGTCTTCGTGGCGATCGTGCCGGTGCTCGGTGGTCGCGAGCCGCGCGTCACGCATGGACCACTCGACGGTGAACGGCACCGCTACGAGCTGAGCTGGGTCGAGTAGCCGACGCGTTTGCGCTATGCGGGCCGCATGCGCTCGCTCCTCGTCGCCGTCGTCTTGAGCTCCGTCACAGCGTCCGCGCAGTGGATGGATGACTGTGGCCTCGAGCCGCCCGGCTACGTGCCTGAAGCGCCGGTGCCGCCCAAGCGCTGGGAGCCGATCGTCACTGCCGCCACGCCACCGTTGGTGCGCGCCGACAGGCCGACGCCACGCATCGGTGGCTCGGCTGCTTCCCACTACACGGGCGTCGGCGCGCTGGCGGGGAAGGTCGTCTACTTGTCTCCCGGGCACGGCTTCACCTGGGAAAACGGTCTCGGCGCGTGGCGCACGCAGCGCGGCAACACCAACAACATCGTCGAAGACCTCGTCAGCATCGAGACGCTGAGCCAGTACCTGATGCCCATGCTGCTGAACGCGGGCGCGCGCGTGGTGTCGGTGCGTGAGCTCGATCTGCAGACCAACCTGGTGCTGCTCGACAACGGCGAGCCCGGGTACTCGGAGATCGGCGACGCGGCTTCATTCATCAACTCCAGCGCCGACGGCTGGGCGCGACCTGCGTTTCCGCTCAACGGCACTGAGCTGCCGTTCGACGTGGGCACCAACCGGTTGATGCTGGCGAGCGCCACGCCGACCGCGCGCGCGGAGTACGCCGTCACCATTCCCGCCGACGGGTATTACGAGGTGTCGGTGTCGTACACCGCGTTCTCGGCGCGCGTGCAGGACGCGCACTACGAGGTGGTGCACGCGGGCGGCACGACGCACTTCCGCGTCAACCAACAGCGCCACGGCAGCACGTGGGTGCAGCTGGGGCGCTTCTATTTCCGCGCGGGGCAGCCGGCGAAGGTCGTGGTGCACAACGACTCGGCGACGCCCGCCGGCATGAACGTGTCACTGGATGCGGTGAAGTTCGGCGGCGGCATGGGGCTCATCGACCGCGGCATGGGCGTCAGCGGCCGCCCTCACTTCGAAGAGTCGGCGCGCTACCAGGCGCAGTGGGCGGGCGCGCCGATGTCGGTGTGGGCGCCGTCGAACAACGCGCCGTCGGCCGATCGCACCAACGACGTCGGCACGCGCTCGCGCTACGCGGCGTGGGCGCACGAGCCGGGTGAAGACGCGGTCTACGTCGCGTGGCACACCAACGCGGCGAACGCGTCGGCGGTGGGCACCATCACGTTCGTCTACGGGCCGAACCCTGTCGACGGCACGCTGAACTTCACCGGTGTCGACGGCGGCATGCAGCTGGCCAACGCCGTGCACACCGAGCTGATGAACGACGTGAAGCAGGACGCAGGGTGGAACCGACCGACGTGGAACGATCGCCGCGTGCGCTCGGCCAACTTCGGCGAGCTCAACCCCAACAACAACCCCGAAACGCCGTCGATCTTGTTGGAGGTCGCCTTTCACGACGCAGCCGCCGACGCGGCGCACCTGAAAGAGCCGGGCTTCCGCTACATCGCGGCGCGCGCCATCGCGCAGGGCATCATCAAGTACTTCGCGCAGAAGGACAGCGTCGCGGTGCGGTTGCCGCCCGAGCCCCCGACGCACCTCGCGGCGTTGAACCAGAGCAACGGTGAAGTGGTGGTGAAGTGGCGCGCGTCGCCGGTCGACGGGCAGGGCGTGCGCGGCGACGTGGCGACCGCCTACCGCGTGTACTCGAGCGACGACGGGCTCGCGTGGGACAACGGCGTCGACGTCACCACGACGTCGGTGCGGCTGCCGCTGCCCGCAGCGTCAGCGAAGTACTTCCGCGTCACCGGCCTCAACCAGGGCGGCGAGTCGATGCCGTCGAGCGTCGTCGGGGCGCGCCGCGCGACGCCGGGCCAGCCGTTCGTGTTGGTGGTCAACGGCTACGACCGGCTCGAAGCGGCCCTCTCGAAGACCGAGACGTTCGCCGCGACCTACGCGCTCGGTGACGTCATGCGCGCCATCGTGGAGAAAATGAATGACGGCAGCGCGGCGCGGCTGACCGGCGCGGCGCTCGACGCCAACCAGGTGGGCTTCGACACGGCCGACACCGACGCGGTCTCTGCGGGCGACGTCGCCGCGGCGCCGTACTCGCTGCTCACGTGGTTCATCGGGCGCGGCAAGCAGGGCGGGGCGGCGATGACGACCGCCGAGCAGGCGTTCATCACCGACTTCCGCACCAGGAACCTGCCCGTCTTCTTGTCGGGCGACGCCACGGCGACGAGCGCGTTCTTGTCGTCGACGTTCTCGGCCACGGCAGGTGCGGCGACGGGCTCGTTGTCGGTGACAGGCGCGGACGCGCTCATGGGCGTGCCCACCATCGCGCTCGATGACGGCAGCAACGGCTCGTTCGACACGGGCACGCCGCCGTTGCTGTCGGCGGCCGGCGCGGCGGTGTCGCTCGGCAGCTACCAGGGCGGCGGCAACGCGGCGGTCGGCACGCCGATGCAGTCGGTGGCCTTCGGCTTTCCGTTCGAGACCATCGTCGGCGGCGCGCAGCGCACCGAGGTGATGCGGCGGGTGTTGGTGTTCTTGTCGCCGACCGCGTTCGACGGCGGTGTCGTCGACGTCGACGCCGGCACGCCGCTCGATGGTGGCTTTGACGCTGGCGTCATCGAGCCTGTCGACGCGGGTCAACCCGATTCGGGCACCGGCGGCGGCGCAGGTGGCGGTGCGGGCGGCGGCGCGCCTCCCGTCGGCGGCGGCAACGGTGGTGGCGGCGACGAGCTTCCTGCTCCGGTCCTGGGCTTCCAGGGCGGCGGCTGCACCGCGGCGCCGGGCTTGAGTCTGGTGCTGGTCGGCTGGCTGCTGCGTCGACGCAAGCGCTGCGCGCGGTGATGCCTTGTGTTCGCCGGTGCGGTGACTAGAAGCACCGGCGTTCCCGCTTCACCTCACACTCAAGGAGTCACGTCATGGCGATCAAGTTCGCGATCAACGGTTTCGGCCGCATCGGCCGCATGGTGCTGCGCGCTGCGCTCGAGCGGAAAGAGAAGGACGTCGAGATCGTCGCCATCAACGACCTCGACAAGCCGGCCACGCTGGCGCACCTCTTCAAGTACGACTCGGTGCACGGCAACTGGGCGGGCACGGTCTCGGCCACCGAGAACTCCATCACCATCGACGGCAAGACGTACAAGGTCACGGCAGAAAAGGACCCCGCGAAGCTCCCGTGGAAGGAGCTCGGCGTCGACGTGGTCATCGAGTGCACGGGCCGCTTCACCGCGCGTGAGAAGGCCGAGCTGCACCTGCAGGCCGGCGCGCGCAAGGTCGTCATCTCGGCGCCCGGCAAGAACGTCGACCTGACGATGTGCTTCGGCATCAACCACGAGAAGTATGACGCCGCGAAGCACCACATCATCAGCAACGCGAGCTGCACCACCAACTGCCTCGCGCCCGTCGCCAAGGTGCTGAACGACTCGTTCGGCATCGAGCACGGCCTGATGACCACCATTCACAGCTACACGAACGATCAGCGCATCCTCGACCTCGTGCACGACGACATGCGCCGTGCGCGCGCGGCGGCGCTGTCGATGATCCCCACGTCGACCGGCGCGGCCAAGGCCATCGGCGAGGTGATCCCCGAGCTGAAGGGCAAGCTGAACGGCGCGGCCATTCGCGTGCCGACGCCCAACGTGTCGCTCGTCGACCTCACGGTGAAGCTGAAGAAGAACGTCACCGTCGACGAGGTGCACGCGGCGCTCAAGGCGGCGGCCGAGGGCCCGATGAAGGGCGTGCTCCAGTACGACACCGAGCAGACGGTCAGCATCGACTACAACGACAACCCGCACAGCTCGATCTTCGACAGCACGCTGACGCAGCTGATCGACGGCAACTTCCTCAAGGTGTTCGCCTGGTACGACAACGAGTGGGGCTACAGCTCGCGCGTGGTCGACGTCGCCCGCTTCCTCGCCTCGAAGTAAGCGCCCATGGTCCGGTACATCGACGAGCTGCAGCTGACGGGGAAGCGCGTCTTCGTCCGGGTGGACTTCAACGTCCCCCTGGATGACGCGCAGAACATCACCGACGACACGCGCATCCGCGAGGCGCTGCCGACGATTCGCGCCATCCTCGCCGCTGGCGGGAAGCCGATCCTCGCCTCGCACCTCGGGCGGCCCAAGGGCGTCGACCCGAAGCTCTCGTTGATGCCGGTGGCCAAACACCTCGCGACGCTGCTTGGCCGTGACTTCGAGGTCTTGATGGCCGACGACTGCATCGGCGAGGGCGTCGGCAAGCAGGCGCGCGAGCTCAAGACCAACCAGGTGCTGGTGCTCGAGAACGTGCGCTTCCACAAGCAGGAAGAGGCCAACGACGAGGCGTTCGCGCGGCAGCTCGCCGCCAACGCCGACGTCTATTGCAACGACGCGTTCGGCACCGCGCACCGCGCGCACGCGTCGACGGCCGGCATGGTCCCCTTCATGAAAGAGAAGTGCGCGGGCCTGCTCATCCGCAAGGAGCTCGAGCAGCTGGGCCGCGTGGTGAAGAGCGCGGAGAAGCCGTTCGTCGTGGTGCTGGGCGGCTCGAAGGTGTCTGACAAGATCAAGGTCATCGAGAACCTGCTGCCCAAGTGCCAGACGATGCTGATCGGCGGCGCGATGGCGTACACGTTCTTGAAGGCCGAGGGCATCGAGGTGGGCAAGAGCCGCGTCGAAGAAGACAAGCTGGCGCTCGCCTCGCGGTTGCTCGACACCGCCAAGCGGCTCGGCGTCGACCTCGTGTTGCCGGTCGATCACCTCTGCGGCACGTCGCCTGACGACAAGAGCCAGGCGGTCGACGTGCTGGAGCGCGCCATTCCGAAGGACCTGATGGGCCTCGACATCGGCAGCAAGACGCGCGCGGTCTACACGCAGCACCTGCGCGACGCGAAGACGGTGCTGTGGAACGGGCCGATGGGCCTGTTCGAGGTCGCGAAGTTCGCCGAGGGCACCAAGTCGGTCGCCGTGGCGATGGCCAACAACAAGGACGCGCAGACGGTGATCGGCGGCGGTGACTCGGCCGCGGCGGTCAACGACTTCGGCCTCGCCGACAAGATGACGCACGTGTCGACGGGTGGCGGCGCGTCGCTGGAATTCCTCGAAGGCAAGGAGCTCCCGGGCATCAAGGCCCTGGAGTGAGCCCCATGACGCGGCGCACTTTCATCGCTGGCAACTGGAAGATGAACAAGACGGTGGGCGACGCCCTCGCGCTGACGCGGGAGCTGCGCAACGCGGTGTCGCAGGTGCGCGATCGCGTGGAGATCGCCATCGCGCCGCCGTTCACCGCGCTGCACCCGGTGGCGAAGGCGCTCGAAGACTCGAACATCGCGCTGGCGGCGCAGAACTGCCACGCGAGCGAGTCGGGCGCGTTCACCGGTGAGATCGCCGCGCCCATGCTCAAAGAGGTCGGCTGTTCGTGGGTGATCCTCGGGCACTCGGAGCGCCGCCAGTACTTCGGCGAGACCGACGCCGGTGTGAATCGCAAGGTCGCCGCGGTGCTGAAGGCCGGCATGCTGCCCATCGTGTGCGTCGGCGAGACGCTCGAAGAGCGCGAGGGCAACAAGACCTTGTCGGTCGTCGAGGCGCAGGTGAAGGGCTGCCTGCAGGGCTTCGGCGCGAAAGAGGGCGCGCAGTTCGTCATCGCCTACGAGCCGGTCTGGGCCATCGGCACCGGCAAGACGGCGACGTCGCGGCAGGCGCAAGAGGTCCACGCGCACATTCGCGCGCTGCTGACCGGCATCTGGGACGCAGCGACGGCGGCGCAGGTGCGCATTCAGTACGGCGGCTCGGTGAAGGCTGACAACGCGGCCGAGCTGCTGGGCATGCCTGACATCGACGGGGCGCTGGTGGGCGGGGCGAGCCTCAAAGTCAGCGACTTCGCCGCCATCATCAAAGCCAAAGGGTGAGGTTGTTACCCACCCGCTGCTGTGCTTAGGAGCGCCACCCTATGTTGACCTTCTTCACCATCGTGCACGTCTTGCTGTGCGTCTTCATGATCTTCGTGATCCTCCTGCAGCCCGGGAAGGACGCGGGCATGGGTGCGGCGCTCGGCGGCGGTGCGGCGACGACGGCGTTCGGTGGCCGTGGTGCTGCGACCTTCCTCACCAAGCTGACGGCGTTCTGCGCGGTGGCGTTCTTCCTGACGTCGCTGGGCCTGTCGTTCGTCGGTCTGCGCACGTCGGTCTCTGACGATCTCGAAGCGACCAGCGTCACCACGCCGGCGACGACCAACACCGTCCCCGCGCCGACGCCGGCCGAAGCCGCGCCTGCCTCGCCCAGCGAAGCGACGCCTTCGCCCGCGCCTGCCGCGGCTCAGCCGTCGGCCGCCGACGCGGTTCCTGCTGAGAAGCTGCCGAATCAGTAAGAAAGCGCTTCCGCTGGTCAGGCGTTCTGGTATTGGGGCGTCGCTTTCCGGCGGTTAGAAAGCAAACAGACGAATAGCCCAGGTGGTGGAATTGGTAGACACACCATCTTGAGGGGGTGGCGCCTCGCGGCGTGAGGGTTCGAATCCCTCCCTGGGCACTCCTACGAATGACTGCGATTCTGCGGCGTTCGGCACGGTGAAGTCCCTCCGTGTAGCAATCTGTGTAGCAAGCGCGGCGTTCGGGGTTCCTCCCCCGGACGCCGCAGTTTTTTCAGCCACTTCAACGACTTGCGCGTAGCGGGTGCTCAGCGCCAGCGCCGACACCGCATCGCAGAGGGCCTGCCACGTGAAGACGGTGTAGCCGTCGTACACGTCGCCCTTCTGGTCGTGCGTCACCACCTTCAGCGCCGCTGCGTTGCCGCTGTCTTCGCGGCCCAGGCTGATGAAGGTGCGCCGCATCGAGTGCATGTCGCGGTGCCGGAGGCCGAGCGCCTCGAGGTCGAGCGCCAGCCCGTCGAGGGTGTTCAGGTCGGTGCGGAATGCACCGTCGCGGTTCGGCACCACGAGGTCGTCACCTCGGGGCGCGCGGCCGAACTGCGCTTCGAAGCCCTGGGCACGCCACGCCTGCAGCACGGGCGCGAGCTCGGGGTGCACCGGCACGCGCCGCGGCACGCCCGTCTTCGTCGCCTTCGTGCCCTTGTTCTGCCGGGTGTAGCTGAACGCCACGAGCAGGCGGCCGAGAGGCTGCTGCTCTTCGTCGATGGCGCTCCAGCGCAGCGCGGCGATTTCGCCCGCGCGCATGCCGGTGAGGAAGGCGAGGGCGTAGACGACGCGGCGGTCCCACGGCACCGCGGGCGACGTCATCAGCAGCTGCGCCTCGTCGCGCGTGTAGACGGCGCCGGCGCGCCACGTCGGGTCCTTGTCCTGCTTCTTCGGCAGGTCGCTGCGCGTCAGCGCGCACGGCGACGAGACGATGAGCTCTTCGGCCAGCGCATCGGCGAAGAGGCGGCGCACGAGGCCGTAGGTGTTGATGATGGTGCGCGGGGCCATCTCGCCGGCGCGCAGCGACTTCACCAGGCTGCGCACGTCGGCGACGGTGACGGCGCCGAGCCGCTTCGTGCCCAGCGTGGGCAGCACGTGCAGCTTCAGCCGCGCGAAGTCGCGCCCGGCGTTGGTCTGCTTGAGGGCGCGCCTCGAGGCGGTCCACTCGACGGCGTACTCGGCCACCGTCTTCGGCTCGCCGGTGTTCCGCTTGGCTTCGTTGCGCAGCTCGCGCTCGACCTCGGCCAGCACGCGCAGCGCCTGAATCTTCGGCTGGTGGCTGTCGATGCCGCTGGAGCGCGCGACGCGGCCGCCGCCCGGCACGCGGAAGGAAATCCACCAGAAGGGACCGCGCTTGTAGACGGAGCCCATCAGCGCCTCACGCTCGCGAGAATCGAGGTGACCGACGCCTTCACGTCGTTGGTGGGCGCGGGCTTCGCGTGAGGGTCGACGCCGATGCACGCGCGCACGTCGTCGAGGCGCACGCGGCGCAGCTTCCCCTTGCCGCGCGCCGGCAGCAGGCCGTCACGCACCCAGCGCTTGATGGTCGACGGGCTGACCGAGACCTCTGCCGCGGCCTCCTCGTAGGTCAGCAACTCGCGGCGCAGCTTGTTGGCGGCCGGGGCTTCGGCGCCGAGCAGTTCGCGCACGGCCTCGCGGATCTCCTCGCGCACGATGGCGCGCAGTTCTTCAGCCAGGCTCATGGCGGCGTGCCCTCCGGCGCTCCACCGGCGTCGAGCGCGAGCTGCGCCACCCGGTGGCGGCTGAAGCAGTAGTCGCGCACATCATCGTCATCGACGCGGCCGCGGTGTGACGCAGAGAAGAGACTCTTCGACGCCGCCTCCAGCGCCTCGCGCAGCGCCCTTGCCTTGTCCGCCTTCCTCTCGGCGACAGCCAGCTTCGCCTCGCACGCCCGCAGCGCAGCGGCGACCTCATCGTTCGCGCGCGAGAGACGCATCACGCTCTCGTGCTCACGATCGGCCACGTTCTGCGTGTACTCGACGCGCTCGGTGACGATGCGCAGCTGCTCGTCAGCGGCGGCGAGCCGCTTCTTCAGGTCGTCCCGCTCGGCTTCCGCCTCGAGCCGCAGGGTGTGCGGCGTCTTGCCGGCGCGGCGCTGCACCAGGAGCACGAACTCCGACGTGGAGAGCGACAGCTCTTGCTGCACGTAGTTCTTGGCGCCGAGGTCGTCGAGGGTGCGCGCCATCAGCGCGGCGAGCCCCTGCACCACCTTCTGCGACGACACTTCCATCTCGACGCCGGCGCCGTCGATGTGGAGCCGGTGAAGCCTCAGTTCGTCGAGGTCGAACGCGTCAGTCAGCGCGAGACGCGCGTCGTGAAGCAGCGCGGCCTCTTCCTCGTTCTGGTCCTGCGGCCCGCCGAGGTGCGCCTCGAGCTCGTTCGTCACGCGGCCGAGCACCTCGCGTACCGCCGCGAGCCGCTTCTTCAGGTCGGCGTTCTCCACCTCGAGGTTGTCGCCGCTCATGCGACACCTCCGGCGCCATCGCGAGAGCCCTCGACAGCACGCGCATGACCTCCGCCGCGGCTGCCGTCCTTGGGAACCTCCACCCCGAATCGTTCACTGCGCCCCCTGAGCGCTTCGGCCTCCCCATGGAGCGCCGCCGACGAGCTGCCGCCCGTGCCCGCGTAGCTACCACCAAACACTGACACTGAACAAATGAGCAGCATAAGAGGTCAGAACTGCGGCAAATCGGCCTTCGCGCGAATCGGCGGGGCGGGTGGTGATGCGGGTTAGTGTTTGTGCGGCTCGGTCAACGGCTGACCGCACGTCGGGCACTTCTGCGGTTCGGCAATACCGAGCAGCTCGCTTCGAAGCTCTCGGAGATGTGAGGTCGCGAGCGCCTTCGTAAACTTCGCGCGCTCGGTCGCATCCTCTGGAACGGCGCCGTACTTTCGAATCCAGGCGGACACGTAGAGTTCAAGAGCCTCGCTCACGATGTCGCTGAGGCTCTTCTTCGACTCGCCGCCCATGTCGATGTACGCGGCGTTCTCGAGCTCGCGAATCTGCTCAAGCAGCCGGTCGATGTGCACCGGCACCTGAACGCCATTCAGACGCTTCCTCGGAGCACTCGACCTCTTCGCCATTGTTGGCGCGGGGTTAGTCGAGCCCTCTTCTGTGATCAATCCCATGTCCATGAGAGTCACCCGACTCATAACACATTCACGACTTGATGTGAACCATATTTGGTGCTATTTCTGGTGTGCGGTCGACGGAAAAGGGTCAGTGGCGAGTCGGGCATGAGCCCGAAGCCCTCGCAGCAGCAGGCGAGGTGAAGAGCAGGGCGAGAAGAGACGAGTAGCGCAGGACCAGAGCGGGGAATCACCACCATGGAAGAGACGCTGAAGGTCGGCGTCTGCTCTCGGTGCGGTCGGCACGCGTTCAGCGTGCGCGCAGCGACAGCGGGCGACGAGACGCGAGACGTGTGCGCGCGGTGCCGCAAGGCGACCGGCGCGGTGCCGGTGGCGCCGGAGTGCAGCCGCCCGGCTGAGGCCGAGCCCTTGGTGTGCGTGTGCGGCCCGTCGCCGACCCACGCCCACGGCTGTCCGTGGCTTGAGGTGCGCACGTGAGCGCCGCGAAGCACACGACCGGCGCGGTAGTGGTTGAGCCCGGATACGAAGTGACGCGCGACGGTCGCGTCTTCTCGGTCGAGACGAACTGGCGCGGACGTGGCCGATTCGAACTGACACCGGACCTCAACTCGCACGGCTACCCGAGTGTTCGCATCTATGTTCAGGGCCGTCGCAAGCGCATTGCGGTTCACCGGCTTGTGGCGCGCGCGTTCCTTGACGAGCGTCCGTCCTTCTCGCACGAGATCTGCCACCTCGACGGAGATAGGACGAACAACCGCGCAGAGAACCTGCGGTGGGGCACGCGCGCCGAGAACGCGGCCGACCGAGAGCGCCACGGGCGTACGTCGCGCGGCCATTCGCACTCGGAAGCCATCAAGCGCGGCTTGGAGGCTCGCCATGTCGCCTACTAGGTTCACTCCGGGGCCTTGGACGCTCAGGGAGCGCGGCGACTGGATTGAAGTCATCGCTGATGGTCGACCTGTCGCCATCAGTGCCGTCGTCGACCGCAGCGATCCGTCGACTGTTTCGTTGGGTTTCGCCGACGCCCGCCTCATCGCCGCCGCGCCGGACCTGCTCGCGGCGCTGAGGGCCATCGCTGAGAGCAGCGGTCGCTACGACGACCCCGAGCACGACGCCGAGCCCATCGAGCACGCGCTGGTGATGCGCGACATCGCGCTGGGCGCCATCGCGAAGGCGGAGGGCGGAGAATGAAGCCGCCCCGCATCATCGTCAGCCCTGACGGGCTCCGCGTGCTGGTGGACCCGCCTCAGCCATGTGGGTGCGGTCGCGTCGCGGCGCTCTTCGTCGCAGCCAACGGCGTCACGTCGTGCGTCGGCTGTCCGACGACGAAGCAGGAGCAGAAGCCGTGAAGGTCATGTGCCCGCACTGCGCGCGCGTCTTCACGGCCGAGCAGTGGGAGTGCCTGGAGTGGCTCCAGTACGTCGGCGTCGGGCGCGGTCGCGGCGGCACGCTGCGCGGAGCTGAGGTGCGCCGCTGCGTGTGCACCACGCCGGTGTTGCTCGAGCGCGTGCTGCCCGTCGCGCGGGAAGTGGTGCCCGCGTGACCGCCGTCGAACTACTCGCCGCCGAAGGGCGCGGCAGGAAGAACCGGCGTGCCGCCGATG
>CAYWON010000116.1:0-21275 GCA_964459885.1 uncultured Archangium sp.
CGGAAGATCAACGAGCTCAAGGCGCAGGGCATGGAATACGACCAGCGCATGGAGGAGCTCGAGAAGGTCGAGTACCCCAAGCCGTTGGCGCCGCTCATCTACGGCACGTTCGACGAGTTCGTCGCCAGGCACCCGTGGGTGGCGACCGAGAACATCCGCCCCAAGAGCATCGCGCGGGAGCTGTTCGAGACCGCGCAGACGTTCAACGACTACATCAAGGACTACGGGTTGCAGCGCAGCGAGGGCGTGCTGCTGCGCTACCTGTCTGACGCCTACAAGACGCTGACGCAGAACGTCCCGGAAAGCGCGCGCACCGAGCAGCTGGAAGACATCGCCGCGTTTCTGCTGACGACGCTCAAGCACACCGACTCGTCGCTCGTCGCCGAGTGGGAATCGATGCGCTACGGCCGCGAGCTGGGCGTGGTGACGCCGCCGGGCGAAGACGCGCCGAAGCCGAAGGTCGACCTCGCGAAGAACCCGAAGGCGCTCGCGGCGCGCGTGCGCGCAGAGCTGCATCAGCTGGTGCGGCTGTTGGCGCGCAAGCAGTACGACGACGCGGCAGAGCAGCTGGGCCTCGAGAACGGCGCCGAGCTGGAGAAGTGGTTGGCGCCGTACTGGGAAGAGAACCAGTCCATCGACGTGACGCCGCGGGCGCGCCAGCCGGTGCTGACGCAGCTCATCCCCGACGGCGATCGAAAGTGGACAGTGCGCCACGCGCTGATGAACGCGCAGGGTGAACAAGACTGGTACCTCGAAGGCGTCATCGACCTCACAGACCGCGACGACGTCGACGGCGCGCTCGTCACGGTGCGTCACATCGGCCGGTAACGTCAGATCTTTGAGGTTGTGGCCCTGACCACTGCGTCGCAACTTGCGCGCAACGGGAGGGGCGCGTTTGGCAGCTGCGGTCGACACTCAGGCGCGGTGGCACTGGCCGCTGGTGCGTGCGCTGCCGGTCGGCGTGTTGTCCGTCGTCGCCGCGACGCTGGGTTCGATCCTCTTTCCTCCGACGAACTGGATGCCGGCCGACGTGCCCGACGTGGCGTTCGTCGAGGCGCTCGTGCGGTGGGACGCCGGTTGGTACGGCGAGATCGCCCAGAACGGGTACTGGCTGACGCCGGGCAAGCAGAGCCCCGTCGCGTTCTTCCCGCTGTACCCGATGATCATCCGCGCGATCGCGTGGCTCGGCGTGAACCGCTGGGTCGCCGGCATCGCCGTGTCGTTCTGCTGCGCGATGGCGGCGCTCTCGCTGTTCCATCGCTGGGCGCGCCACGTGATGCCCGAGCACGCGGGCTCGGCCTTCTGGTTGCTCGCGCTGTACCCGTTCGCCGAGTACCTCTACGGCGTCGTGTATTCCGACGCGCTCTTCTTGCTGTGCGCGGTCGGCGCGTTCCTCGCGTTGGAACGGGACAAGCCGGTGGTGTCGGCGGTGCTGGGTGCGCTGGCGTGCGCGTGTCGCCCGGTGGCGCCGGCGGTGGTCGTCGGCCTGCTCGCGCGCAGCATCGAGCGTCGCCGCAAGGCTGGCCTGGCGCTGCGCTTCATCGACTTCGTGCCGGCGCTCGCCGGGCTGGGGCTCGTGGCGTTTATGGCGTACCTCGAGGTGCGCTTCGACGACCCGCTCGCGTTCGCGCACGTGCAGGGCGTGCCGGGCTGGGAACAGCCGCCGGGCTGGCGGTCGTGGCTCAAGTTCAGCTTCTTCGACACCATGTTCCCCACCGTCTCTCCGGCTGTCGCCGTCAGGCTGGGTGGCCATGCGCTGGTGACCATCGCGGCGCTCGCGCTGTCGGTGCCAACGTTCAAGCGGCTGGGCTGGGGCTACGGGCTGTACGTGCTGGTCGTCGTCGGCATCCCCGCGGTCTCGAGCAAGGACTTCCAGGGGCTGGGCCGCTACGTCATCGCCGCGTTCCCGTTGTTCGTGACGCTGGCGACGATGCTCAGCACCCGAGCGCGGAGCGCGGCAGTCCCAGCGTCAGCGGCCTTGCTGCTCTTGTGCGCCGTCGCGCTCGGAGCCGGCACCTACGTCTCTTGACGCCGGAGCGACGAGCCCGCCTAGACCGATGCCATCTGGGTAGTACTGTGTATGACGCTGTTGGGCTTCACCGCCGAACTGACCGACGAACTCGTGCACGAAGAGCGACGCAAGCCCCTCGTGCCGCAGCCCGCCTGTTCCCGGCGGGGGGGCGAGGCCAGGCTGAAAGCCGTACTTCTCGAACCGCTGGAGAAACGCCGCGTTGCGGGAAATCACGTGCACCGGCGTGTTCGACGACTGCAACACGGTGAGTTCCTGAACATCGTCCATCGTTCGCTCGAGCAGCGGCTGATGATCTCCGATGATGAAGAACACTGCGTCGTCGTCCGCGACGCGGTCGATGAACTCGAGCAAGCACCTCCACTCGTACTCAACAGTGTTGAAGTACGCCCGGTGTGCGCCGTCCGCCGGAATCGCTTCCACACCCGGGATAGAGGGCCACGGCCCACCGCCTTCGAACGGAATGCTCGGGAAGGGATGATGCGTCGAGATCGACAAATAGAACATGAAGGTCGGGCCACGCTCCTGCGACAGAACGTCTTCAGTGAAGACCCGCAGTGAATGTTGGTCGGGGACCCCGACGTAGCCGTACGCGGGGCCGTTGTAGCGGAGGTCCTTGAAGGCGTACTGGCGATCGCGCGCGTAGGGGTCAGGGAACCGCATGTCGTTTCGATAGTTGCCTGGCTGCAATGACACTGTCCGATAGCCCTGCGACTTGAAGAAGTTCGTGATGGTCCCGAGACGTGCCGCCGACGGCTCCATCTCGTCGTACAGCGATGGAGTTTCGATGCGGACGCCCGTCTGAACGGTTGCGACGCTGAGCCACGACTTGCCTCCGTAGACGGGGGCATCACTG
The DNA here is from genome assembly GCA_964459885.1 of uncultured Archangium sp. Lineage (GTDB taxonomy): Bacteria > Myxococcota > Myxococcia > Myxococcales > Myxococcaceae > Archangium_A. The sequence goes on from CAYWON010000116.1 coordinate 2,886, forward strand.
AATGCGGTTCGCGTAGAAAAGCCGGCGGCCGCCAGCCGCGCGGAGACGCGCTCCGCGAGTACCTGGAACGCTGGCGACAGCGCGGGGTCTGACAGCAGCCGTTGCCCGTAGGCTTCGATCATCAAGAGGTACACGCGCGGCCGTGCGAAGAGCCGCGCTCGCTGCAACGAGAGCATTCGCGCGTCGACACCGCTGGTCTTCAACTCGGCGAGTTGCTGCCGGCGCAGGCTCGAAGCGTGGAAGTTGAGCAAAACCGCGCGCGCAGAAGACTGCACGACAGCCTCCTCGCCGCGTTGGGTCGTCACTGACCAAACGAGCAGTCCGGCGACGAGCAGCACCAGCGTCGCAGCGCGCACACGCGCTGTCGCCCGCTGTTGGAGTGCCGCGAACACCCGTCCCACAGCGAGGTACGTCGCCACCAACACAAAGACGACTGCCAGCACCAGCCCCACCGCAGACCAGCGCCCAAATGACTCCGAGACGTACCCGAGAAGACTCGGGAGAAGCTGCGCGTCCTCCCACAGTGCGGGCACCGTGCGGTACGCAGCGGCGTAGGTGTGGTGGTACGCGAGGAATCCGAGGAGCGTCGTGTACAGCACCGCTGCCAGCACCCGCGCTGCGCGAGAAACCGGGAACCAGACGAGAAGCGCAACGACGGCCAGGAACTCTACTGAGACACGGAAAACGTCAGCGTTCGCGCGGCTGACAAAGAGCGCCTCGAGAGGCCCGACGCCTCGCTCCGGCCCAGACATCACTGACATGAGCGGTGTCCAACGCGCGCTGGTGCCCTGGCCCACGAAGCGCGGGAGGAAAAGGGCGCAGTTCAGGACGACCGTCGCGTTCGCGGGCCATTCCACGAACGCGCGCGCGCGACGGCCCGCCGCAGGCCACCCAGGCACTACGCGAGCCACCGCGATCATCGACAACAGGAGCGCCCATTCGAACAACAGTGAGAACGTGTCGAGGTGCCTCGCGACGTCCGGGAACCCGGACGCGATCATCACCACTGCAAACTGAGCAGCGGCGCACATCGACAACACAAACAGCGCGCCCCCGCCCCGGCGCCGCTGGCGTGTCCTCGACGTCACCGCCATCGTCACGCCGACAAGTGAGATCGCTGCGAAGCAGGCAAAGAGCACGGCCGGCCGCGTGTACCGACCACGTACGGCGGACCAATCGTCCGACTCCCGCGACATATGTGCAGGCAGCAGGTAGTAGTCGCGGTCGATGAACGGCGTCTGCGCGCCTCTGGTGAGCAGGCGACCAAGCGTCCGCGGGTGCGAGAGGTAGTAGCGAAGCAGGCGGGGGAAAGTCACCCTCTCGAAGAATGGCTCGAGTTCAGGGCCAAACAACGGCGCGGCCGCCGCCGAGTACGCGTCGGTTCCCCGAAGACGTCCAAGCTCACTCGCCAGACCGAAGTCGGCGAGAACAACATCGGGTGACTCCGCAACCAGCGCGAGGCCCGAGAAGAACGCGCGGTACACGTTCGCCCGGTACACCCCTTCGAGCGACGCCCGCCGTGCAGACGAATATTGCCACGCTCCCGCGAGCACAATCACCAGCGCGGCCGCCGACGCCAGTCGACGGTCCCGACGGTAAGTCGCGAGACCACGCCATCGGAACATGAGCCAGGCGAGGCCGATGGCACACGGCGCCAATTGGGCTTTTGAGAACACCAAAAGGCACGAGAGCGTCGTGGCCACCACCACGCGCGTCGGAGTCACCCGCCCGTCGCGGTAGACGCGTACGAAGGCCGCGAGCACCCACGGCAGCAACACGGCCGTCGCTGCGGTGAAGAAGAACGACCGAAGCATCGCGACGCGAACGGGATCGAACACGACCCAGCAGACGAGCAGGGCGACGAGGCCTCGCCTCAAAACGGAGGCCTCGTCGCGAAGCACCTCGTCGAGCAGCCACATCACGCCAACAAGCAAGATGACGGCCTGAAAGCCGCCGAACCACGCGAGGTCGAACCGCTCACCCCACCCCGACAGCCCACGCGCCGCTAGCACGAAGAGGTGTTCGGTGGCCGGGTTCGCCGGCCAGGTGACAGGCCCTGTGTCCCAGTACCGCACCAGCGAGTTGAAGAAGCGCTCGTTCGGTGCGGCGACGGCTTGAAGGCCCATCGGGTCCGTGACCCAATGAAAGTCTCCGTTGTCTGCCATGCCCGTCGCGGGTCGTGACACGAAATGCTGCACGATCGCGCGGAGGCCGCAGAACAGCGCGACAAGGTGATGGCAATAGCGGTCGGTCAGCCGACGCAGAGCGCGAAGCACCGATGCTCCATAGCAGTCGAAGTCGGGCCCCTTCGAGACTGATGCGTCTGCGCCCCAGAGACTGGTATGGCGCGCGGGCACGTATGCGGCTCCAACGACACCTCGACGTCTTCGTCGTCATCGTCCTTGGGTGTGCCGCGCTCTTCGTGTTCGCGCTTACGAACACCGGCATCGACGTTGACGACGCGTACATCTCCTACCGCTACATGGAGAACCTCGCGAGCCACGGAGAGGCCGTCTACAACCTCGGCGATCGAGTCTACGGGTCGACCGCGATGCTGTGGGTCTTCGTCATCGCGCTCCTCAGCCGGATCACCAGCGCATCGGCCGAACACACCGCGAACATCGTCGCCGCGGTGCTGACGGTGTGCAACGCAGCGCTGTCCTACACGCTGGTGCGACACCTCGGAGGGTCGCGAAGCCTGGCGGTCGTGGCGGCGGTGGCACTGCTTAGCTACCCGCTCTTCGCGCTCGTCTCCACGCTCGGCATGGAGACGGCGCTGCTCACCGCGCTGATGCTCGTCTGCTTTCTCGCCTTCATGCGCGAGTGGCCGTTCCGAACCGGGCTGCTGGCTGCCCTCTGCTTCATGACACGCCCCGACGCGCTGGCGCTGATCTGCGCGCTCAGCGCCGTGACGGCTTTCGGCCTCTTCCAGAGCCGGACAAGAACTCGGGCGCGGCGAGACCTCTTCCTGCTCGTGTTCGGCTTCGCCTGTCTCGCCGCACCGTTCGTCGCCTTCTGTCAGGCGTACTACGGCACACCGCTTCCGAACACGCTCTCCGCCAAGCGGATGATCGCGCTGGTAGCAGCAGAGCGGTGGTGGATGATCAACCACTTCTTGTCCGGGCCGGGTGTGCCAGTGTCAATCGCGCTGGGGTTCGGCGCGTCACGACTCATCGCGAAAAGACCGCCGGTCGGTAATGGCCACGCAGCGCGTGTCTTCGGGGTCGCTGCGATCTGGCTGCTCGCCTACATCACGGCGTGGTCATGGACGGGTATTGACCGATACATCTGGTACGTCGCGGCAATGTCAGCGCCGAGCGTCGTCGCGCTGTCCGCTTCGATCCTCCTGGTCGAACGTGCCTCGCGGTTGCCGCGGCTGCTTGTTCTCGCGTTTCTTGGCGTGGCGGTGTGGTGGACACGAGAAGCCATCCAAACCGTTCACTGGTGGAACACTTCCTACGTTGAAGAACAGGAACTCCGGCGGCGCGCACTGGGGAGAGCCATCAACATCTACGCGGAACCAGCGCGCGAAGTCGTCTCGACAGGCGCTGTCGGCATTCTCGGATACGAGTGTCGCGAATGCTTCATCGTCGACACGCTGGGCTTGATCTCGCCACGGGCCCGCGCCGCTGCGTACCCTCGAGCGACGCTCGGGTACATCAGCGCAGAGCACTACGTCCCCGACGGGTTCCGCGCGGTCTACTGGAACACGTCGCCCAACATCCGGGTGCCGGGCGTGCTGCTGATGACGAGCACCGAAAGGCCCAGCACGTGGGACCCTCAACGAGTCAGACCGGCGATCCCGCTGGACCTGAGGTTCGGCTCCACCGCGCGTGTTCTCGGCGTGAACCCAATCCATCAGACGCTCCAGGCCGGGCGGTTCGTACAGTTCGAAGTCCTGTGGAACTTCGAAGCTCCGCTGCCGCAGGGCACGGTGATCGGCTACTACCTCAGCAACCCGCTGCACTCGGTCGTCGCGTCGGTGGACGTTCGCGGATTCTTCGACGGGCGCCGCAGCTTTCAGGACGTCCGCGTCGGCGAGACCGTGCTCGACACGATCAACCTGACGATTCCGCCCACGACACCACCCGGCACGTACGAACTCTCGACCGTAGTGTTCCCGGTGGAGGGGTTCGAGGTCGCCGGGCCGACTGCTGCGGCGATGCCGGCGCAGGGACAACTGTTCACAATCACCGTGAGGTAACACGCGGCCGCACGACAGCTTCACCGTGGCTTGACGTGCGCGCCGCATCAAGCCAAACGAACCACCAACAACGTCGAAGTCGGCCGGCTTCGTTCGCCCACCCCCTCAACAATGTCCACGAAGCAACGATTGGTTCACCTGCTCAGCAGCGCGGCGAGACGCAGTGGTCTGAGAACGCTGATCGCCGTGTCGCCTGTGACCGAGTGGGTGTGGAGACGCACACGCGCGCTGGCACTCGGGCCGACGACGGCGGCCTCACAGGAAACCGCCGCGATCACCGCGACGGAGACACCCGGCACGCAAGCCGCTGCCCCCGCACCGTCGCTCTTGACGCCTCCGATCGGCGTCGCTTTTGAGCGACCGAAATTTCGAGCCGCGCTGAAGGCACGGTACGAGCGTCTCAATCTTTCTCCAGAGATCACGGAGTTGTACTCGGGGTTTGCGCTTTCAACCGTCGAGAGAGGCGAGCAACTCCGCCAGAAGCTCAGCGCGCATACGGACATCACCGGAAAACGGTACCTGGACGTCGGTTGCGCGTACGGCGGGTTCCCCGTGGCGTTTCATGCGGCCGGCGCGAGGGAAGTCGTCGGCTTCGACTACGACCCCGAGTTGTTGGGGTACGCGCACGCGTTGCGCGAGGACTACGGCCATCCACTGCGCCTTGAGCAAGCCTCGATCCTCAGCGAAGCGCTACCCGAGCGCTTCGGACGCTTCGACATCATCACGTGCAACGACGTCATCGAGCATGTGTCCGATCCGGGACTGGCCCTGGAGCACCTCGCTGGGCTGCTGAACCCGGGGGGCCTGCTGTGTATGGAAATCCCCAACCGGTGGTCAGCGGACTTCGTGTTGCGCGACGGGCATTTCTACAAATACGCGCTCACTTCGCTCCCGAAATACCTGGCCGATCGCCGGTTCTCCCGCGAGACCCAGGGCGGCGTTCACGACGTCACGTACAAGTCCCTAAACTGGTACCTGCACCGGCTCCGGCGAGCGGGCCTCAACGCCTCCGTTGACCTCGGTGGCGCCAGCGACCCGTCAGCGACCCTCGCGCGAGCCAGCGCCACCTTCGACGAGGTCGAGTGGAAAGCAAGAGCCCCGGAGACAGACGCTTTGTCGGCGCGGTACGCGCGACGGGTCGCGGCAACATTTCGAACAGCGCACGGTCGCTGGCGCGGGACTGGCGCAGCCAGCGACGAGACCGCACGGCGTCTCGAAATCACGTTCGCGACCAACTTCTGGACGCTCATCGCCACGGCGCCCAGCGCCTGACGCGTCGCCAGGTCGACGCGCAAGACATTCCGTGCGCGATGCTGCCGCCGCGGTCGGCAGGCCACCTATCCCTTGACTGAACACACGAACGACGAGAGACGCCCGACGCGATGAAGACGGAGCCGATGAATTCCGAGGCGTATTGGGATGAGAGGTTCAGCACCGACTGGGACGAGAATCAGGGGCCGGCGCAGACCCGGTTCTTCGCGGCTCTTGCGATCGGCCACCTGCCCCCGTGGCTCGAAAGTGACATTCGTGTCCACGGACTGAGCGTCGTCGACTTCGGCTGCGCCACGGGCGACGCCGTCCCGATGCTCGCGCGGCATCTCGGCGTCCCGGTCTCGGGTGTGGACGTCTCTGCGCAGGCACTCAACCGCGCGCGACAGCGCTTCCCGGGGCACGCATTCCATCAGATCCACGACGTCGCCCTCCCCGAAGAAGTCGACGTGCTGTTCACGTCCAACACCCTCGAGCACTTCCACGATCCGCAGCAGACCTTGTCGGCGCTCCTGCCGCGTGTTCGAAAGTACGCTGTCGTCCTCGTGCCCTTCCAGGAGCCCGAGGAGTCCCGGCTCGACGAGCATTTCGTCTCGTTCGACTTCCACAACGTACCGCTCGGCGTAGGCGGGTTCCGGCTGCTTGGCTACCGGGTGCTCGACACCGCCCGCCTCTCCGACTCGCTGTGGGACGGAAAACAGATCCTGCTCGTGTATGGGCGCGAAGGGGTCGTCAGCGTGGATTCATCGCGCATTGCCAGTTCAACCACGACCGAGCCGGGCGCGATGACTGCGGAGGCCGCGATCGGCGCATACCGCGACGAAGTTGATTCCGCGCGGGCGGAGGCCGAAACGCTACGGGAGGCCCTCGACGTGGCGCGGCGGGACTTTGACGCGCAGCAGCGCCAACTCGCCGACCTGGAGTACGAAGTGTTCGTCGAGCAACGCCGCGTCGCGGAGGTGAATGAGCGACTCGCCGCGACCACCAGCGCGCTGAGGCGCGCGCGTGGGCTCCTTGAGGAGTTCCGCGTCAGCGTCCGCAACAAGCTCGTCCAACTCATGCACAGCGTCCGCTTCAAGCCGGGAAAGACGGCGATGGCGACGATGCAGTGGGCCGCAGGAACCTACAAGAAGCGCGGAGTGGGGTTGATCGGCGGGCTCTCCCCCGACGACGCCATCGCGCCCATCGCCAAAGAACTGGAGACCATCGACCTGGTCATCCACTCTGCGGACTCACCGCCTCCCTCGTCTTACACCCGTCGTCCGCTTACCCCGGGCGAGCGCGGGGTGTCGATGAAGCTCTCGCCCCAGCGCCCTCGCGTCGTGAGCGTGGTGCTGCCCGTCTACAATCAAGCGAGCATGCTCGAAGACTCCATCCTGAGCGTGCTGAACCAGTCGTGGAAAGAGCTTGAGCTCATCATCGTCAACGACGGTTCGACCGACGGTGTCGAGCAGGTTCTGAAGAAGTACGTCGATGACCCGCGCGTCATCGTCCTCTCTGGCCCCAACCAGAAGCTGCCGAACGCGTTGAACAGCGGGTTCGCGCGGGCCACGGGCGAGTACTGGACGTGGACCTCCGCCGACAACGTCATGCTCCCCAACCAGATCGAAGTGCTGGTCAACCAGCTCATCGCCCATCAGGAATGGGCGATGGTGTACTCGGACTATCAGGCCATCGACGACCGCGGTGCGCCACTGAACGACCCTCGATTCCGCCCGCAAAACCAGGACCCTGCCGACGCGAGCATCATGCGTTTGCCGCAGACCCCCACCGAGGCGAACCTTCACGACAGCGGCGACAACTACATCGGCGCGAGCTTCCTGTACCGGCGAAGCGCGGCCACAGCGGTTGGCAACTACGTCAGCGACACCTTCGGTGGCGAGGACTACGACTTCTGGCTGCGCATCCACACGCTCTTCGACATCGGTCACGTGCCGGAGGTGCTCTACAAGTACCGCGTCCACGACAACACGTTGAACGCCCGTGCCGCCGAGTTGGGCTTGTACGACAACGTGCGCCGCCTGCTGGACCGTGACCGTGATCGACGCCGTGCGATGTTGGAGACGATCGGGTTTCAGCAGGTCGGCGTCGAAGTGCCGCTCCCAAGCTCTGGCACGCTCCGCGCCGTGATCTGTGCCTACTCCGGGCGCAAGCTCCAGGCCGTACGCGCGGCGCTGGCCGGGTGCAGCCTCTCGGTGTGCATCATCGATGGACCCACGAGCGAGTTGAGCGCCAAGCAGCTTGAGCCGTTCGACCTGTTCGTCACGTCAGACGAGCGTGCCTGGGAAACCGTGGAAGCGTGGCACCCCGGGCGTGTGTTGCTCATCGACCTCACGACGCACCCGGAACTGTTCGTGCAAATCGCGCGCTACCGCGCCTTCGAGCGTCAGTTCTCGAGACCCACTCACCTGGCGCTGGCACCGTTCACCTCGCGCAAGATCCACGTCGCTCTACAGGCGCGCAGCATGTCCAACGGAGGGCTCGAACAGGTGATCTTCTCGCTGGCGAGCAAGATCGACCGAACACGGTTTGACGTCTCGATCATCGTCGAGAGTGACGAAGCCGGAGAGCTGGGCAAGGCGCTTCAACGGCACGGCGTGAGTGTCCATCCCGTTGGCCGCGACGTCGTCGAACTCGAACGAGTCGTCAAGCGCGCCAACATCGACGTCGTCAACCTCCACTACTCGACTTTCGGCCTGGACGTGTACCGGCGGCTCAAGGTGCCGGTGGTCTACACGCTTCACAACTCGTACACGTGGCTCGCAGAGGACGAGGTGCTCGAGCGTCGGCGGTTCTTCGCTGAGTTCCCGAAGTTCATCGCGGTGTCACGAGAAGTCGCGCGGTACGCCGCGAACCGCTTCGGGGTCTCACCCGGCCGCCTCCAGGTGATTCCCAACGGCTACGCCGACGATCACTTCCCGCCGCCTGCGACGCTCACCCGCGCCGACCTCGGCCTGAAGGATTCCGACTACATCTTCATCAACGTCGGGTCGATCAGCTCGGTCAAGGGACAGCACGTGTTGCTGACCGCGGTGCGCGAGTTGAAAAACCAGCACCCGGAGATCAAGCTCCTCATCGTCGGTGGGATCGCCGATGACGAACTCGCCGCCGAACTGAACCGCCGCATTCGCGACGAGGGCCTGGTCGACAACGTGCGGTTCCTCGGACAACAGAGCCGGGCGCGCGTGGCAGCGATGCTGCAACTCTCTGATGCGTTTGTGCTCTCGTCTGTGCACGAAGGATGGAGCATCGCCCTCATGGAGGCCATGGCCTTCGGCCTGCCCATCATCGCCACTGACACCGGCTCTGCGCAGGACATCATCCCCGGGTCGCGAGTCGGCACCATCGTGCCCAACGCGTACCAACGCCTCGAGACCGTCAAGGCGAGCGACCTCAAGCGCATTGGCGTCGACCCGCGACCGGACCATCTCGAGAACATCAAGCGGGCGATGGCCGACTTCGCCACCCACCCCGACGTCTGGCAGCAGCGCGGCGCGAACGGCCCAGTCACACTGAAGAACTTCACCCTCGACCGGCAGGTGGCCGCGTATCAGGCAGTCTTCGAGGAGGCCTGGGGCGTCTACAAGAAGCAGATCGCTGAAGCCCCTCCGGCACCCGTGGAAGAGTCGTCCGGCCCATCCGGTCGACGGCTCCCCCGCGCGTGGCTGGAGGCCGCGAAGGACGCCGTCTCGACCACATGGAGACAAGGCGCGGAGCGCGCAGATCGCGTTGCGCTCGCACAGCTCCTTCGCTGGCACGGCAGCAAGCCGATTGTCGTATTCCCACCCGTCATCGACTGGTCGGTGCCCATCTACCAACGCCCGCAACACCTCGCCTTGCAACTCGCTCGGCAAGGCGTCCCCTACTTCTTCACCACACCCAATGCCCGCTTCGACAAGGTCCACGGCGTGCAGCGTCTGAGCTCCGGGTGCTACCTCACGGATCGGTACGATCTGTTGCTCGAGTCAGAGCAACAGAAGGTGTTCCACCTCCTGTCGACCGACATGAACTACGGCGCGCCGCACCTGCCGCGAGACATGGCTTTCATTGAGCGGGAACTGAAGGCCGGCAACCGGATCCTCTACGAGTACATTGACGAGATTCATCCAGCCATCTCAGGCACGGCCATCCCGAAGGAGATCTACGATCGCCACGAGTTGCTTCTTCGCGACGAACGAGTGGCAGTGGTGGCGACGGCGTCCAAGCTCTACGACGAGGTCGCGAAGAAGCGCTCGCGCAACTTCGAGCTCGTGACCAACGGCGTCGACTACGAACACTTCTCGAAAGCGTTCGCGCGAGACACAGCGCCCCCTGAGTTGGAACCGCTCATCAACTCGAAGCGACCGATCATCGGCTACTTCGGCGCGCTCGCCGAGTGGTTCGACTACGAGCTGACGCTGAAGATGGCCGAAGAGCGCAACTGGAACATCCTGCTCATTGGCTTCGACTACGACGGGTCGATGCACCGCTACGGGCTCTCGCACCGAAGCAACCCGCGCGTGATTGGGCCGATTCCATACAAAGACCTGCCGCGGTACGCCCGTTGGTTCGACGTCGCGACGATCCCCTTCAGGGTGAACGACATCACGGAGTCGACGTCGCCCATCAAGCTCTTCGAGTACATGGCGATGGGGAAGCCCATCGTGACCACCGAAATGCCCGAGTGCCGGAAGTACAAATCGGTCCTCGTCGGCCGAGACCACTCGGAGTTCGTTTCGCTCGTCGATCGTGCGCTCGGACTCAGGAACGACCCCGGTTACGCCGAACAGTTGAAGGCCGACGCGCTGGCGAACACCTGGGCATCCAAGGCCCACGCCATCGCTGACCTCCTCGCCCAACAGGCCTCTGAGGCAGAGCACTGACATGTCACGTCGCCGAACCCTCCCGTCAGGCGACACCAACGCGCTCATCCAACGTCTTGAGCGGGAACGGGACGAGCTTGAGGACGACGTCCTGCGGCTCCGCAGGAGCGTGGCATCGCTGACCGATCAGCTCACGGCGCTCAAGAGCCGCCTTCGGTGGATGGAGGAGACGCGGTCATGGACCATCACTCGGCCGCTGCGGATCGCGACGGCCATCGCGCGAGACGTGCGCGGACTTGGCGATCTGACCGCGCTGCGGGAGACCGGCCTGCTGGGGACGGTGCAGCGTTTGCTTCGCGGCCGAGCGGAAGACGACGGCGCGGCGACCGAGCACGGCCGGACGCTTGCTGAGATCCTCGAGCGCCACGCGCACAAGCCCATCTTCGTTGCCCCCCCTCGCATCGACTGGAATGTGCCGCTCTTTCAGAGGCCGCAACAGGTCGCAAAAGCGCTCGGTCTCGAAGGCGCGCTGTACTTCTACGCAACGAACAACGCGGCGTTCGATCACGTCTCTGGGTTCGAAGAGCGCTCGCCCGGCTGCTTCGTGACCGATCAGGCGTCGCTCATCGAAGCACTGCCAAACAAGACCCTTCACGTCATGTCCACCGACCACCAGCTCACGTTGGGCCGGCTCAAGGACCGCCTCGCGAACGGCGACGGCGTGCTCTACGACTACATCGACGAGATTCACCCGGACATCACCGCTGGTGCTCCCGTACCGCGGCTCGTCCTCGAACGTCACTACGGTCTGCTGTCTGACCCGCGTGTGGCATGCAGCGCGACGGCCGACAAACTCCTCGACGATGTGCGTCAGGTGCGCGAGCACCGATACGCGTTGGTGACCAACGGCGTCGACGTCGAGCACTTCAAACGCGCCACGCGGCGACCAGTGCCAGAGTCCCTTGCTGCCGTCGCGACGCGGGGCCGGCCCATCATCGGCTACTACGGCGCGCTCGCGTCCTGGTTCGACTACGCGCTGATCAACCGAGCAGCGGCGGAGCGTCCAAAGTACGAGTTCGTGCTCATCGGTGAGAACTACGACGGCACACTCCAGCGCAGCGGCGTGACGTTGCATCAGAACGTCACCGTGCTCCCCCCGGTCAGCTACGCGGAACTGCCGAGCCACGCGCAGATCTTCGATGTGTCGATGATCCCCTTCATCGTCAATGACGTGACGACCGCCACGTCACCCGTGAAGTTGTTCGAGTACATGGCGCTGGGTACACCCATCGTCACCACTGCGATGCGCGAGTGCCGCAAGTATCAAAGCTGCATCATCGCCGAGGCGATGGCCGACTTCGCCCCTGCCCTCGACCTCGCGCTGCTGCGACGGGACGATGATCAGTATCTGGCTACGCTGGAACGCGAGGCGTCCGAGAACTCGTGGAGAGCCAAGGCGCGCCAGATTCTCACGTTGACCGCCGAGCGTGGATGACGGGTCACCCATGCGCGCCTTTGTCAGTTCATGGAGGTTCCCCCCGTACAACGGATCGGCAGAACTGGACCTCTTCAAGCGGCTCAAACACGTCGACGCGACGTTCGAGATCGTCCAAGCAAAGCAGGCCACTCCGACCGAGGGTGGGCTCTTTGACGATTCGTACGCGGCGAGGTTCAACCGCTACGAAGTCGAGGTTGACGGTGCGCCACGCACCCGCGTGGCCAGGGATCGCTTCGTGGAAGGCGTACAAACGGCGTTCCGGAACGGACCACCGTGCGACGTCGTGCTCTCGCACTCCAATGAGGTCGTCTCGCACGACGCGGCACTCACCCTGAAGTCACAAGCGCGACTCCCCTGGGTTGCGTACTTCGGAGACGTGGTCGCGGCGAACCCTTACGTCCGATACCTCGGCGAGTACCCACTCTTCGAGGAGGATGTGGTGGTCGAGGCGCGAACGCTCTCACGCGCCGACCTCGTCATCTGCAACAACGACGAGCAACGGCGGCTGTTCATCGCCATCGCCGGAGCCGGGCGAGCGCACCGTGTTGTCGTGATTCCCCACGCCTACGACGAGAGCCAATACCGACGAACCCGCGCGCCGCGAGTTCCGTCAGTTCCACTGCAACTGCTTCACGTGGGCGGGCTGTACTCCGAAAAGCGCACCGCGCGCCCGTTGCTGGCTGCGACGGAGTTGCTGCTCGACATCTACCCGCGCTTGGCCGGCCGCTTCTGCGTCGAGTTCGTCGGGGCGGCTGCGTCGAAGCGCGACCTCGAGCACTGGAGGGCGATGCGCTGGCGGGACCACGTCAAGTTTACGCCGTCGGTGACGTGGAAAGAGAGCATCGCGGCGATGGAACGCGCAGACGTACTCATCGTCATCGACGGCATATTCGGGAGCGAAGACGGTCTGACGGCGAGCCCGTATTTCCCCGGAAAGCTCGCTGACTACGCCGGCGCGGGGAGACCGCTCGTCGCAGTCACCATGGCGCGTGGGCCCACCGCAGACCTCGTCGCGGAACTGGGTGGAATCTCACGAGACGACCGCCCGGAGCATGTCGCCTACGCAATGAAGCAAGCCATCGAGGGCAGGCTCGAGTTCCCGACTCCGCCGCTCCGGCTGCGTGCGGAGATCGTGGGAGCACAGATGGAACTCGCGCTGCGCGCCGCGATCGCTGGCGAGGCTGCCATCGCGCGTCTGCAGGAGTCGCTCGCCGCCATTCCTTCGCGCGTCATTGGCAGGACGCGATGAGCGCCGAGTGCGGAGTCGTGCTGTTCGCGCAGGATGACGAGTTGTTCCTCGAGCGGGCACTGGAGAGCCTCGACCGGCGAGACATCGACGTGCTCGCCATCGACGCAGGAAGCGCCGACGATACGCCGGGCATTCTCGCGGCATCCGCCGTACCGGCGCTTCGCCTGCTGCGCTGCACCGAAGCCGACGCGCTCCGCGTCGGCGTGCGCAAACTCAAGAGCCAACGCGTGCTGTTCATGACAGCCCGTGACGTACTTCTGGAGCGTGCCGAGGCCGGAGAGAACGCTGACCTCGTGGTTGGAGGAGTGTCAGGCCGAACACACCGCACGGAGCTCCGCGCGAACCGCGCTCGACTCACGAACGTCTGGGCCTCGCGCGCATGGCTGCTTCGCTCGGAACCGACGATTCGTACGACGCGCATCGACCGCGACGTGCGCTTCGTGTCGGAGCTCCTGGAAGCCGGGGCGACGGTGCGAACCGCTGTGGGGCCGTTCGTTCGACGAGGCCCTGAGCGCCGCCCCGACGCCAACGACATCTCCGACCGCCTGACGATGATCGCCGCACTCGCATCGGGGGAGCGCGACGGGGATGCGCGCGCGCTCGCATCCGAGTTGGCGGACGCATCGAAGCTGCGCGAAACGCTCGCCGCTCCGCTTCGGACGACGCTTGAGGCGGGCATCGAACGGACGCTTCGGCGCGCAGGCCACATCGCGGCGTGGGCGACCTGGTGCACATATCGCCTCAAGTCCAGGTACGGCGAGCATTGAACGACGCGGGGAGCTCCGCTAGGCGCAAGGCATGAAGCGCGTCCTCGTCGTCTGCGGTACCCGGCCCGAAGGCATCAAACTCGCTCCCGTCGTTCAGGCGCTCAGGCACCGCGCCGACGTGTTCGACACGCGGCTGTGCGTGACGGGCCAGCACCGGGAGATGCTCGAGCCCATCCTCAAGTTCTTCGCGCTGAAGCCCGACTTCGACCTCGCGCTGATGAAGCCGGGACAGACGCTCTACGACGTCACCGCCAACGCGATGCTGAAGCTCAAGCCGGTGATGGACGAAGTGAAGCCACACGCCGTGCTCGTGCAGGGGGACACCACCACGGCGCTCGCCGGCGCGTTGGCCGGATTCTACGAGAAGGTGAAGGTCGGGCACGTCGAAGCGGGGCTGCGCACGCGCAACAAGTACTCGCCCTTCCCCGAAGAGATGAACCGGGTGCTGGTGACGCGCCTCGCCGATTTCCACTTCGCGCCGACGGAGACCGCGCGGGCGATGCTCGAAGCCGAGCGCGTCACCGCTGGCGTGCACGTCACGGGCAACACCGTCACCGACGCGCTGCTGGTGGCCCACAAGCTGGTGCAAGCGCGCCACGCCGACGAGTTCGCGCGTGAGTTCTCGTACCTGCAGGGCAACAGGCGACTGGTGCTCGTCACCGGCCACCGCCGCGAGAGCTTCGGCGAGCCGTTCGAAAACATCTGCCGCGCGATTCGCACGCTGTCCGAGCGCCACCCCGACGTGGAGTTCGTCTACCCCGTGCACCTCAACCCCAACGTGCGTGCGCCGGTCGATCGCATCCTCAAGGGCGTCGAGCGAGTGCACCTCATCGAGCCTGTCGACTACCCACGCCTCGTGTGGCTCTTGTCTCGCGCGCACTTCGTGCTCACCGACTCGGGCGGGATCCAGGAAGAAGCACCCACGCTGGGCAAGCCGGTGCTGGTGATGCGCGAGGTGACTGAACGGCCCGAGGGCATCGCCGCCGGCTGCGCGATGCTCGTCGGCACCGACGAGAAGCGGATCCTCGACGCGGCGCAGACGCTGCTGACCGACGACGCCGCCTATCAGCGCATGGCGCGCGCCCAGAACCCGTACGGAGACGGGCACGCATCAGAGCGGATCGTGAAGATCCTCGAAGCCGGGCTCTGACAGCTCACCGCCGGCGCTGCAGCCACGACTCCACGGTCCTCAGCGGCCACGCCTGACGCGCTCCGTGAAGCAGGTTGAACAGCTTGTCGACGCGCTCTCGAACGCCATCGATGGCCAACGAGGTCGGCCCCAGCGCCATCAGCAGACCTACCTCTTTCGTCGCCGGGTTCCGCAACCAGCGGTTCACCAGCACCGCGCGCGCGTCGGCCGCGCTCGCGGCGTCCTGTTCGAACGAGCTGCGCCCTTCCCCGACCGCGCGTTCCCGGTGGTGATAGCGCGCGAGCGGCTCCCGGACGTACGCGACGTCGAACTTGCAAAGGAACCGCAGGTTGAAGTCCCAGTCCTCATAGAGAGGGAGCGACACGTCATACCCGCCCACCTCTTCCACGGCCGCGCGCTCAGCGAGGAACGCGAGGTTGGTGAAGCAGTTCTCGCGCGCCACGAGCGGGAGGCTCAACGCCTCCACGTCCGGAAAGAAGGGCTCGCGCCGCAGCTCGACCAGCCGATCACCGTCGAGACGTTCGATCACGCGCTCCGTGCCTGTCACGACGCCACGTCGCCCTGAACGGCGCCACGCTTCGAGGCTGCGCGACAGGAACGTCGGGTGCCACGAGTCGTCGTCGTCGTGGAAGACCACCAGCTTGGAAGACGAACGCGCCAGCCCCTCGTTCGCCGCGCGGCCTCGGCCGACCCCATCGAGGTGAATGACCTGGGTGCCGGCGCCGCGACACAGGCGCTCCACCGGCTGCGGATCGCCACCGTCGTTGACGATGACGTGGACGCAGTCGTCGAAACGCTGGTCACGAACGCTGGCCAGCGCACGCGCCAGGAACGCGGGTCGGTTGCGGGTACGAGTGATGACAGCGACGAGCGGAGTGCTCACCTGCCCTGACCTACCACGGGGGCGAGCGTGCTACGCGCTCGCCGCATGACGACGGACGTTCGAACGGTCTTGTACCTGCCGCTGCATCGCGAGCCGCCGCGCCTCGACACGTCTGCGTGGCAGGCTGCTGGCATCTCGGTGCTCGTCGCCCCGACCGACGCGATCCCCACCGGGCAATTCGACCGCGTCGTCATCGATGGGCTCGACGCCGTCCGGGCGCACCACCTCGACCGCGCGCTGACCCTGGCCGCGACCCCTATCGTTGTGGCTTGCGATCAACGCGACGGGCTCGACCTCTCCAGCGACGACGCCGCGGCGTGGCGACGGTTCTGCGCCGACTCGCGCGTCACCTGGCTCGTTCGGTCGGCGTGGCACCGCGACGCAGCCGGGCTCCCGGTGGAACGCACGGCCGTCGTTCATCGCGGGGCCACGCCGCAGGAGTCCACACGCTCACCCGGTGAGCGGCTCTCGGTGCTCTTCCCTCGTCCATTCTCCAGCGCGCCACACGACGCCCTCGATCTCTTCGTGAGAACGGTCTGGCTGCTGCGGCACTCACCCAGCTTCGAGCAGTTCGACTTCGGAGTGAGCGACACGCCCTCTGCGACGTGGACCGCCGACTTGCCCGTTCGGCATATGTCGGAGGCCGACGTCGTCTTCCTGCCGGCGCGAACGCGGAGCGACGAGCCGCAGGCGGCGCACTGGGCCAGGCGTGGCGCTGCGCTCGTGGCCACGGCGACCGGCGGTGTCGCAGAGAGCGTGCCCGCGAGCGCGTTGGTGCCCGCGGGCGATCCCGAGCGCTTTGCAACGGCGCTCCTGGCGCTGCTTGACCCACAACACCTCGCGGCCACGCAGGCCGAGCATCGGGCCTGGGCGAACACCCGAACCGCAGCCGCCCAGGCCGCGGCGGAGCTCGATGTGGTGTCGCGGCTCAACGCGCCGCGCCCGCGACGGGCCACGGCGCCGCTGCTCTCGGTCGTCGTACCCGCCTGGAACGCGGAAGCGCACCTGGAGCGCTGTGTCGAGAGCCTGACGCGCGCCGACCTCACGGGCCTCGAGGTCATCGTCGTCAACGACGGGTCGACAGACGGCACGGCGCGCGTCGTAGCCGAGCTCGCCGCCAGGCACCCCGACGTCGTGCGCGTGGTGTCGCAGACCAACCAGGGCCACGGCGGCGCCATCAACACCGGGCTTGAACACGCGCGTGGCGAATGGTTCCGCGTGGTCGACGCTGACGACTGGGTTGATTCACCAGCGTTGGGCGAGCTCGGCCGCGCCCTCGCACACGACGAGTGGGCGTCCCTGGTGCTCACGGACTACGCGGAGGTGCGCCCTGATTCACCGACGCCCAAACGCGTGCCGCTCTTCGGCAGGCTCCCGCCCGGCGTCTTGTGCACCTTCGACGGCCTCGTTCACGAGCGCTACGGCCTCACGAGCTGGGGTCCCATTCTCAGCACGAGCACGTTCCGCACGTCGGTGCTTCGTCGCGCCGGTCTGCGGCTGACTGAGCACTCGGCCTACGTCGACTTGGAGTACTGCACGCTCGGCCTCCAGCACGTGGAGACGTTCCGTGCGCTGGACCTCGATCTCTACCGATATTCACTGGGCAGCGAGACCCAGTCAGTCAGCGCAGCGAGCTACGCGAAGCGATACCGCCAGCACGAAGCCGTCATCACGCGCCTGTGTGAGTTCGTCAGCACCGCGGGGCTGTCGACCGCCAAGCGCACGTACATCGAGCGACGCGTCATCGCGCCTGTCGTCCTGGCTCATCTGTCGGTGCTTCGCGACGGCCTGCGCGACGCGACGGAAGAACGCGCGTTCCGCGAGCGCATGCGGCGATTTCCGTTCGTGGAAGTGCCCGAGCGGACCGCGCAGGACCGCGCCCGGGAGGCCCTCAGGTCAGCCTTGCCGCCGAGCGTGAGGTCAATGCTCTCTGGAGCGCGTCGTTACTTCTATTGACCCGTGACATGGCGGCCACTACGCCCGCCACCATGAACGTGCTCGTGACGGGCGGCTGCGGCTTCATCGGCTCGAACCTGGTGAAGTACCTCCGCAAGAACCGCCCCGGCTGGAAGGTCGTCAACCTCGACAAGCTGACCTACGCCGGCAACCTCGAGAACCTCAAAGAGCTCGAGAACGACCCGCAGCACGTCTTCGTGCGCGGCGACATCGGCAACCGCGAGCTCGTCGACCACCTCATCCGCGCCCACCGCATCGACGGCGTCATGCACCTCGCCGCCGAGAGCCACGTCGACAGGTCGATCCTCGGGCCGGAGGCGTTCATCGTCACCAACGTGCTGGGCACCAACGTGCTGCTCGAAGCGGCGCGCCACGCGAAGCTCTCGCGCTTCCTGATGGTCTCGACCGACGAGGTGT
Organism: uncultured Archangium sp.; assembly: GCA_964459885.1. Taxonomy (GTDB): domain Bacteria; phylum Myxococcota; class Myxococcia; order Myxococcales; family Myxococcaceae; genus Archangium_A. Next base: position 21,081 of record CAYWON010000116.1, read on the forward strand.
ACGGCTCGCTCGGGCCCACCGGCCTCTTCACCGAGAAGACGCCGCTCGACCCTTCGTCGCCCTACTCGTCGTCGAAGGCCTCGTCGGACCTCATCAGCCTCGCGTACGCGCACACCTTCGGGCTCGACGTGGTCGTGACCCGCTGCTCGAACAACTACGGCCCCTACCAGTTCCCCGAGAAGCTGATCCCGCTCA
>CAYWON010000117.1:0-18974 GCA_964459885.1 uncultured Archangium sp.
TGGCACCATGCTTCATCCCTCGGGGTCGGCGCAGCCGATGAACATCTACTGAGAAATGCTGCTGCCCACGCTGGCCGGGTGCGCGGTCTTCCTCGCGATGATGGCGGGGCTCTTCGTGCCGCTCGAGTACCTCTTCCCAGCGCGTGTGCAGCGCCTCTCGACGAAGGCGATGGCGCTGGGCGCTTCGCTCTTCGTGTTGAACACCGTCTTGATGGCGCTCGCGGCGCCGGCGCTCGAGTGGGTGCGGGTGACGACGCTGCCGCGCAACGTGGCGACGGTGGCCTTCGTGTTCATCGCGTCTGACTTCGTGGGCTACTGGCTTCACCGCGCGATGCACCGCGTGCCGTGGCTGTGGCGGTTTCACCGCGTGCACCACGAGGCCACCGAGCTCTCGTGGCTCGACGCGTGGCGACAACACCCTGTCGACTTCGTGCTGCACGGGCTGGCCGTGGGTCTCCCGGGCGCGCTCCTCGGCGCGTCGCTGTCAGACCTCGCGAGCGTGGTGGTGCTGCGCAAGGCCTTCACCACGTTCCTGCACGCGAACGTGCCGGTGAGCTTCGGCGTGTGGCTCGCGTCGCCCAGGTTCCACGCGCGGCACCACAGCGCCGACGTGCGCGACTACGACACCCACTTCGCGGGCACCTTGCCCGTGTGGGACGTCCTCTTCGGCACGCTGGCTGGTACCGTCCGCGCGCATGGCGACCGCGAAGCCGACGACGGTGAAGGCGTACCTCGACTCGTTGCCCGATGACCGCAGGGCCGCGCTGAAGAAGGTGCACGGCGCGCTCAAGAAGGCGATGCCGAAGGGCTTCGAAGAGGGCCTCGAGTTCGGGATGATCAGCTGGTCGGTGCCGCTCTCGCGCAAGCCCGACACCTACAACGGTCGCCCGCTCATGTACGTCGCGCTCGCGTCGCAGAAGAACCACATGGCGCTGTACCTGTCGGGCGTCTACGGCGACCCGAAGGTGCTCAAGGCCTTCACCGCGGCGTGGGCGAAGAGCGGCAAGAAGCTCGACATGGGCAAGTCGTGCGTGCGCTTCAAGAAGCTCGACGACCTCGCGCTGGAGGCCGTCACCGACGTAGTGGCGCGCGTCACCGTCGACGACTTCGTCGCGCAGTACGAGCGCGCGCGCGGCTGATCAACGCCGCAGCATCTCGATGTGCGGAATGTCGTCTTCCAGGTACGGCTCGCCCACGGGCTCGAAGCCGAGCGACGCGTAGAACTGCTCGAGGTACCGCTGCGCCGAGAGACGGATTCCTGTTTTCGGGAAACGCGCCTCCAGCTCCGCGATGGCCGACACCATCAACGCGCGCCCCGCACCGGTGCGCCGCACTTCAGGCGCCGTCACCACGCGACCGATGGCCGGCTCGACATACTTGAGGCCCGGCGGCACGAGGCGCGCCGTCGCCACCACCACCCCGTCGCGCGTGCCCAGCCCGTGCCAGCACTGAAGGTCGGCGCCGTCGGCGTCGAGGTACGGGCAGGTCTGTTCCACGACGAAGACACGCTGTCGCAGCTGCAGCAGGTCATGCACCTCGCGGCCGGTGAGCGCGTCGAACGGCTTCCACTCGAAGCGCGTCGTCACTTGGCGCCCGCGAGGAAGCGCTCGAGGTCGGCGAGCTTGAGCTCCACCTTCACGTCGGGCGTCTGGCCGGGCAGCCCGCGCAGCCACGTCAGCGCCTCCGTGATGCTCGAGAAGCTGCGCATGTTGAGCTCGCCGCCCGCGAGCAACGCGAAGCCCGAGAGGAACGTGCGCACCATCACCGCGCTCAGGCCCTTCGCCGTCACCGCCATGGCCGAGCCCAGCACCCGCGCGCCGTGACGCTTGGTGACCTCAGCGCTGTACTGCCGCGCGTCGTCGGGCACCTTCAAGAGCGAGCTCGTCGCTTCGGCGACGTTGAACACGGAGATCTTCTCGTGGCGCGTGAGCAGGTCGACCTGCGCGCGCTCGATGACCTTGATCTCCTCGAGGTTGGGCGCGCCGCGGTACTGCATCACCAACAGCGAGCCACCGACGCCCAGCCGCATGCGCTCTGATTCGTACAGCGTGGAGATCAACATCGCGGCGCACCGTACCCGCGGCTGGTGCGGGCAGGAAGTTCGTGGCGTTGCTATGTGACGACGCATGACGCCACTCCTCGTCGCGCTCGTCCTCTCGGCCTCCGGCGGTCCCCGCTTCATCGAAGACGACTACGGCAAGGCGCTGAAGCAGGCGAAGGCCGAGAAGAAGCTGCTCTTCGTCGATGCCTGGGCGCCGTGGTGCCACACCTGCGTGGCGATGAAGGAACAGGTCTTCACGCGCGAGGGCTTCAAGGCCTTCGAGAAGGACGTGGTGTTCGCCAGCGTCGACACCGAGAAGAGCAAGAGCGCCGCGTTCCTCGAGAAGTTCCCCGTCGACGTGTGGCCCACGCTGCTCTTCATCGACCCCGAGAAGGAGGTCGTGGTGCTCAAGTGGCTCGGCAGCGCCGACGAAGCGCAGATGCAGGCGCTGCTGGAAGCCGCGCGCGGCAAGCCCGGGGCGCTGCGCGACGCCGACGACGCGCTGGCGCTCGGTAACAACGGCATCGCCGCCGAGAAGTACGAGGCCGCGGTGCAGGCCGGTGACCTCGCGCCGCGCACGCTGCTCTCGATGCTGGCCGCGATGACGTTGGCGAAGCGCTACGAGCCGTGCGCGCGCACCGTCGTCGAGCAGCTGCCGACCTTCACCGTCGCGCAGGAGCGCGTCGCGGCGCTGACGTGGGGCCTTTCGTGCGCCGTCGACATGCCCGCGGGCCCGCAGCGCACCACCACGTTGGACCTGCTGGTCGCCGAGAGCCTCAAGGCGGTGATGCTGCCCGGCGTGCTGCCCGACGACACCTCGGGGCTCTACGAGGTGCTGGTGAGCGAGCGCGAGGCCGCGAAAGACGAAGCGGGCGAGAAGGCCGCGGCGACGCAGTGGCTCACCTTCCTCGACGGCGAAGCCGCGAAGGCGAAGTCACCCGCCGAGCGCGCGGTGTTTGACCCGCACCGCGTCCTGGCGGCGATTCACTCAGGCCAGGCCGAGAAGATGGTCGCGCCGCTGCAGCAGTCCGAGAAGGAGCTGCGCGCAGACTACAACCCGCCCGCGCGGCTCGCGCTCGTGTACCGCGAGCTGGGTCGCTTCGATGAAGCGCTGGCCGCGGCCGACCGCGCGCTGAGCAAGTGCAAAGAAGGCCCGCGCAAGCTGCGCCTCTACGAGACGAAGGCCGGCATCCTCGAGAAGAAGGGCGACGTGAAGGCGCGCCGCAAGACGCTGCAGGACGCGGTGGCCTACGCGAAGAAGCTGCCGAAGAGCCAGGTGAGCGCGAAACGGCTGGAGTCGCTCGAGAAGCAGCTTGAGGCCGCGAAGTAGCGTCAGAGCTTCGCGAGGTGCTTCGCCTTCAGCTGCTTGCCGACAAAGGTGATGCCGTGCTCCGCCAAGCGCTTCGCGTTGCGGTCAGTGTCAGGAAAATGCACGTCACCCGACGCCACCCAGAACCACGCGACCACCGGAGAACCTGCCTTCCAGTGCGAACGCAGCTGTTCGAGCGCCTTCGTCTTCTTCGCGATGACCCGACTCACCTCGTCTTGCTTCGCGGAGTGCGGCTCAAGACCGATGACCTTCTTCGTCACCGAATCGCCGAGCAGGTAGTCCCACCGGTTCTCGTCGGGAAACTGCGCTTCGAAGGCCGCGTCGACATCGAGCGTGTCTTCGAAGCGCGTCTTCACCTCGAGGTCGAGCCGAACCTTGTCGACGGACTTGAGCGCGCCGAGCCCGTCGCGCACGCGCAGGAGGAGCGCGCTCGTCGGCTTCAGCTGCTTGCGGATGAGCGTCACTCCTGCGCCTCTGCCTCGGTCACGGCCCGCCGCACCGAGTCGCTGAAACGCGTCGTGAAGCCAGTGAGGCCGCCCCAACCAGCCTCGCTCTCGTCGTCTGCGCCCGGGTCGAGGTTCGAGATGTCTTTCGATCTCACTTTCCCGTCGGGACCGAACTCCATGACGAACGTCTTCAGCGAGAGCTTGCGCTCAAGAATGCGCTCAGCGACCGGTTTCAATTGCTGGCTCGCCTTGAGGCCGAACCCCTCACACACGAGCTGCCAACGCGCGCGCTTCTCGCGCAGCACGCGAAGCATCCACATCATGGAGAGCACGACTGGCGAATGTGTCGAGAGGACAACGCGGTAGCCGCGCCAGATGAGGTCGAGGACGAGCAGCAGAAACGCCGTCACCGCCTGCGGGTGAAGCCCCATCTCTGGCTCCTCGATGATCACCCAGTCAATCTCGGGCTGCTTCCGCTGATTTCGTGCCGGCAGCAGGTGGTACAGCCCAAGCAAGAGCGGCGTGAACTCGCGCTGCCCGGCTGTCCACGTCATGAAGGGAAGACTGCTCTTCCCGTGCGTCAGCCGGAGCCGCTTCGCGTGTTGGGCGTCCTCTTCAAGGCCAACGGTTCCCTGATGAAAAACGGCCTCGTCGATGAGGCGGCGATACTCGTTCTTCAGCGTCCGCTTTCTCGGAAAGAGATCTCGCGAGTCTTCGGAGAAGAGATCGAACAGGTTCTGACTGAACAGGCGCGCGACCACCGGTGTGTCCGCCGTCATCTTCTGGAATGGGGCCGCCCAGCCGTCGCTGATCAACGATGCGCGGTGCGCCGGAATGAAGAAGACGGACTCGGAGCCGTTGCCGCGGCGCGAGACGTTCGTCGGCTCCACACGCTTGGAGTCGATGTGCACGGAGCTCGTCTTGCGCCACGCAGCCCCCATGCCGACGCCGAAGATGAGGTCGACCATCGTGTCGGCCGTCGTGCGTTGGCCCGCGGCGTCGAGCGCGCGAACGATCTGCTTGCCATCGAGCGCGGCCTTCAGCCACTGCAGCGCGAGGCTCTTCCCGGTGCCTTGGGCGCCAACCAGGACCGTAAGGTCGCCAAACTCCAGCGAAGCATCGGCGACCTGCGCGAAGTTCTCGATGTCGAGCCGGGTGGTGGACACCACAGCGGCATACCACGCAGGGCGTTCTTCGAGGTCGCGAAGGAACTCAGAAGCCGCGGAACTCGACCAGCTCTTCGAGGCTCGCGCGGTCGCTCCGCAACCGGTTCACCGGCTTCGTCTCATCGGCGTAGCCCACCGCCATGCCGCAGTAGAGCAGCTCGTGCTCGGCGAGCTTGAAGTGGGCGTGCAGCGCGGTGCGCACGTTGCCCCACGATTCTTGAATGCAGGTGCCGAGCCCGAGCTCGGTCGCCGCGAGCGCCACTGACTGAATCAGCATGCCCAGGTGCGCCCACTGCCCGTGGCCCAGGCGTCGGTCGATGACGAAGAAGAGCCCGACGGGCGCGTCGAAGAACTCGAAGTTGCGCGCGACGTGCGCGAGGCGAGCGGCCTTGTCTTCCCGCGGCACGCCCATCAGCGCGTACATGTCTTCGCCGAGCTTGTAGCGCCGGCTGCGGAACGGCTCCCAGAGCGACGGCGGGTACGTCGGGTAGCCGTCGTCGTCGTGCGACTGCGTCTTCGCGAGCTCCACCACCGCGTCGCGCTCGGCGCCGCTGACGGCGATGACGCGCCAGGGCTGCAGGTTGCCGCCCGACGGCGCATAGCGCGCGGCGTCGAGGACCTCCTTGAGCAGCGGGAGCGAGACCGGATCAGCACGGAACGCGCGCACCGAGATGCGCGCCTTGAGGGCTTCAGCGACGTTCATGCGGTGGTCGTACCACGCGCGCCTACCGCGGCAGCGGCGGCGTCGACGCCAGCATCAGCGCGATGGCCACGCAGTAGCACGCGAACCCGACGACGAACGTGCCGAGCGCCGCCGACAGGTAGCGCGACTTGTTGTCGCGGATGGCCAGCATGCGCGTCAACGTCTCTTCGATGTCGTCGCTGAGCTCCTGCGTGAGCCAGCGCAGCCGCAGCACGCCCATGATGGCGATGGCCGCCGCGCACAACACCACCACGATGCCCGCAGCCACCAGCAGCCGCGCCGTTTCGCTCGTCTGCGCAATCGTTCGGCCTGAGAAGCCCGTCACCGTGATGACGATGCCCGACAGCGACAACATGACCTGCGTGCGCAGCACCAACACCGACAGCTGGCTCTCGACCAGCGAGTACGCCTTCTGCGCGTCACCCTTCGCGAGCGAGAGGATGCGCGTGACTTCTTGAGACGACATGGCGCGGCCTCTTAGCGTGCGCGCTCCATGGATGGCTCCAAGAAGGTCGGCTGGCCCTCGGTGCTCGTGGCGCCAGCCCGCACCGACCGCTCGTGGGAATCGCCTCGCAACCTCCGGAACGCTGACCTCGCGCTGAAGAAGGCTGAGCGACGGGAAGCCCTCCTGGCGGAGAGAGGCTCGCGAGGCGTACCTGCAAGAGCTCGAGGACACCGTGGAGCGGTCGTGCGCGGCCACGCAGTCGCACGTGTTCCTCGCGCCACAAGGCTCGCTCGACGCGGTGTTCGCGGTCGGCTCTTCGCTGATGCTGCCGGCCGACGTGAGCCTGCCGTCGACGTTCACCGTGCGGGGCCTGACGGTGCGCGTGCTGGCCGGCAGCGACGCGCGCCACTGCCTCGACGCTTCGCAGGAGATGGTCGACAAGCTCGCCAGCGCGCGGCCCGCGTTCCCACCCGAGGCGCTGCAGAACGTCGCGCCCGGTGTCTGGCTGCTGAAGACGCAGCCTGACGGTGTCCCCGCGCCCGTGGGGCTGACGTCAGATGCATTCCTGCGTGAGCTGGGGCCGAAGTCGCTCGTCGCCTTCGCGCCGGAGGACCACGTGGTGGCCCTCGCCGACGCGTCGAACCCGGCCGCGATTCGCGCAGCCGCGAAGCACCTCGTCGCCGCCGTCGATGTCGATTCAACCGAGACCTGCACCGAGGCGGCTCCGCTGCTCCTCAAAGACGGCGTGTGGACCAGGTGGCAATCGAAGGATGCCGCGCGCGAGCTGCGCGACGTGCGGAAGCTGGGAGAGATCCTCGAGGCGCGAATGGTGCTCTCGGAGCTCGATGGCTTCACGACCTACGCGCAATGGGCCAGCGAGCCCGCGCTTGGCCTTGGTGTGGTCCCCGACGTCTCGATGCCCGACGGCGTGGTGTCCCAACTTGAGGTCGCCGACGGCCTCGCGACTTCGGTGCGCGTCGAACCGTGGAACGTCACGTTCATCGCGCAGGCCGACACCGTCGTCGTGGGCTCCAGCGCGAAGCCGATGTCGTGGGACGCGTTCCAGAAGAAGCACGCCGGCGCGCTGCAGCCCATCTACGTCAACGGCGTGCTGATGCCGCGCGTGCTGCGCTGGGCGCCGTAGCCACTTTCCATTCGCCACCAAACGCGAGCCGTCGCTGCGCTTTCAAATGCGCGCCCGCGCCACTACGCGGCCTCGCCCATGCGCCGTGCCGTCTTGTTGAGCCTCGTCTTCTTCGTCGCCTGTGACGCGACGCCCGCGTACGTCGAACGCGCCACGCAGGTGAACTTCGACCCCGAAGGCGACTTCTGGAGCCTGCCGCTGCCCAGCGAGCTGCGCCGCCAGGACGACGGCTCGTACAACTACGACCGCTGGCCCGGCCCGCGCGGCGGCCTCGTGAAGATGTGGCTCGAGACCATCGACGCGCGGGTGCGTGATGGCTGGGGCGTCAACGCGGGCGCGTTCTTCACGCTCTCGGGCGAGCTCGACGTGGCCACGCTGCCGCAGACAGCCGGCGAGACCTTGACCAACGAAGCGTCGGTGCAGCTCGTCGACATCGACCCCGACTCGCCGGAGTGGGGCAAGCACTTCCCGCTCGACGTCAGCTTCGCGAAGGACGCGCTCACGTACGCGCCCGCGCGGTTGTTGTCGGTGACGCCGGTGCAGGGCTTCCCGCGCCGCGAGTCGACGCTGTACGCGGTCATTCTCACCGACAAGCTGAAGGACACGTCGGGCCAGCCGCTCGGTCGCAGCCGCGCGTTCTACGAGGCCATCGAGCAGACCGACGCCGCCGACCCGAAGGCGAAAGAGACGCTGGCGCCGCTGCACGCGTACCTCGCGAAGGCCAAGCTGCTGCGCTCGAAGGTCATCGGCGCGACCGTGTTCCGCACCATCGACCCCAACGCGTCGCTCAAGAAGTTGGCCGCGTGGATCGAAACACAGCCCGCACCGGTGCTCGAAGAAGCGTGGACGCGCGGCGACGAGTACGCCGACTACGTGCTGTACACCGCGCGCTACCGCGTGCCGCACGTGCAGTCGGGCGCGAAGCCCGGCCGCGGCCACATCGTGTGGAGCGCAGACGGCGCGACGCCGGTGCTTCAAGGCACGCAGTCGGTGCGACTCTCGGTTGCGATGCCGAAGGTGGCGCCGCCGGCTTCAGGCGTGCCGCTCACGCTCTATTTCCACGGCAGCGGCGGTGAGTACCGCGAGGTGATGGACCGCGGGCCGTTGCCGCCGACGTCGCCGCGACCGCAGCAGGGCGACCCGGCGTTGGGCAGCGGGCCGTCGACGTACCTCGCGCGCCGCGGCATCGCGACGCTGGGCTTCGATTTCCCGCTGCACGGAGACCGCGAGTCGCCGCCCGACACCACGGGCCTCAAGCTGTACGACCTGTTCGGCGACATCGACTCGACCATCGACAACATGTCGGTGGCGGCGATGGAAGCGGTCTACCTCTCGCGCTTGATGCAGACGGTGGAGTTGCCGTTGCCTGCCGGTGGCACCACCCGCGTCGACCTGACGCGGCTCACGGCGATGGGCCACTCGATGGGCAGCACCATCGGTATTCCCGTGGCGACCGTCGACCCGCGCATCAAGGGCTACGTGTTCTCGGGCGCGGGCGGCCTGTTGATTGAGGTCGCCAGCGAGACGACGTACCCGGTGAACCTGCGCGAGACGCTGCAGCTGCTGCTCGACTTCAAGGAAGGCGAGACGCTGACCCGCACGCACCCGCTGCTGCATGCGTTCCAGACGCTGTGGGACAACACGGACCCCACCGCGAAAGCCCGGCACGTCGCGCGTGAGCCCTATGCGGGTCAGCAGCCCAAGCCGTACTTCCTGCCGCAAGGGTTGCTCGACGGCTATTTCCACCCGGGCGCGCAGACGGCGGTGGCGGGCGCGCTGGGCACGACGCTCATCGGCGAAGAGCTGGACCCCACCACGCCGCGCACGCTGCGCCTCGACGGGCGTGGGACCACGTCTGCGTACCCGCTGCGTGGGAACCTCAACGGCGTGACAGCGGGCTCGCTGCAGATTCAGACGCCGTATGACCTGGGGCACTACGTGGTGTTCGACGTGGCGTCGGTCGGTGCGCAGGTCGGCTGTTTCCTGGCCGGTGTCGGCTCGGCCAACGGCCCGGCCATCGTCTCACCGCGCGGCCTCGACGACGCGTGTGACTGAGTAGATCGACTTTCGAGCTGCCGCGTTGAAGCGGTCACCCAACCACTTCAGGTGACCCATGACTGCTTCGCTCCGCCGGCTGACGCTGGCTGCTCTGGCGCTGTGCTCGCTGCACGCGTTTGCTCAGTACAACTCCATCGCCGGCATGAACGCGCCGGCCGCCGTGTCGACCGAGTCGTACCGCGACGACAAGACCGGCGAGCAGAAGACGCGGCGCGTAGAGAAGCGGCTCGAGGTGAAGACCGACTCGCACGGCAACGCGAGCGGCAACCAGTACGACCTCGCCGTCGACGGCGCTTTCGATGGGCAGACGATTGCCGTGCTGCACTTGTACACGGGCGAAGGCTTCGACTTCGCGCTGCCGAAAGCCGCGCTGAAAGAGAAAGGCTTCTCGGTCTACCGCTGGGTGAACCAACCGCCGCCGCCGGAAGAGCTGGCGAAGGCGCTCGAGAAGAGCTGCCAGCTGTGGGTCATCTCAGATGCGTCGCGGAAGCTGAGCGACGCGCACATCGCGGTCATCAAGAAGTTCTTCGACGCGGGTCACGGCGTCTACATCTGGGGCGACAACCAGCCGTACTACGCCGACGCCAACGCGGTCGGTGAGGCGCTGCTGGGCGTGCAGATGCTGGGCAACGTGATGGGTGACCAGACCGTCGGCCTGCAGAAGGCGCCCAACAAGGCCGGCGTGCTGCGTCGACACCTGCTCACCACGGGCCTCGAGTACATCTATGAGGGCATCACCATCGCGACGGTGCAGAAGAACAACGTGCTGAGCCCGCTCATCTACGGCTCGGCGGACAACCTGGTGGCCGGGTACTTCGACCAGGACGGCAAGCGCGCCATCTTCGACGGCGGGTTCACGCGGTTGTTTCTCAAGTGGGACACCGCGGGCACGGCCCGGTACGTGAAGAACTCGGCGGCGTGGTTGGTGAACGTCGAGAAGTTCGGCACCGCGTCGGCGAAGCAGTGACGTCAGGGCTTTGATGGGGGCGGGCGGTCTGTTGACCTGCACCGCGCTCGTCGCGCCGTGGCCTCTCGACTTCGGCCGCGTTCACCCACTTCGGCCCGTTCATCAGTCACCTGGGTCACTGGGGATGACTCAAGTGACTGATGAAGTGACGTGCGACCGACTTCGCTCCGTTTGACGACTTCGCTACGAGGTCGCGGGGCGCGCCGGCGATGGCTGCGCCATTCGCCACGAGACCGACCGCTCCCATCAAGGCCAGCGGAACAGTCGCGCGACGAAGCCACACAGCGCCTCGCATCACACATGCTCTCTGCGCTACGTGCGCCGACGCCATGGCTGCACCTGACTTCGACCCATCCTCCGTCGACCTCGACGCGTTCCTCAAAGATGTCCTCGCGCTCGGCGAAGAGCTCCGCGCCAGCCTCGGCGAAGAAGACCTCGCGCACCTCAAGAAGCTCGAGCGCTGGGGCCGCACGGCCACCGCCATCGGCGCCGCCACCGCGTGGATCGCCCCGAACCCGCTGAGCGCCGTCGCGTTGAGCCTCGGCCGTTCCACGCGCTGGCTGCTCATGCACCACGTGGGACACCGCGGGTACGACCGCGTGCCCAACACGCCCGAGCGCCTCACCAGCAAGCTCTTCGCGAAGGGCCGCCGCCGCTTCATCGACTGGCTCGATTGGATGGAGCCCGAGGCCTGGAAGTACGAGCACAACGTGCTGCACCACTCATTCACCGGCGAGGCCACCGACCCCGACGTCGTCGAGAAGAATACGGAGTGGGTGCGCACGCTGCCGAAGCCCGCGCGCTGGGCGCTGCTGGGCCTGCTCGCGGCGACGTGGCGCGCCAGCTACTACGCGCAGAACACCACGCGTGCGCTGCGCGGTCGCACGCAGCAGCTCGACCCCGACAAGCAGCTGCCTCCCGAGTGGCTGCAGCTGCTCAAAGAGAACTGGCTGCCGTACTTCCTCGTCGAGCTCGTCGCCTTCCCCGCGCTGTACCTGCCGCTGGGGCCGTGGGCTGCGTTCAGCGCCGCGGTGAACTCACTCGGCGCGGAGGTGCTCACCAACCTGCACACCTTCGTCGTGGTGGGGCCCAACCACTCGGGCGACGACGTGTACCGCTTCGAGCACACGCCGAAGAACAAGGCCGAGCGCTACCTCCACCAGATTGTCGGCTCGGTGAACTACCGCACCGGCGGCGACTGGAACGACTGGGCGCACCTGTTCCTCAACTACCAGATTGAACATCACCTCTGGCCCGACGCGCCCATGCGCAGCTACCAGTGGCTGCAGCCCAGAGTGCAGGCGCTCTGCGAGAAGCACGGCATTCCGTACCTGCAGCAGAGCGTGTGGGCGCGGCTCAAGAAGATGGCCGACATCTTCGTGGGCGACGCCGCGATGCCGGTGATGGCGCCCGCGCCGGAGCGGCTGCAGCGCGCCGGCTGAACGCGGGGCTCAGAAGGTCGCTGAGAGCGAGAACGCCCCGCCGTGCGGCGTCGGCGTGAAGGTGACGAGCACGGGCGGTGGCGCGTCGAGCACCAGCAAGATGATGCCCGCGATGGCGGCTGCGGCGCCGACGCCCATCAGGATACCCGAGGAGACCCACGCATCCTCCCGATCCTTCTGCAGCATCGCCACGCGCGACGATTCGTCGGACGAGGGGAGCGTCTTCCCGTCCTCACCGACGTAGGCGACGAGCTGCGTGTTGAAGTCGGTCGCGCGCACGACGTTGGCGGCACCGACGCCGAAGCCTGCGCCACTGAGCACCAGCAACCCGATGCCCAGGCCCGACAAGAAGCCCCGCTGCTTCGGCGCGTCGTCCGCGAACGCCGAAGTCGAGCTGAGCGCCACCGCCACCGCCACCACCAACGCGACCGTTCTCATGGCGTCACGCCTTACCCCAACTGAAAGACGGGTGCCCGCACGGGAAAGATGCGCGAGAAGCGCGCCCCATGACGGCGGTGCTGGAAGTCGAAGCGTTGGTGAAGCACTACAAGGCGCACCAGGCGCTGACCGGTGTGTCGCTCACCATCAACGCGGGGGAGATCTTCGCGCTGCTGGGGCCGAACGGCGCCGGCAAGACGACGCTCATCGGCGCCGTGTGCGGCCTGGTGAAGAAGACCTCGGGCAGCGTGAAGCTCTTCGGCAAGTCGCTCGACGAAGACAACCTCACGCCGCGCTACCAGGTCGGCCTCGTGCCGCAGGAGATCAACTTCGACCCGTTCTTCACGGTGCGCGAGTCGCTGCGCATCCAGCAGGGCTACTTCGGCCAGCCGCGCGACGACGGCCGCATCGACGAGCTGCTCGCGGCGCTGTCACTCACCTCGAAGGCCGACACACAGACGCGCGCGCTCTCGGGCGGCATGAAGCGGCGCTTGCTCATCGCCAAGGCGCTCGTGCACCGGCCGAAGCTGGTGTTCCTCGACGAGCCCACCGCGGGCGTCGACGTCGAGCTGCGCCGCGACCTCTGGAACTACGTGCGCAAGCTGAAAGCCGAAGGCACGACGGTGGTGCTGACGACACACTATCTCGAAGAAGCCGAAGAGCTCGCCGACCGCGTCGGTGTTATGGACAAGGGCCGCTTGCTGTTGGTCGAAGAGAAGCACGCGTTGATGCGTCGGCTCGGTGAGCGACAGCTGGTGGTGAAGCTCGCGTCGCCGCTGGCGACTTTGCCAGCTGGCAACCTCGCCAGCTTGTCTGCCGACGGCCTGACGCTCACCTTCGTGGAGCGCTCCGGCTCGCCCACGTCGGCGGAAGTCCTCGCTTCCATCTTCGCGGCGCAGCTGCCGGTGGCCGACGTCTCGATGCAGCCGGCGCGGCTCGAAGACATCCTCGTGCGCGTGTTGAAGGGAGAGCCGTCGTGAACCTCATCGGCGCGAAGGCGCTCTTCGGCAAAGAGGTGCGCCGGTTCCTCCGCGTGCCAGGGCAGACGGTCTTGCAGCCGCTGATCAGCACGTCGCTCTACTTCGTGGTGTTCGCGTACACGCTGGGCGGTCGCCAGGGCGACATCGAAGGCGTGCCCTACGTGCAGTTCATCGTGCCGGGCCTGGTGTTCCTCGGCATCGCCAACAACGCGTTCCTCAACTCGTCGTCGTCGTTCTTCATCACCAAGCTGCAGGGCACGCTGGTCGACCTGCTCGTCGCGCCGCTCGGCCCCGTGGAGCTGCTGGTGGGCTTCATCTCGGGCGCGATGGTGCGCGGCCTGCTCGTCGGCATCCTCACGTGGGTGGTGGCGATGTTCTTCACCGGCTTCCACCTCGCGCACGCGGGCCAGACGCTCCTGTTCCTCGTCTTGAGCTCCTACGTCTTCGCGATGCTGGGGCTCATCGCGGCCGTGTGGGCCGAGAAGTTCGAGCAGATCAACTTCTTCCCGACGTTCCTGATGATGCCGCTGACGTTCCTGGGCGGCGTCTTCTATTCGGTGCGCAAGCTGCCTGAGCCGTTCGCCACCATCAGCCTGTTCAACCCCGTCGTGCACATGGTCGAAGGCCTGCGCGCCGGCATGTTGGGCAGCGGTGAAGGCACGTGGCTGGGCCTCGGGCTGTTGCTCGTGCTCGCGGCGGTCTCAACAAGCGCCGCGTGGTGGATGTTGAAGACTGGCTACAAGTTGAAGAGCTGAGCTGAGACACTGGCCGAATGCAGAACTGCCCTCACTGCAGCGCGCCGCTGAGCGATGACCTCGAGAAGTGCACGTTCTGTGGCCAGACCACGCTGGCGGGTGTGCGCCGCAAAGAGGCCGAGCGCGCGGCCGCCACGCAGCGCGCCGAGCAACACGACGCACGCGCCCTCGAGAACGCGAAGGTAGAGCTCGCCACCGCGTCGAAGTGGGCGCTCGGCGGCGCGGTGCTCGGCTGGCTGTGCTGCATGCTGCCGGTCGGCTCGGTGGCCGGCATCTTCTTCGGGCTGCGCGCGCGGCGGCTCGCACAGCAACACCACCTGCCCGGCTCCACGATGGCCACCGCGAGCCTCGCGCTGAGCGTGGCCAGCCTGTGCGCGTCCGTCGCGTTGTGGATTGGGGCGGGCGTGCTGACGGCGCAGGAACGCGAGCGCATCGCGGAGCTCAAAGGCCAGCTGGGCAACGTGGCGGCGGCGCAGCTCGACGAGACGACGGCGTGTGCGCTCACTGAGCTCGCGTTGCTCGACGAGAAATACGAGGGGTACTCCAACGGCTCGGACCTGCAGTGCGCGGGCACGGCGGTGCTCGAGCAGACGGAACAGAAGGCGCTGCTGCGCGACGTGCGCTTCTCGTCTGGCTCCGACCGCGTGCAGGTCTTCAGCTGCCTCGAGTACCGCGGCAAGTGGAAGGTGCAGCAGCTGCGCGGCGACGAAGACTGCTCGGCGCCAGCGCCGGAACCGAAGTCGAAGGACAAGAAGAAGAAGCGTTGATCAACGCTTCGGCGGCTTCGGCAGCTCGAAGAGCTCCGAGACGACGACGGCCAGCCCGGGGAAGCGCGCCGACTTCACGAGGTCGCCGCTCACCAGCACCTCTTCCACCACGTACTTCCCGCGCCGCAGCACGAGCCGCTCCACGGAGCCCTCGTCGGGCGAGACGACCCAGTACTCAGCCACGCCGATGCGCGCGTAGCCCAGCAGCTTGGCCTTCTTGTCGTAGCTGGCGCTGCCTTCGCTCAAGACCTCCACCACGATGTCGGGCGCCCCGGCGACGAGGCCCTGTGGCGTGCGGCGCGCGCGGTTCTTCGGGTGGTAGAGCTGCACGTCGGGCATGAAGCCGTGGTCGTCGTCGATGCGGACCTTGTAGCCAGAGCCCAGCGTCACGCCGCCGTGCTGCCGAGTCCACGAGGTGAGGAACCAGATCAACTGCGCAACGATGAACTCGTGCAGCTCTGTCGGCATCTCGGTCTCCACCAACTCGCCCGCCACCAACTCACGACCGTCATCGCCGGGCAGCGCCACGAAGCGCTCCCAGTGACTCGACTGCGCCGTGCGACTCGAAACCGGCTTCATGGAGCGGACTCTCGCACCTGACGCCCGCAGCCGTCACCCCACGGAAAGTGAGGCGGTAAATCGGCCTCGCGCGGGTACACTGGCCACCGACTTCATGGGCATCCCGTTCGGCCGCTACACGCTCCTCAAGAAGATTGCTTCGGGCGGCATGGGGCAGGTGTTGCTCGGCAAGAAGGGCAGCGACGACTTCGAGAAGCTCGTCGTCATCAAGCGCATCCTCCCGCACCTGGTCGAAGACGAAGAGTTCTTCGCCATGTTCCGCGACGAGGCGAAGATCACCATGCGCCTCGACCACCCGAACATCGCGCGCATCAACGAGTTCGGCGTCGAGAACGGCGTCCACTACATCGAGATGGAATACGTCGCGGGCGAAGACCTGCGGCGCATCGAGAAGCAGGCCGCCGCCGTCGGCAAGGGCATCCCCATCGGCGTGGTGGTGCGCATCATCGCCGACGCCGCCGCGGGCCTCGACTTCGCGCACAAGGCGCGTGACGCCAAGGGCACGCCGCTCAACCTCGTGCACCGCGACGTCTCGCCGCAGAACGTGCTGGTCGGCTTCGACGGCTCGGTGAAGCTCATCGACTTCGGCGTCGCCAAGGCCGCGGGCCGCGCGCAGCACACCGCCACCGGCATCTTGAAGGGCAAGTTCCCCTACATGTCGCCGGAGCAGGCCGACGGCCTCGACCTCGACGCGCGCAGCGACGTGTTCGCGCTCGGCATCGTGCTGTGGGAACAGCTCACGGGCCGCCGGCTCTTCAAGGGCGACAACGACCTCGCCACGCAGCGCCTCGTGAAGGCCTGTCAGGTGCCGCCGCCCTCGCAGGTCGAGCCGTCGTCACCGCCGGGCCTCGACGCCATCACGCTTCAGGCGCTGGCGCGTGACCCGAAAGACCGCTTCGCCGACGCCGCCGCGTTCCGCCTGGCGCTCGAAGACTTCGCACTGCAGAACGCCATTCCCACCTCGTCGGCGCACCTCTCGGCGTTCATGCAGGAGCTCTACGCCGAGCGCATCGCGAAGGAAGCTTCGCCGCGCTTCTACGAGGAAGACTCGGGCCTCACCGACCTCGACGCGGGCGGCCTGACGAAGCCGAAAGAAGCGCTGGGCGCCACCACAGTCGACCGCGCGCGCGAGCTGCAGAGCCAGCCGGTGACGCAGGCCGTGGGCCCGCCGCCGCGCGAGTCGTCGACGAAGAAGGTGGCCATCGCCGCGGTCGCTGCGCTGGTGCTGATCAGCCTCGGCGGCTTTGCGTGGTGGAAATCGCAGGCCGGCGCCATCAACCCGCCTGACCCGGTCACGCCGCCCGTCGCCATCAATCCGCCCGACCCGGTGAAGCCACCCGAGGTCGTGAAGCCTCCGCAGCCGCCCGACGAGCTCGCGGTGCGCATCGACTCGGAGCCCACCGGCGCGCTCGTCGAGGTCGGTGGTGTGCGTCTGGGTCTGACTCCGGTCGACGTGCGCGTGCCGCACGGGAAATTGCCGCTGCCGTTGCGCGTGTCGGCCGATGGCTACGAGAGCGCCGACCTCACGTTGACCGAGATGACGGGCGCAAGTCTGTCGCTGCCGCTCAAGAAGAAAGCGACGCCGAAGTCACCGACTGGTGGCGGCAAAGGCACGTCGCCCGTCATCAAGACCACGCGCTGAGCGTGTGCGCGAATTCCTACGAGGCGAACGGCGCGTGCGTCGCATTACGCATTCCCGCGCATTTCCCTCACTCATTTCCTTTCGGGGTTCTCTCGACATGTTGCGACGTTGGTTGATGGCTGCGGCTGCAGTAGCGGTAGTGGGTTGTACGAAGGGCGCTGATGGCGCGCCGGGCCCTCAGGGTGAAGCCGGTCCGGCTGGCCCTGCGGGTGAGAACGGCGCGACGGGCGCCACCGGTGCGATGGGCACCGCGGGCACCATGGGCACTGCGGGTGCGACGACGCTGGTGTCGACGAGCGCTGAGACCGCGGGCGCCAACTGCGCGCACGGTGGCGTGAAGTTCGAGGTCGGCATCGACGCCGACGGCAACGGCGCGCTCGACGCGGCCGAAGTGAACGCGGCGCTCACCCGCTACGCGTGCAACGGCGCCGAAGGTGTCGCTGGCGCGCAGGGCATGACGGGCCCCGCGGGTGCGTCGGGCGCTGCGGGCACGGCGACGCTGACGCGCACCACGGCTGAAGCTGCGGGCGCGAACTGTGCGACGGGAGGCGTGAAGCTCGACGTCGGCGCCGACGCCAACGCCGACGGCACGCTTGACGCTTCGGAGATCAACGCGTCCCTCACGCGCTACGTGTGCAACGGCGCGCAGGGTACGCAGGGTGAAGTCGGCGCGACGGGTTCGCCGGGCACGCCTGGTGCCACGGGTGCAGCCGGCGCCGATGGTCTGAACACCGTGGCGGCGACGGCGGCCGAAGCCGCGGGCGCGAACTGCGCGACGGGCGGCGTGCGACTGCAGTTCGGCCGCGACACCAACGGCAACAACACGCTCGACGCTGCCGAAGTGACCGCCGCGTTGACCCGCTACGTGTGCAACGGCGCGCAGGGCGCGACGGGCACTGCCGGTGCCCCTGGCGCCACCGGTGCGACGGGCGCTGCTGGCCGCAACACGGTCGCCGCGACGACAGCTGAAGCGGCGGGCGCGAACTGCGCGACGGGCGGCGTGCGGCTGCAGTTCGGCGTCGACGCCAACGGCAACAACACGCTCGACTCGGGCGAAGTGACCGCGGCGCTGACGCGCTACGTGTGCAACGGCGGGCAGGGTCCGCAGGGCATTCAGGGCACGACCGGCGCTACGGGTGCGACGGGCGCAGCAGGCCGCAACGCCGTGGCCGCCAGCGCTGCCGAACCTGCGGGCGCGAACTGCGCGACCGGCGGCACGCGGCTGCAGTTCGGTACCGACACCAACGGCAACGGCGCGCTCGACTCGGGCGAAGTGAACGCGGCGCTGACGCGCTACGTGTGCAACGGCGCCCAGGGCCCGCAAGGTCTTCAGGGCGTGCAGGGCAACGTCGGCGGCACCGGCCCTGCTGGTCCGCAAGGCCCCACTGGCCCGCAGGGTCCGGCCGGCCCGTCGAGCGGCTACCGCATCCTCGACAACAACAACGTGGTGCTGGGCAACATGGTGAGCATCAACCGCAACTCGGTCGGCTTCATCACCTCGGCCGGCTACTACATGGTCGTGCGTTGGGACGGCACGATGCAGCCCGCGCAGGTCTACTACTCAGGCACCGGGTGCACGGGCACGCCGCTGCTCAACTCGGGCGGCAGCGCTGACATCGCCACCTCGCGCTGGCTGCAGTGGGTCGGCTCTCGCGGCGAGCTGATGGCGCCTTCGCCGGTCGGCAACGGCGTGGTGGCGACGACCACCATGACGGCCAACAGCATCGACAACCCCACCTGCAGCACCTACGCGAACCCCAACACGTACACCGGCTGGACGCTGCAGACTGTGACGGCGAGCTCCGCCGGTCTGCCGCGCCTGCCGCCGTTCGCGGGGCCGTTGAAGCTGCAGTGACGAAGTTGTCGTGGCGCGCGGCTCGTCTTTGGCGATGCTGCGCGCCGCGATGACGGCACTGCGGTGTGAAGCGCATCAAGCGCTGGCGGGTTGGGAATGCACGGCGTGCCACCGCGCGCTGTGCCCCGACTGCGCGGCGACGAAATACGTGCCTCCAGTCTCGCTGACGGTGTGCGCGCTGTGCGGCGAGCTCGCCGAGCCGCTGCTGCGATTGCG
>CAYWON010000117.1:19074-21095 GCA_964459885.1 uncultured Archangium sp.
TGGGGCGGCGCCGTGCTGGTCGGCTGGCTCGGCAAGCCGTGGATGTGGTGGCTCGTGTGGCTGGTGACGCTGGCGTGGACGCCCACCAGCTTCATCGGCGCGGCGTCGGGCGCCAGCGTGCTGCATCTGCTCAACCCGCTGCGCGTGCTCGGCGTGTCCGCGCGCATCGGCCGCGACTTCGGCGTGTACGTGGCGGCGCTCTCGCTGGCGACGCTGGCGTGGCTGTTCGCCGTGGTGACGGGCCTCGTCATCCGCGACGCGCTTCCCCCGTTCATCGGCAGCGCGCTCGGTGCGCTCGTGGCGGTGTACCCGGCGGTCGTCATCGGGCGCATCGCCGGTCTCGTCATGCTGGTGCACGGCACTGCCTTCGGCATGGACACGCTCGACGAGCACGAGACGGTGCTGGGTGACGCGCAGCCGCGCGGCGAGGTGCCGCAGAAGCGCTCGCTCGCGGCGCACCTGCCCACGGCCATCGAGCTGCCGGAGCCCGCCGCGCCCGTGCTCCCGACGCCGGCCTCACGCTTCGACGCCCTGGAGTTCCGCGGTGAAGCGCCGCCGCCTCCCGCCGCGCTCGACGCTGCGCTGTTGCCCAGCCACGGCGAGCAGACCGCAGCGCAGCTGCGCACGGCGATGCAGCGCGGCGACACCGACGCGGCGTTGGACATCTTCCGCGCGGCCGGCCTCTCGTGCGTCGAGCTACTGACGTCGACGGAGCTGCTGTGGCTCGGTCAGACCGCGGGCGCGCGCATCGACTACGAGTCGTCGTTGCTGGCGCTCGAAGCCGCCGCAAAGAAGGAAGCCCCCGATGAAGAGCGCGGGCGCGCGTGGGTGATGCTGGGCCGGCTGCTGGCCGAGAAGTTGTCGCGTCGCGACGAAGGTGAGGCGTGGATGCAGCGCGTGCGCGCCGAGCTGCCCAACACCGCGGCCGCGAAGTTCGCCGCGACCTGGAAATAGGCGTCAGCGCGCGAGGCGCTCGTTCTCCAACACGTGGCGCAGGCGGTCCTGCTCCTTGAGCGCGATGTCGAGCTCCCGTCGGAGCGCCTGCACGCGCGCGTCCCACTGGTTGCGCACCACGTCGGCGCGCTCGAGGCGCACGCGCAGCTCGAGCTTCTCGTTCTCGAGTTGGTCGATTCTGCGCATGAGGCCCTTGGGGTCGAGCGACTCGAACTCCGCCAGCAACGCTCGCAGCGCCTTGTTCTCTTGCTGCGTCGTCTCGAGCGCGTCGCGCAACCCGCGCACCTCTTCATCGGAAGCCATCGCGCTGTGGTGTTTAGCGTACAGTCGCGCCACCGCATGCCACCCCCTGTGACATCGATGACCAGCTCGATGCTGGTGATGGCCGAGGTGCTGACCGAGCGCATGTCGAAGCAGCCCGTGGGCGGCTCCCGTCGCGTGCTGAAGGTGACGGAGCCGCTCGGCCCCAGCAGCGGCGGCGGCGAATTGGCGCGCCAGAGCCTCGTGTTGGCGACGCGCACCGAAGCGCCGGTGTGCGGCTGGGTCGACTTCATCGCGTTGGTCGCAGAGCTGCGCGACTGGGACACCACGCGCCAGGCGTCCGAAGGCCGCTACCGCACGACGTTCGATGTCACCGAGAACGAGTACCGCGTCTTCCTCCGCAACACGCAGGAAGTGCTGACGGAGCTGGGCGTGCGCTCGCAGGTGGTGGGCAACTCCGACAGCTACGCGCCCACCAACCCGTCGATGGGCAACACGCAGCCGGGCCGCATGTTGATGACGGGCCCGGTGCGCTCGTCGGCGTTGCCGGTGTTGCTCGCGGTGTTGTTGCTGCTGGGCATGGCGACGGTGGCGCTCTTCCTCTTCGGTTGAGAACGCCGCATGGTGGCGGCGATGGCGCGACGACTTGTCCTGAGCGTGGCGGTGGTGCTGGCGGGCTGTGGCGACACGCTGCCGCCGCCACCAACGGGCTGCACCTTCGCGGCCATGGAATCGGACTACGGCACGGTGCCGATGACGTTTCGTCTCGACCCCGACGCCGTCAGCGCGTCGAGCAACCTGCACGT
>CAYWON010000118.1:0-1533 GCA_964459885.1 uncultured Archangium sp.
CCACCGCCGCCAGTGGCTGAGCCGCCGCCAGTCGCTGCACCACCACCAGTCGCTGCACCACCGCCAACGCCGCCATCCACCGTCATCGAGCCACCGCACGCGGTGACGACCAGAACCGAAACGAGAACTCCGAAGCGTCGCATCGGCCCGAAGGTACCTCAGGCCTCGACATGCATTCACGGGGCGGCTGGCGCGATCTGTCCTGTCGGGTGGCGCGTTCGGCGACGTGGTGGCGCGAAGTGTCCGGCTGCGTGACGCGCTCCGCTGGCCCGACGCCCGAGAATCACAGCGTCTTGCACAACATTCCGGGCTGACGGGTTCCACCGTCACTCACGGCGACCCACATCGCCGGGCACTCAAAGGGGAGTCGAACATGTTCTCGCGTCTTGCTGGCGCTGCGGTCGTCGTGTGCGCGGTTGCGCTGTCGGGTTGTGGTCAGAGCGAAGCGACGATGCGTGACTCGCTCGGCGACGAGGCCTTCGTGCGCGTGGCGCGCACCTCGCAGGCGCTCACCGCCGACGGCGGGCCGACCGGCGCCGTGGGCGCTGACAACTTCTACGTCGCCATCAACAAGTCGCAGCTGGCGCAACGCTGGTTCCTCTCGGCGTACCTCACGCAGTGGCACCCGGCCGAGAACACGCCGGTGCACTCGCTGGGCACGCGCGTCGTCACCTTCAAAGTGCAGAACGACAAGCTCTACGTGTTCGACGCCACCGACGGCGCGAAGTGGAGCGACGTGCTCGACCCGCAGCGCGTCGTCGAGGCGTGGCCCATCGTCACCGACTACGCGCCGTTCAACGCGCAGGCCGGCTCGGCGAACTACGTGCTGGTCGACCCGTCGGCCGGGCTCAACCGCTTCGACGCGGTCTCTGACGTCGTGGGCGCGAGCTACCAGATGCGCTTCGAGGTCGAGCTCGCGTACCTGCAGCGCTACCGCGCGATGACCGACGGCATCTCGTGGGAACAGGTCTTCACCGGCTACTCCGACGTCCCGGCGCCCGGAGTCCTCGGGTGGGACCAGCCGTTCCGCGGCTCGGGCACGATGGCGCTCTCGCTGCGCCGCTACACCGAAGGCACGGGCTTCACGTCGACCGAGCTCACGACCAAGCACTACTTCGAGAGCGCCAACCCGCAGTACGTGCCCAACGAAGCGCGCGTGCGTCGCAACGCCGTGAAATGGAACATCAAGCCGGGGATGCAGCCGATCCCCTGGCGCATCACCCAGAGCGTCGAGCGCCTGCAGAACGACCCGCGCCTCGCCGGCGTCGACGTGCGCGGCGCCATCGAGCGCGGCGTGACGAAGTGGAACGACGCGTTCGGTTTCCCCGTCTTCACCGTCGTGCCCACGGGCGCTGACGACTCGTTCGGCGACGACGACAAGAACTTCATCGTCGTCGACCCCAACCCGGGCGCGGGCTTCGCGTTCGCCAACTGGCGTGAGAACCCCAACACCGGCGAGATCCGTGGGGCGTCGGTCTACTTCTCGAGCGTCTTCGTGGAAGCCGCGCTCTTCGAGGCCGGTGACGCTGGCGT
>CAYWON010000118.1:1633-21014 GCA_964459885.1 uncultured Archangium sp.
ACTTCTCGAGCGTCTTCGTGGAAGCCGCGCTCTTCGAGGCCGGTGACGCTGGCGTCGTCGCGCCCGTTGATGCCGGCGTGGCGCCCCCGATGGACGCTGGCGTCGTCACGCCTGACGCGGGCACGCCGCCGCCCGGTGAGACCTGCGTGGGCTCGATCGTCGTGAGCCAGGTCTTCGGCAACAACTCGTCGACCGCGGCGTGGAACCAGGACTTCGTCGAGCTTCACAACCGCGGCTCGATCGCCGTGTCGCTCGACGGCTGGTCGCTGCAGTACGGCTCGGCCAACGGCACGTCGTGGCAGGTGATTCCGCTGAGCGGCACGGTGGCGGGCGGCGGCTACTTCCTCATCGGCCTCGCGGCCAGCACCGGCGGCACGGCGCTGCCCACGCCTGACTTCACGGCCGGCATCAACATCTCGGCGAGCGCCGGAAAGCTCGCGCTGGTGCGCACCACCACCGCGCTCACCGGTGCGTGCACCCGCACCGCCGACGTCGAAGACCTCGTCGGCTACGGCGCAGCGAACTGCTCCGAGAACAGCGTCGCGCCCGCGCCGACCGCGACGCAGAGCATCGTGCGCAAGGACGAGGTCGGCTGCTTCGACTCGAACGTGAACGGCACCGACTTCGTGCGCGGCGCCGTCACCCCGCGCAACACCGGCAGCAGCGCCATCGCGTGCCAGTGCGACCCGCTCGCCATCTTCACGGGCCTGCCGATCCACAACGGGCCCACGCGCCTCACGCCGCCGACTCGCGCTGCCAAGCCGTCGGTGCGCTGGTCGGCGATGCCCGAGACCTCGCTGTGCGCGATGGAACGTGACGACGCCGTCATCCCCGCGGGCATGTCGCGCAAGGACTACTTGGAGAAGTACCTGACGCACGTGGTGCTGCACGAGGTCGGTCACACGCTCGGCCTGCGCCACAACTTCAAGGGCTCGAGCACCCGCGTGTCGGTGATGGACTACAACGCCGACGTCGACGCCGTGCTGCTCGACGCGCCGGCCGCCTACGACGTCGCCGCCGTGCGCTACCTCTACGGCCTCGACGCCACGGCGCCGACGCAGCCCTTCTGCACCGACGAAGACACCACCGTCGACGCCACGTGCGATCGCTTCGACGTCGGCGCCAACCCGCTCGTCGAAGACATCGCGCCGCGCTACCAGGCCGCGATGCGCGCCGCGTTCAACGCCGCGCCGCTCGATGCTCGCCACGTGTGGGCCGTCACCCGCTACGTCCGCGCGCCGGTGTCTGAAGCGCAGCGCCTCGAAGCCTTCAACATCCTCGTCGGCGACACCGCGCCGCCCATGCGTCAGGACATCATCGGCCTGGGTCAGTACGCGAACCGCTACGCCGACTTCTTCAACGCGGCGCTGCTGGCCAACCTCTTCCTCGAGGCGCCCGAAGTGCGCGACGAGATCCGCGTCAACCCGGCGATGTACGACCCGGCGTTCTCGGCGCGCGTCGTCACCGTGGCCCGCGAGAGCCTCACGAGCAGCGACGGCCAGCGCAGCTTCGAGACGATGCGCATCATGGTCGACGTGCTCAAGGCGATGCAGACGGCCGACGCGTACGTGGCGCTGACCACCGCGCGCAGCTACTTCGCCACCAACCGCAACTACTTCGCGGCCGAGGCGCAGCCGCTGGTGGACGACCTCATTCGCCGCATCGACGTCGCCTGCTCGCCGTACTTCAAGTGAGGTAGACGAGGACCGTGCGCCCCACGGTTCTCTTGTTCGACATCGACGGCACGTTGGTCACCACGGGCGGCGCAGGTCGCCGCGCCATCGATCGCGCGTTCCAACTGCTGCACCGTCGCGACGACGCGTGCAGCCTCTTCAGCTTCGACGGCATGACCGATCGCGCCATCGCGCGGCGCGGCCTCACCGCCATCGAGGTCGAGGCCACCGACGCCAACATCGACGCGCTGCTCGCGAAGTACCTCGAGTGTCTGTCCGACTCGGTGAAGTCGGTGCCCGACGAGAAGTACATCGTGCACACCGGTATGCGCGAAGCCGTCGACGCGTCGCTGAAGGCGGGCTGCGCGGTGGGCCTCGGCACCGGCAACGTGCGTGAAGGCGCGCGGCTCAAGCTGGCGCGCGTGGGGCTCTACGAGAAGTTCAGCTTCGGCGGCTTCGGAGATGACCACGAGCTGCGCCCCGAGCTGATTCGCGCGGGCGCTGTGCGTGGCGCGCAGCAGCTCGGCGTGACGATGGAGGCCGCGCGCGTGGTCGTCATCGGCGACACGCCCAAAGACGTGCACGCGGCCCAGGCCATCGGCGCCGAGTGCATCGGCGTGGCGACCGGCGGTCACACCGTCGACGAGCTGCGCGACTGTGGCGCCACGTGGGCGTTCAGCGCGTTGAGCGATGACGGCGCGCTCGCCGCGCTGCTGGGCTGAACGTCAGCGCTCACGCGAGCGGCAGCACGTACGCCTCGAGGAACACCTCGGGCAGCAGATCGAGGTCTCCCGTCGCCGCACGTTGGTAGCCCCGCTTCACGTACACGTCGCGCACGCCCACCGCGCCACGACGCACGTGCAGACACACCGCGGCGAAGCGCTGCTCGCGCGCCCACGCTTCGGCGGTGTCGAGCAACAGCCGTGACACCAGGCCTCCACGATGCGCCTGCGCGACAGCGAGGTGGCGGAGGTCTGCGGCGTTCGAGATCCACGCCTCCGAGCGATGCGCGCCCGGTGGCCACAGCGCGACGGTGCCGACGACGACGTCGTCGAGCTCGGCGACCCACACCCTGGCCACCGCGCGCTTGCTCGCTACGTCGCGCAGCTCGTCCTTCCGGCGATCGGTGACGACGACGTCGGGCAGCTTGCGCGCGTACTGCTCGACGAACGAGTCGATCAACACGTCAGCGATGGCGGCGTCGTCGCGCGGCTGGGCGAGACGCACGAGGTAGTGAGCCATACGACGCGCGTAGCCGTGGCCCGCACGGGAGTCGAGCGTTCGAACCGCGAGCGCGTGGTATGCGCCGCCGTCATGGCTCCCCGAAAGCTCACAGTGCCTGGCGACGCGCCGCCGCGCCTCGACGCGTTCCTCGCGAAGGCGCTGCCGGGCTTCACGAAAGCGCAGATTCAGAAGCTGCTCGCCGGCGGCAAGGTGCGCGTGAACGGCAAGATCGCCAAGCCGATGCGCCGCATCGTCGGTGGCGAGACCGTCGAGCTCGACGTCGCCACGCCCGCCCCGGCGAAGCCCACCGCCACGGGGCCGAAGCTCCGCGCGCTCCACGACGACGCGAGCTGGCTCGTCATCGACAAGCCCACCGACCTCGTCGTGGAACCGGAAGGTGATCGACCGTCGGTGGTCATGCTCGCGGCTGCCCAGTTCCGCGGCTTCGACGTCGGTGGCGCCGCGCTGCCCGGCGTCGCGCACCGGCTCGACAAAGACACCACCGGCTGCCTCGTGCTGGCCAAGACCGACGCAGCGCTCGCCGAGCTGAAGGTGGCGTTCGACGAGAAGCGCATCAAGAAGACGTACCTCGCGCTCGTGTGGGGCGCGCCGCCACCCACCGGAAAGTTGGACACGCCATACGGCCGTCACCCGGAAGATCCGCGCCGCTACACCACGCGCTTTCCGTCGCCACGCCGCGCACGCCTCTCGTGGGAAGTGAAAGAGCAGTTCGACGACGTGGCGCTCGTGGAGATCGACCTCGACACCGGCCGCACGCACCAGATCCGAGCGCAGCTCGCCGACGTCGGACACCCGCTGCTCGGCGACTGGCTCTACGGCACGGCGGAGGCAAAGGCCGCCGGCTTCGGTCGCATTCCGCTGCACGCGTGGAAGCTGCGCATCGACGACCAGACCTTCACCGCGCCGCTGCCGCGCGACATCACGACCGCGCTCGAGGCCCGGCGTGGTAAGTCCTAGCCGATCATGAACCCGTCACTGCTCGACGCCTTCGATCTCGTCGCCCACTCGGAGCAGCTGCTCACCCGCCTCGAGGCCGCCGGCGTGGCGCTGTCGAAGAAGCAGGGGCTCGCTGACGAGAAGGCGTGGCTCGAGCAAGCGCGCGCCCGTGTCGCCGCGGCGCGCGACGGTGTCGGCGATCTCCTGACGCGCGTGCTGCGGCTGCCCGAGATGGACCCCGTGCGTGAAGACCAGGCGCGCAAGCTCCAGAACGAGGCGGTCGACGCTGTCGAGAAGCTGCACGCCGGCATCACCTTCGCCGCCGGCAGCCGCGCGCCGTTGCTCGAGGCGCTGTACGGCAAGCTGAAGATCCCCGTGCTGCGGCGCTGCGATCGCGAAGACTTCGAGAAGTTCTGCGGCGACTTCGAGAAGCGGTTGGGCACCGGCTACGCCAAGCGCATGTTCGCTGAAGAGTCGTACGCGCTCGTGCTGCCGACGCTCGACGCGATGCGCGCGGGCTTCGCCACCTGGAAGGGCGTGTTCTCGACAGAGCCGCTCGACGAGGCCGCAGCCCAGGGCCTGCGTGACGAGCTCGACGCCGCAGCGCGCCGACTGGAACTTCCCTGCAAGCAAGCGCGACTGCTCGCCGAGGCCGCGCTGGCGCCGGTGAAGGACCTCTACGAGATCTCGCACGTCAGCTCGAAGCCGAAGAAGCGCGTGAAGGTGCCAGGCGAAGACAGCTCGCCGCTCGATGAAGAGCCCGTCGACCCGAGCGCGCCGAACGACGCCGAGCTCGAAGAGCTGGCCGCTGCGCCCGACGAGCCGATGGAAGAGGTCGACGAAGAGCCGGCGCCCGTCGTCGAGAAGCCGCGGCGCTCCCGCAAGGAGAAAAGCGCCGACGCAGAGGCGTGACACAGCGCGTTCTGCAAACGGGGTGACTCCTGAAGAGCGTGTGCGAGAGTCCGCGCCGCTGTTCAACCCAAAGGAGATTCCCTCATGCAGTTCTCGAAGCGTGTGTCGCTGTTGAGCGCGGCGGTGGCGGTGGCGATGTTGTCTGGCTGTGGCCCGACCTGGAAGGTCGTGCGCGCGTCAGACCCCACGACCCTGGCCACGGCCAACAACGTCGCCGTGCAGTTCGACTACTCGCAGCTGCAGGTCGGCAAGTACTCGCTCGACGAGTGGAAGAAGAGCCAGCTCGAGAAGGACGCTGAGTACGAGAAGACCTGGTCGGATCTCACGGCCAAGTTCGAGAACTTCTTCATGCAGGGCCTCAAGGGTCAGGTGCCGGGCGCGCACCCGGCCGCCGAAGGCGCTGGTGACATCACCATCACCGTGAAGCCGCAGACGATGAACATGGGCAAGTACATCGTCGTCGCGCGCTCGTCGTCGGCGGTGAACGCCAACATCCTCGCGGGCCCTGACGCCGCGGCGCCGACCGACGAGATCATCGTCGTCAACTCGTACCCGGCCAGCGTGACGCAGCCGTCGGTGTTCCAGCACATCGGCTACATCGGCGAGAACCTCGGCATGCAGACGGGCCGCTTCCTGCAGAGCAAGAAGCCCAAGTGAATCGTTGAAGCACTTCGCTCAGGTGGGCGGCGAGTTCGCCCACCTGCGTGAAGAGAAGCTGTGTAGGACTGATTTTCGTGACGACGCTGCCCATCGACGCCCTGTTGCCGGAGCTGATTTCCGCGCTCCGCTCCCGTGAGGCGCTGGTGCTGGAAGCGCCGCCCGGCGCCGGCAAGACGACGCGCGTTCCCCCCGCACTCCTGCAGGCTGGTCTCGCCGGCGACAAAGAGCTCGTCGTGCTGCAGCCACGTCGCCTCGCCACGCGCCTCGCCGCCACGCGCGTCGCTGAGGAGCTTGGTGAACGCCCGGGCCAGACCGTCGGCTACCAGGTGCGCTTCGAAGACGTCAGCTCGAAGCAGACCCGCATCCGCTTCGTGACCGAAGGCATCCTCACGCGGCGGTTGGTAGGCGACCCGCTGCTGCGCGACGTGGGCATCGTGGTGCTCGACGAGTTTCACGAACGGCACCTCGCGGGTGACCTCGCGCTGGCCATGCTGCGGCGGCTGCAGCAGGGCCCGCGCAAAGACCTCAAGCTGCTCGTCATGTCGGCGACGCTCGACGCCGCGCCCATCGCGAAGTGGCTCGGTGACGCGCCGTCGCTGCGCAGCGAAGGCCGCCGCTTCGACGTGGCCATCGAGCACCTCGACCGCGAAGACGATCGGCACCTCGACCAACAGGTCCTCGCCGCGCTCAAGCGGCTCGTGCAGCAGAACCTCGACGGCCACGTGCTCGTGTTCCTGCCCGGCGCCGGAGAGATCCGCCGCGCGATGGAGACGTGTGACGACTTCGTGCGCCGCCAGGGCCTGGAGCTGCACGTGCTGCACGGCGATCTCTCGCCCGCCGAGCAAGACCGCGCGCTCAAGCCCTCGCAGAAGCGCAAGGTCATCCTCTCGACGAACGTGGCCGAGACGTCGGTCACCATCGACGGCATCGCGGCCGTGGTCGACTGCGGGCTGGCGCGCGTCGCGGCGCACTCGCCGTGGTCGGGCATGCCCACGCTGAAGCTGGCGAAGATCTCCAAGGCCTCGGCCACGCAGCGCGCCGGTCGCGCGGGTCGTACGCGCGCGGGTACGTGCATCCGCCTCTACACGAAGGGTGACTTCGAAGGCCGCCCCGGCACCGACACGCCGGAGATCCGCCGGCTCGATTTCACCGAGTCGGCGCTGGCGTTGCGCGCGATGGGCGTGACGAAGCTCGACGACTTCGCGTTCTTCGAGGCGCCGGCCGCCGCGTCGTTGGAGGCCGCCGACGGGCTGCTGCGCGGCCTGGGCGCGCTGGAAAAGTCCGGCGCGCTCACCGAGATCGGCAAGCGACTGCTCAAGCTGCCGCTGCACCCGCGGTTGGCGCGGCTCGTGGTCGAAGCCGAGAACCTGGGCTTGCCTCGCGACGGCGCCACGCTGGCGGCGCTGCTCGGCGAGCGCGACATCAGACAAGAAGCACGCGCGCAGTTCGGTCGCGGCCCTTCGGCGCACGCCCAGTCGGGCCCGTCTGACGTGCTCGAATTGCTGGAGCGCTACGAGCAAGGCCAACGCGGCGGCGCTCGGTCTGCGGGCCTCGACGCGTCGGCGGTCAGCTCGGTCGACCGGGTCACCAAACAGCTCTCGCGGCTGCTCGACGACACGCGCGGGTCTGCGCCGCGCACCAACGTCGAGCGCGAGAACGTGTTGCTGCGCACGGTGCTGGCGGGCTTCCCCGATCGCGTCGCCAAGCGGCGTCGGCCGCGCACGCCGGAGCTCGTGTTCTCAGCCGGCGGCTCCGCCACGTTGGACCCGTCGTCGGTCGTCCACGACGCCGAGCTCATGGTGGCCGTCGACGCCGAAGAGAAGCGTGGCGGCGTGGTGGTGCGCCTCGCGAGCCGCGTCGACGCCGAGTGGCTGCTCGAGACCAACCCTGACGCGCTCGGCGAGGTCGACCGGCTCGAGTGGAACGACTCGGCCCGTCGCGTCGATCGCGTGACGCGCATGACCTACGGCGCGGTGACGTTGGAAGAGACGCGCCAGCCTGCGCCCGCGAGCGACGAGACGAGCGCGCTGCTGGCCGAGCACGCCATCGCCGCCGGCGCGCAGACCTTCGTCGACGCCGAGCGCCTCACCAACTGGCAGTGCCGCGTCGACACGCTGCGCACCGGCTTCCCCGAAGCGCACTTCCCCACGCCTGACGCCGAGTTCATGAAGGCCGCGCTGCGCGCGATGTGTGAAGGCCTGCGGAGCTTCAAGGAGCTGGAAGAAGCGAGCCTGCTCGAGCAGCTCAACGCGAAGCTGACGCCACAGCAGGCGCAGCTGCTCTCGCGTGAAGCGCCCGACAAGCTGACCCTGCCCGGCGGTCGCACCGTGAAGGTGACGTGGGAGCCCGGCAAGCCGCCGTGGATCGAGTCGCGCCTGCAGGACTTCTTCGGCATGACGAAGGGCCCGATGGTGGGCCGCACGCCGCTGGTGCTGCACCTGCTCGCGCCGAACCACAACGCCGTGCAGGTGACGACCGACCTCGCGGGCTTCTGGGACCGCCACTACCCCGCGGTGCGCAAGGAGCTGATGCGGCAGTACCCGCGCCACAGCTGGCCTGAAGACCCGCGTACCGCGCAGCCGCCTGCGCCGAGACCGCCGCGCCGATGAGTCAACTGACGCGCGTGCTGGTGATCGTGGTGCTCTCGGGCGCGGTGTCGATGACGGCGCTGCTCTCGCTGGTGTTGCTCGCGCTGGGCAAGCTGCGCGGCGTCGGCAAGCGCGTCGGGCTCACGGCGATCGCGCTGTTCGTGCTCGGGGTCCTCACGCTCCTCTACGGCCGCTTCATCGAGGGCGACTGGCTCGAGGTGACGCGCGAGACGGTCGTCACGAAGAAGTGGCCGAAGGGCACGCGCGTGCGCCTCGCGCACCTGAGCGATCTGCACCTCGACGTGCAGACGCGCGGGCTGACGCGCGCCGTCGAAGTGCTGCGCAAAGAGAACGTCGACCTCATCGTCTTCACCGGCGACAGCCTCAACGAGCGCGACGCAGCGCCGCTGTTTCGTCGCGTCATGAGCAACCTGCAGGCGCCGCTCGGGCGCTACGCGGTGCGCGGCAACCACGACACGTCGCGCTGGGCTGACGTGAACCTGTTCGACAACGGGCCCGCGACCGAGCTGTTGAGCGAATTTCCCTCGGTGAAAGACAGCCCGCCCATCGCCCTGTGCGGCGCGCCGTTCAACCAACCTGAGTTGGTGCCCGCGTGCCTCGCCAACACGCGCGCCAACACGTTCACCATCGTGGCCTTCCACACGCCCGACCTCGTCGAAGCGCTGACACCGCAGCCAGACCTGTACCTGGCGGGACACACGCACGGCGGGCAGATCGCCCTGCCCTTCTACGGCGCGGTCATCACGTTCTCGCAGTTCGACAAGAAGTACGAAGCGGGCCGCTACCAGGTGGGCGACACCACGCTCTACGTGAACCGCGGCATCGGGTTTGAGCCGCACCTGCCGAAGATCCGCCTCAACGCGCGGCCAGAGCTCACGATCATCGACGTCGTCGGCGAGTGATTCAGCCGAGCGCAGACCTGACGTCGGTGTGGCCGAAGTCGTTGCCCTTGAAGAGCAGCGGCTGACGCAGGTCGGTGGCGAGCGCGTACGCGAAGCAGTCACCGAAGTTGAGCGACGCCGCGTGGCCGGAGCTGCGCCCGAAGTCGCGCCACGCCTGCCTCGCGATGCGGGCGTGCTTCTCGGTCACCGGCTCGATGGCGATCGCCGCGCGTTCCATGAGCTCGTCGAGCTTGCGTGAGGCGATGGGGTCCTTCTGCGAATCGATGACGATGGCGACCTCGAGGTAGTTCGCCGCCGACATGCGCAGCGGGGTCGTCGCCTGTTCCATCGCCACCGCGAGCCGCTCGGCTTCGGGCTCCGCACGGAGGATGGCGACGACGGCCGAGCTGTCGATGATCATCGCGGCATCCCGTCTTCGCCGTAGAGCAGCGCCTCGAGCTGCGGCGGCGCGCACGCCATCGACGCAGATGCCTCGCGGCCGATGCGTAGGAGGTCTTCAGCGAGCCCGGTTCGCTCTTCGGGCTCGAGCGCCGCCAGTTCGCGCCGCAGCGCCTCGGTGACGACCTCCGTCA
Organism: uncultured Archangium sp.; assembly: GCA_964459885.1. Lineage (GTDB taxonomy): Bacteria > Myxococcota > Myxococcia > Myxococcales > Myxococcaceae > Archangium_A. The sequence continues at coordinate 11,143 of CAYWON010000118.1, forward strand.
TCGACTGCCCCTTCCGACGCGCGAGCTCCTTTGCCAGCGCGTGGGTCTCCGGGCTCTTGATGTTGAACGCCATGGTACCCATGGTACCAGCGCAAGCCACCCATCTACCATTCGACCAACCAGCTGAACTAACTGCCTATTTTCTAGGCGCCGAGCCGGTGCGCCCGCGCCGCGAAGAACTTCTGCAGCGCCCGCCCGTACTCCTCGTGCGCGCGCAGCTCCACCGAGTCGAGCTGCAGGCGCTTGAACAACCGGTTCCGCGTCTCGCGCTGCTGCGCCATGTACTTCTGGAAGTGCCCACGCACGCGCGGGTCAGACGTGTCGACGGTCGCGCGCTCGCCGGTCTCGGGGTCTTCGAGGTCGACGATGCCCAGCGCGGGGAACTTCTCTTCGAACGGGTCGTTCACCACCACCGGCACCAGGTCGTGCTTCCGCCCGATGATGCGCAGGCTCTTCTCGTAGTCGCGCGCGAAGAAGTCGCTGACCAGGAAGGTCACCGTCTTCCGCTTGGCCACGTGCGAGAGGTACGTGAGCGCGGCGTTGAGATCGGTGCCGTGACCGACCGGTTTGGTCGTCAGGATGTCGGCGATCAACCGCAGCACGTGGCTCTTGCCCTTGCGCGGCGGCACCACCTTCTCGACGCGGTCGCTGAACAGCACCAGCCCCACGCGGTCGTTGTTGGCGATGGCCGAGAACGCGATCTGCGCGGCGACCTCCGCAGAGATCTCCGCCTTGCTGCGCTCGCCGCTGCCGAACGTGCCCGACGCCGACACGTCGACCAGCAGCATCACCGTCAGCTCGCGCTCTTCGGTGAAGACCTTGACGTACGCGTCGTTCATGCGCGCCGTCACGTTCCAGTCGATGGTGCGCACCTCGTCGCCCGGCTGGTACTGGCGCACCTCAGAGAACGCCATGCCCCGGCCCTTGAAGACCGAGTGGTACTGGCCCGACAGCACCGACGACACCACCTTGCGCGTGGTGATCTCGAGCCGCCGAATGCGCTTGATGAGGTCCTTGGGGATCACGGCACTTCGACGCGCTCGAACACGCGCTGAATGATGCGCTCCGGCGTGAACTCTTCAGCCTCGGCTTCGTAGGTCAGCGAGATGCGGTGGCGCAGCACGTCGAGGCCGATCGCCTTCACGTCTTCCGGCGTGACGAAGCCGCGGTGCCGCAAGAACGCGTGCGCGCGCGCAGCCTGGGTCAACGCGATGGTGGCGCGCGGTGAAGCGCCGTACTGAATGAAGTCCGGCAGGTCCTTGAGCCCGTACTTGAGCGGCTCACGCGTCGCGAAGACGAGGTTCAAGATGTAGTCCTTGACCTTCTCGTCGAGGTAGATGGCGTGCATCGCCTGGCGCGCGGCGACGAGCTGCTCGACCCCGATGACCTTGTTGGCCTTCGGCGCGGTCTCGCCCGTCATGCGGTTCAACACTTCCTTCTCTTCGTCGCGCGTCGGGTAGCCGACCTTCACCTTCAGCATGAAGCGATCGACCTGCGCTTCAGGCAGCGGGTACGTGCCTTCCTGTTCGACGGGGTTCTGCGTGGCCAACACGAGGAACGGCGACGGCAGCGGGAACGTGTTGTTGCCGATGGTGACCTGACGCTCCTGCATCGACTCGAGCAGCGCCGACTGCACCTTGGCGGGCGCGCGGTTGATTTCGTCGGCCAGCACGATGTTCGCGAAGATGGGGCCCTTGCGCACCGCGAAGCTGGCCGTCTGCTGATTGTAGATGACGGTGCCGACCACGTCGGCGGGCAGCAGGTCAGGCGTGAACTGAATGCGCTGGAACTGCGCCGACAAGACGTCGGCGAACGTGCGCACCGTCAGCGTCTTGGCGAGGCCGGGCACGCCTTCCAACAAGACGTGTCCGTTGCAGAGCAGACCGATGAGCAGCCGCTCCAGCATCGGCTTCTGGCCGACGATGACCTTGCTGGCTTCCTGGAAGAGCGGCTCGATGAAGGCGGACTCTTTCTGTACCGCCTCGGTGATGGCCTTGATGTCGGTGTTCATCGATTCCTTACCGCAGCGACTGGAGCTTGTTGCGCGCGTCGGTCTGCAGCTCAGGCCGCACGTCGGGGGCGTTCGAAGCGACGTAGCGCTGGTAGTACGCGCGCGCGTCGTCGATGCGGTTCATGCCGCGGTACGCCTCGGCGAGGCCGTAGAGCGCGTCAGAGCGCGCGGGGTCGAGCTTGAGCGCGTACTGGTAGTCGACGGCCGCTTCGGCGAAGCGACGCAGGCCGATCAACGTCGAGCCGCGCGCCACGTAGCCGACGGTGAGCGACGGCTCCAACTTGAGCGACTCGTTCAAGTAGTTGAGCGCCTCGCCGTAGCGACGCTGCCCGATGAGCTGCACGCCGCCTTCGTAGTACTGGCGCGCCTGCTGCCGCGTGGTGTCGGCGACGGGGCCCGTGCCGGGCGCCTTGTTCTGTTCCTGCGGCGACGCGCCGCCCGCTGACGCCATCTTCTGCTGCGCCTTGGCGATGTTGTCGCTCGCGCTCTTCTTCACCGCGGCGTCAGGCGAGATCTGCTGCACGCGCTGCCAGGCGGTGATGGCGCGGTCGTAGTAGCCGAGCACCGCGTAGCTGTTGCCCAGCTTGAAGTTCGCCTCGACGTCGTTGGGGTTGCCGTTGACGGCGTCCTGGTACGCGAAGCTGGCCTCGCGGTACTTCTTCTCGGCCCACAGCTTGTCGCCCTCGAGCATCTTCTGCTGCGCGACGTTGCCGACGTTGGTGTTGGCCGGCGGCGCGGGCGTGTTGGTGTTGGTCGTCGCGGGCGCGGGCGCAGGCGTCGCGGCCACGGGAGCCGGCGCGGGCGTCGCCTTCAGCGCCGCGATCGACTCCTTCGCCTTGTCGACCCACTTCTGCTCCGACGGGCGCTTCTCTTTCGCGAGGTACTTCTCGTACGCGGCGATGGCCTTGTCGTTCTGGTTGGCGCCTTTGTACGACTCGGCGAGGCCGTAGAAGCCGTCGGGGTCGTTCGCGTCGAGCGCGGTGTACTTTTCATACGCCGCCGCCGCCGCGGGGAAATCGCTCGTCTTGCGCGCCGCGTAGCCGAGGTTGAACCAGCCCAGCTTGAAGTTGGGGTCGGCCTCCGTCGCTTGCTTGAAGGTCGCGATCGCCTCGGCCGATTTCTTCTGCTTGAAGAGCACCGAGCCGTAGCCGTTGAGCGCCGCCGCGTAGTCCGGGGTGGCCTTGATGGCGTCCTGGTAGGCCGTCGCCGCTTGATCGAGGTTGCCCGCGGCGAGCGCCGCCTCGCCCTTGTCGAAGGCCGCCTTGGCCGCTGGCGACGGCGCCGCCGCGAAGACCACGGTGGACAGAAGAACGACGAGGGAAACCAATACCTTGCGCATGTGCATGTTCTCCTTCAACACGCAGACGAGTTAGCAAAGTTCATCTGCGGGTGCGACGGTGGCCGACATTGGTTGCACGAAGGGGTTGTCGGCGATCAAAACCCTCAGGCCTTCTTCTTCTTGAGCAACGTCGGCACCGACAGCACGCCGATGGCGCTGATGACGAGGCCCGCGCCGACGGCCTCGCGCCAGTCGAGCCCCTTGCCGACGCCCAGCGCGAAGAGCGTCAGCGTCGCCACCACGCCCGCCAGCAGCGACGACGCGCGGTTCACCGGCACCGAGTAGGTGTTCTCGCTCTTGTCGAGCAACACCAGCGCGCCGAAGACGCCGGTGCCCTGAGAGAGAATGCCGATGAGCGGCGGCCAGATCGCCTGCGCCGAGAACGGGAGCTCCGTAAAGCCGACGCGGATCGCGTCGAACGGCCCGCCGCCGACCAGCGCCAGCACCACCAGCGCCGCGAAGGCCGCCGGCGTCGAAACGAGCTGCTCTTCGACGAAGTAGCGCCGCGTGACCTCGACGTCGTCGCTCTTGGCCAGCTTCGACATGAAGCGCAGGCGAATGAAGTACGCGAGCAGGTACGCGCCCACGTCGATGATGGCGACGGTGGGCAGCGCGAAGCTCTCGTCGCGGCCCACCAGCGTGACGAGCAACGAGCTCAGCGTCAGCGCCGTCGCTACCCACGAGATGAGCTGCACCTTGCGGCCCGAGATGGCGTCGACGATGGGCGCCATCGCCAGCATGCCGCCGCGCAAGAGCAGCATCATGAAGACGATCGACGTGCCCTCGATGGTGTACGCCAGCGTCGTGGTGGTGAGGATGGTCGCGCCGCACAGGCCCGAGAGCGCCGTCCACCGGGTCGGCACCGGCATCGAAAAACTGCCGAGCTGCTTCCGCGTGGCGCTGCGCCACCACCCCGTCGCATAGAGAAAGACCACCATCGCCAGCATCGACGCGAACGTCGACAACGGGAGGATCGACAGGCCCGCGACGGGCGGACCCAGTCGGCCATCAGACAGCACCTTCGTCAGCGCCGAGTACGGCACGTACGCGGCGAAGTAGCCGAAGGCCCACCACCAGATGCTGATCTGCTTCTGCGGCGCTGCGGAGCTCAAGGTGACGAATGTGTCACAGCGCTCCACGCTTGTGGCGTTTGCTGTGCCCTCAGTCGAACTCGCCGACGAGCACCGCCGACCACTGCAGGCCGGGGCCGTCGGCCTGACACGTCGCCACCGCGATGCGCGGGTAGCCCGTCGTCAGCAAGTCGACGAACTCGTCGGGCAGCACGCCGTCGTTCACGCTCGCGCGCTGCACGGCGTTGCCCATCAACTTCCCGCGCACGCCTTGTTCCTGCAGCGTCTTGGCCACCGCGCGCAGATCGACCTCTTCGGCGGCGTCGCGACACGCGGCGTCGACCACCGGCTGCAAGACCGCTTCGACCGCCGTCGATCTCGTGAGCCCCTCGCGGCGCTTCATCAGCGCGTCTCGCAGCCGCGTCGCTTCGACCACCGCGTCCAGCTTCGGCATCAACACCGCCACGACCTCCCACGCCAGCACCCGGCCTTCGTGTTGGCTCAGCACCGGCGCGACCGCAACCGGCGCTTCACTCAGGAACACGCGGCGCCACGACGGCCGCTGCAGCGTCTCGTGCACCAGCTCATCGAGCGTGTCGGCGGTCGAGAAGCGCGCCCACGCTTCGCGGCTCACGAGGCCCTGCGAGAGCAGCAGCTCGGCGAGGTTCTCGTCGCCCTGCATGCCGCTCACGCCGCGGATGCCCGCCAGCCGCGCCGCCAACGGCTCCAGCCGCGCGTCGGTCGCGGGCACCGACAACCCGAGCGCGGCGCGTTGCTCCGCGTACGCGGCCATCAACTGCTCCGACCATTGATCTCTCCGCGGCGGGTCGGCCTTTGGCGCCTGCACCCACGACGGCGGCTCCGAAGGGAACGCCACGTCGACCGCGAGCGGAAACAGCGCGATGGGCCGCCGGTGCGAGACGCGCGTCTCACCGTCAGGCAACCGTCGCACCAGCTCCACGAAGCGCACGCCCGACTTCGCGGGCGCGGCGACCTTCACCGAGAAGCCGCCGTTCGCGTCGACGGGCACTTCTTCCGCGCGCACGTGCGAGTCGTCGTCTTCGATCAACACCTCGAGCTCTTCACCGGTGGCCGTCACGGCGCCACGGAGCTCGAGCCGCTCACCCGCCGCCACCGCGCGCTTCACGGGCTCCAACGACACTTCGTCGTCGGCCGTGACCAGCGCCACGCCGCCGTCGAAGCGCGCCAACGCGAACGCGACAGGCCGCGCCGTCTCGCGCGAGAGCTCGTCGGCCCACGTCGCCAGCTCGGCGTCGACCTGCGGCTCCAGCGGGCCGGTGAAGGTGCGCACGCGCGTGTGCAGCGGCGCGCCGATGACACCCGCGCGCCACACGAGCCACTGCAGCACGGCGTTGGCGGGCAGCACGCCGTTCTTCGAGGTCAGCTCGCCGACGGCGGCGGCCACCGACTCGAGCCGCGGCTCGTGGCGAAGCAGCCCCGCAGCGCGACCGGTCAGCTTCGCCGCCAGCCGTGCGTTGAGCGGCTCGGTGCCGCGCGAGGCGCCGTACGTCGACGCCTCCGCCGGCAGCCGCGCGTCGAGCCGTCGGTTGGGCGCGACGGTGCTGCAGCCCACGAGCGACAGCGCCACCACCACCCAAACGCCGCGCGCCATCACGCAGCCAGGCTCTTCTTCGCGGCCGCCACCACGTGCGCGACGGTCAGCCCGTATTCCTGGAAGAGGATCTTGTCGGGCGCCGACGCGCCGAACTCGTCGACGCCCACGCACTCGCCCTTGTCGCCGACCCACTCGCGCCAGCCGAAGGTGACGCCCGCTTCGACCGAGACGCGCGCCTTCACCGCCGACGGCAGCACCGACTCACGGTACGCCGCGTCCTGCGCGCGGAACTGTTCCATGCACGGCATCGACACCACGCGCGTGGGCACGCCGTCTTTCTCGAGCTGCTCGCGCGCCGCGACCGCCAGCTGCACCTCGGAGCCGGTGGCGATGAGCACGCACTTCGCCGCGCCACCGCTCGCCTCGGCCAGCACGTACGCGCCCTTGTGAAGCCCCGCCGCCGCGCCAAACGTCGCGCGGTCGAACGTAGGCACCTTCTGGCGCGTCAAGACGAGGCCGGTCGGGCCGTTCGTGCGCGCCATCGCGAAGCGCCACGCCTCCGACGCTTCGTTGGCGTCGGCCGGGCGCACCGTGCAGAGGTTCGGCATGCCGCGCATCGCCATCAGGTGTTCGACCGGCTGGTGCGTGGGCCCGTCTTCACCGAGGCCGATGGAATCGTGCGTCCACACGTGCACCACGGGGAGGCTGTTCATCGCCGCCAGGCGCACCGCGGGGCGCATGTAGTCGACGAAGCAGAAGAACGTCGCCGTGAAGGGACGCACGCCGCCGTGGTAGCTCATGCCATTGGCGATCGACGCCATCGCGTGCTCGCGCACCCCGAAGTGGATGTTGCGACCCTGGCCCGTGCGGCCATCGAAGCTGCCTTCGTCCTTCAGCACTGTCTTGGTCGAGCCGCCGAGGTCGGCGTCGCCGCCGATGATCTCCGGCACCGCCTTGGCGAGCGCGTTGAGCGCCTGACCGGCCGCCGTGCGCGTCTCGACGTCTTTCCCCGCGGGGAACGTGGGCAGCGCCACCGCCCAGGCCTCGGGCAGCTTGCCCGACATCACGCGCTCGAACTCGCCTGCGAGAATGGGGTGCACCTCGCGGTAGTCAGCGAAGCGCTTGGCCCACACGCTCTTCGTCTCTTCACCGCGCTTCACCGCCGTGCGGAAGTTCTCCAGCGCCTCCGGCGGAATGAAGTACGGCTCTTCGTAACTCCAGCCGAGCGCCTTCTTGGTGAGCGCGATCTCGTCCTTGCCCAGCGGGCTGCCGTGCGACGACGACTTGCCCGACTTGTTGGGCGAGCCGTAGCCGATGGTCGTCTTGACGATGATCATCGTCGGCTTGTTGGTCTCGGCTTTGGCGTCGGTGATCGCGCGATCGAGCGCGGCGAGGTCCGTGTTGCCGTCTTCGACGTGCAGCACCTGCCAGCCCCACGACTCGTAGCGCTTGGCGACGTCTTCGGTGAACGACAGCTTCGCGGGGCCGTCGAGCGTCACGTCGTTCGAGTCATACAGACAGATGAGCTTGCCCAGCTTGAGGTGACCGGCGAGCGACGCGGCCTCCATCGCCACGCCTTCCATGACGTCGCCGTCACCGACGAGGCAATACGTGTAGTGGTTCACCACGTCGAAGCCGGGCTGGTTGAAGCGCGCCGCCAACGCACGTTCGGCGATCGCCATGCCGACGGCGTTCGCGTGGCCCTGACCCAGCGGGCCGGTCGTCGCTTCGACACCTTCGGTCAAGAAGCGCTCGGGGTGGCCCGGCGTCTTGCTGCCCCACTGGCGGAAGTTGAGCACCTCTTCCTTGCTGAGCGGGTACCCGGTGAGGTGCAGCAGCGAGTACAGCAACATCGAGCCGTGGCCCGCCGAGAGCACGAAGCGATCACGATCGGCCCACTTCGGGTCGGTGGGGCAGTGCTTCAGGTGCTTCTGCCAGAGCACGTACGCCATCGGCGCGGCGCCCAGCGGCAACCCGGGGTGGCCCGAGTCAGCCTTCTGGATGACGTCGATCGACAGCGTGCGAATGGTGTTGATGCAGAGAAGATCGAGAGGGGCGGCAGCGCTCATGGCGCCGCCGTCTACCTCAAATCAGCGCCCGTCACCCGCGAGGTACGACAAGATGACCTCATCGAGGCTCTTCTCGCTGATCAAGTCTTCGCCGAAGAGCGTCTCGACGCCGACGTTGTTCTCCTTCGGCTTCTCTTTGAGCTCGCGCGCGGCCAGCACTTCCGGCGGCAACGCACCCGCGGCAGGCGCTGCCGGCGCGAGGTTCGTCAGCTGCAACGGCGCGGGCACCGCGGGCTTCGGCGCCGCAGCGGCGGCCTTGGCAGCGGCGGCGCCCATGTCGAGCTCACCGGGCTGGTACGCGGTCGCGCCACCACCGACGTTGTCGTAGGTGCCGTTGATGAGGTTCCGCAGCATCTGCTTGTGCTGCTCTTCCATCATCTCGCGCACGAGCTCCGCGAGGTTCTCGCTCTTGACGATGTCGGTGTACGACGACTTCTTGGTCGCGAGGATGTTCCCGCCGACGAAGAGGTGCGTGATGATGTGGGGGTTGGACACGCCCGAGTCTTCGGTCTGGACGTGGTACACCTTCCCCTTGTGTTTGATGTTGTGGTTGAAGCCGGTAACGGCCTTCTCGAACGTCTTCACCATGGGGCGACCTGAAGCGGCACGGTACCAACACTCCTGTTGTTCCTGAAACTTTCGGCTGCGTTACGGAAGTCGTCGCGCGAATTCAAGCTCATCAGCCGCGCCGGCTCGTGCCAACGCACGGTGTCCAGACGGACCGACTCGGCCAATGAGCGCATCGACGGACATCCGTCGAGCCTCGGCTCCCAGTCGTAGACGAGCGCGCGCCGGTAGAGCCCGACGAGCGGCTCGAGCCCACCGTCGCGCTCGAAACACACAGCGTCGACGTGCGCGTGCCGGTGCTGCCAGAGCGTGTCCAGCATCTCGCGGGTGACGAAGGGCATGTCGCACGCGACGACGGTCACCCACTCGGTGGTGGCCATCGCCAGGCCGGTGACGACGCCACCCGGCGCGCCGCGATCGGGCACGAGGTCGGCGACCAACGGCACGTCGAGCCGCTCGTACCACTCCGGGTGGTTGGTGCTGACGAAGGCTGGGCCGTCAGTCAGCTCGAGCAGGTGCTCCACGATGGTGGTGCCATCGGGCAGGCGAATGAGGCCCTTGGGAAGGCCGCCCAGCCGCGCGCCCTGGCCACCGGCCAACACGAGCAGCGTAGGTGCCCCCCCCATCTTGACGGATGTGTCATGACTTCCGTACACGGTGTCCCACAGTCTCCCACCGTTTCCCGGCCGTGCCCAAATTCTGACCCCACCGAAGGAATCGACTCCATGACCGACCGCCCCATGCCGCGCAGCGTCCCTCCGCAGTTGCGGTCGCGCGTGGCGGTGCCGGTGCCGCCTCCGGTGTCGTTGATCCCAGTCGACGTGCTGCAAGACGTGGCGCGCGAGGCACAGCGGGCGGGCTACGACGAGTCGTTCGACACCGACCCGCGCACGGCGCAGATGCAGGTCTCGGCGCCGGTGCTGGGCACGGTCACGGCCGACGTCGAGGTCGCGTACTTCGCGCTGACGCAGGTGCCGCTGTTCCGCGAGCTGCCCGTCGAGTCGCTCGAGGCGATGTCGGCCGGCGCCATTCAGCTCGAGGTGCCGGACGGCGAGCTGCTGTTCAACGAAGGCGACGAGGCCACCTCTTTCTTTGTCGTCGTCGACGGCACGCTCGAGCTGCTGCGCCACAAGGACGGCCGCGAGGTCGCGCTGCGCCACGCCACCAAGGGCGAAGCGTTCGGGCTCTTCGGCCTGTTCTCGGCGCAGCTGCGCGCGGCGTCGGCGCGGGCCATCGGCGA
>CAYWON010000119.1:0-4939 GCA_964459885.1 uncultured Archangium sp.
CCGCCTCGCAGTCGTCGTCGTCGAAGCACCCGCGCCCGGGCAGGCACGGCGTGCAATCGCCACCGCAGTCGAGGTCGCTCTCGTTGCCGTTGCGCATGCCGTCGGTGCAGCTCGGTTGCCCCGCGTCGTCGCCGCCGCACGGTCGACACGCGCCACCGCAGTCGACGTCGGTCTCGTCGCCGTTGCGCACGCCGTCGACGCAGCTGGGGCCCGCGCAGCGATTCAAGACGCACTGGCCCCCAGCGCAGTCGCCGTCGAGCAGACACACCGCGTCGGTGGCGCAGGGCTGGCACGTGCCGCCGCCACAGTCGACGTCGGTCTCATGGCCGTTGGTGCGACCGTCGCTGCAGTCGCCGCTGCCCAGCTGGCAGCCCGCGAGCCACGCGGCCATCACGAAGAAGAAGACGTGTTTCATGCAGACACCAGCGCGGCGTCAGGCACCGCGGCTTTCTCGGGGCTCGCCCCGCCGCGCGCCGCCTCGAGCACCGGCTTCACTTCCGGCGGCACCGAGGTCAGGCGCAGGTACACCACGTTCGGCCGCACGTCGGCCTTCAACACCTTGCCGTAGACGTCTCCGGGCCGCAGCGCGTCGCCGTCCACCAGGCGCAGCTGCAGGTCGGTCAGCGGTGGCAGCGGCTCGTCGACGCGCAGCTCGAAGCTCTGCTCCGAGAGCGCCTCCACGCGACCGACGTGCGTGAGGTCCGACACGGCCTTGCCCTTCACCACGCCGAAGCGCACCTCGACCGGCGACTTTGGCGTCACCAGCGTCTCGTTCGCCGACGCGAGCCTCACGTCGAACGGCGCGCCCACGCTGAGCGCCTCGTGAATGGTCAACGTGCCTTTGACGCCCTTGGGTGAGACGACCTGCGTGGCGCCGATGCCCAGCGCGTCACCGCAGCGCGCGCGCGTGGCTTCGCTCAACAACACCTGGCCACCGACGGTGAACGACTCGACGCGCGAGGTGAGGTTGATGGTGGCGCCGACGATGCCGTACTTGGCGCGCAGCTCGCTGCCGATGTTGCCCAGCACCACCTCGCCGCTGTGGATGCCGATGCCCATCTCGACCGTCGGCAGGCCGTTGGCGACGTTCCACCGGTTGATGTCGGGCATCGCGTTGAGCATCTCGATGGCGCAGGCCGCGGCGCGCAGCTCTTCGTTCTCGAGCGGCAGCGGCGCCCCGAAGACCACGAGGATGGCGTCGCCGATGAACTCGTCGATGGTGCCGCCGTACTTCGTGATGATGCGCGTCATCGCCTCGAGGTAGTGGTTGAGCAGCTTCACCACGTTTTCGGGCTCCATGGTGCCGCACATGCTCGTGAAGCCGCGCAGGTCGGTCATCATGATGGTGACGAAGTCGCGCTGGCCGCCGAGGCGAAGGCCGTCGGGCGAGTCGAGCAGCTGCTGCACGACCTGCTCGGTGAGGTAGCGGCCGAACGTCTGTCGCACGAACGCGCGCTCGTTTTCGGCCTTCTTCTGCGCGTTGCTCGCCGCGCGCGCGCCCAGCATCAGACACCCGAGCCAGGTGATGGCGATCGACGCCGCGGGGCCCACCACCGGCAGGTAGAAGCCGCGCAGCGAGAGCACGTACGAGACGCTGGTGGTCAGCAGCATCAGCAGCGCCGTCAGCAGCAGCCCCGCGCCCGCAGGAAATGCGACGCCGACGCCCGCGGCCACCAGCGCGCAACCGACGATGACGGCGGCGTTCAGGCCGTGCGACGACTCGGTGAAGAAGTCGCCGTGCAGCAGGTTGGCCAGCATCGTCGCGTGGTGCTCGACGCCGGGCAGCTCGCCCAACGGGCTCGAGCGCAGGTCTGCGGCGGCCAGCGCCGTCGAGCCGACCAGCACGTGCTTCCCGGCCAGCAGCGCGGCGTCGGCGCGGTTTGTCCGGTGCGAGCCGACGGTGGTGGTGAAGCGGAGCGTCTGCTCGTCGAGCAGCTCGAAGTCGGGCTCCGCTGGCGCCGTGGCCGAGGTCGCGAGCTCGAGCGTCAAGACGCGGCCTGGCTCGGGCGAATAGTGCGCGCGGCCCGAGATGACGGCGCCTGTGGCCAGCCGAGCCGGGTCGAGCGCCGCGAGCGGCGTCGGCACGCCGTCGACGGTGACGACGGTGGCGTCGTCGACGAGGAACTTCTGGTCGTCGCCGAGCGGGTTGCCGGCCAGCGTCACCGTCGAGTCAGCGCGAATGAGCGACCAGATGGACACGTAGCGGAACGGCCCGTCGCCGCGCGTGTCGTGGCGGCCCTGGTAGCGCACGCGTGTGCGGCCGAGCTTGTCGATGGGCACGCGGCGCTTGTTGCCGAGGTCGACGTGCGACCCGGGCACGAAGCGCACGTCGCTCAACGGCACGCCCAGCGCCTGCGCCGCGACGCGGAGCGAGAGCGACGGGAACAGCTGGTGCTGCAGCCGCGCCGCGAGCAACGAGTGCCGCAACACGTCGTCGCCGCCGTCGAGCAGCACGTTGGCCATCGCGACGAGCTGTGCACCCTCGGCCACCGGGTCGAGGACGGGCTGCGGCGCGGCGTCTCCGCCGATGAGCTCGGCGTACTCCGGCAGCGCAGCCGCCGACTCGTGCCACGGCACCAGGTTCCGCTCGAACGCAGCGCGCGCGGCGTCTGAGCTGGCGCCGCGCGTCTCGGCGCTGAGCCGGTTGACGGTGAAGCTGAAGCCCACGTTGCCGGCCCGCCGCGCGCTCTCGCCGATGGCGGCGTCCCACTCCGGGTGATCTCTCGACGGGTCGATGAGCGAGACGTCGATGGTGAGGCTCGCGGGCCTCGCCTCAGCGACGGCGTCGATCAACCGCGCGTAATACACACGGGGCATCGGCCAGCCGAGGTGGCTGATGGTCTGGTCGTCGAGCGCCAACACCACCACGTCGTCCTGCTTGTTGGCCGACGGCAGCTCGCGCCCGGTGGCGAGCTCCACCTGCGACCGCTCGGGAAAGCGCAGCCGCATGAAGAGGTCGAGCGCGCGCGTCTCGAGCCAGGTGCCGAGGTGCAACACTTCCACCGTCAGCACCATCGCGCCGCCCACCACGAGCCCCACGGAGAGCGCGCGCAGCGCCAGCGCCCGGCGCTTCGGCAGCGTGCCCAACCGCGCCTCCAGCCGGTCGAACGACGAGAGCGCGACGCCCAGCACCCGCGCGAGCGCGTGACGCAGCCGGAAGAGCGCCAGCGCCGCGAGCACGGCTACGACGGCCTGCACCCACAGCATCAGCAACGGGTAGCCGAGCTGCGGCAGCGCCGCGGCCAGCCCCCAGGCCACCGACTCGCGCGCGAGCCACGTGGCGCACGCTGCCAACAGCAGCGCGAGCCCCGCGACGTCGACGCGCGGCCGGGCTTCGGTCACTTCGCCACCGTGAACGCGAAGACCTTCGAGGTGGGGCCCGCGAAGCCGTCGCCGTTCACGCCGGTGACGCGCCAGAACCACTTGCCCTTCGGCAGCGCTTCGGGCCACGAGAGCGTGGTGGCGTTCAGCACCATCTGCGACCGACCCTCGACGAGGAAGTCGGCGTCGCGCGCGACCTCGATGGTGTAGCTGACGGCGTCGGTGACGGGCTGCCACTCGAGGCGCGCGTCGTTGCCCAGCCCGCCCTTGAGCGGCGCGACGACCTGCGGCGCCGGCGGCAGCGCCTTCGGCTCCGACACTCGGCCTTCAGCCGTCACCAGCGCGCCTTGCCCGGCGGCGACCTCGACGGGCTTCGCGTCGGGCTTGTCGCTCGGCGTCATCGCCACCAGCCCTTCGAGCGTCTCAAGGCGCGTCGAGCCGTCGTCTTCCACGCCGAAGCGGAACTGCGTGCCGCGCACCGAAGCGACCGACACGCGGCTCGAGGCCTCGAAGCGCGACTGCTGCGTGGCCTTGCGGACGTCGGCGGTGATGCCGCCGCTCAGCACCTCGACCTTTACCTGGCGCTCGCCCGCAGCGATCTGCAGCACCGGCATGCGAATGAGCGACTCCGGCTTCACCTCGAGGCCGCTGCCATCTTTCAGGTGAATGGTGACGCGCGCGTTGGGGCCCGTCTTGACCAGCTCGTTGACCAGCACCGGCATGCCCGCTTCGGCGGGCTTCAGCGAACTCTCGTCGGGCCCGAGGAACACCGAGCCACCGGCAGCGGCGACGCGCGCCACCACGTCTTCCGGCGCGCGCTCGACGAAGCGCAGCGAGAGGCCGAGGGCGTCGTTGCGCTGCGGCGCGGGAGCGAGCGCGAACACGCGGTTCTTCGGCAGCCCGGCGGTCACCAGCGCCGCGGCGATGGCCTTGGCCGAAGCGAGGCCCTTGCCGTTGGCGCGCTCGGCGTCGCTCACCAGCGCCGCGACCGTCACGGCGCGCACCAGGCGGTGGCGCTCAATCTCCTTCACCACGGTCGACAAGCACGCTTGTCCATCGGCCGACTTCACCCAGTCTTCGGTGAGCGGCTTGCCGAGCCGCACCGTGCCGGCCTCGAGCTTCACGCCGCCGCACTTGTCTTCAGCGAACGCCGCGCCCGGCAGGGACAACGCCAACACGCAAGGGAGCCATCGGTTCATTTCGCTTCTCCGAGAATCAGGAACTCTACCCGCCGGTTCTGCTCGCGGCCCTTGGCGGTGGTGTTGGTGGCGCGGGGCTTCGTCGGGCCGTAGCCCTTCGGCACGAGGCGGCTCGCGTCGACGCCGGCCTTCACGAGGAACTTCTTGATGGCCTCGGCGCGCTTCTGCGACAGCGTGATGTTCGTCACCGCGCGGCCGGTGTCGTCGGTGTGGCCCTGAATCTCGACGGCCAGCGCGCGCGCGGACTTCAGCGTCGCGGCCACCTGCTTGAGCAACGGCGTGGCGCTCGGCGCGAGGGTGGCCGACGCGGGCTTGAACTGCACCACCTTGTCGATGACGAGCGCCTTGTCGGTGACGTGCACCACGGCGGTGCCGCGATCAGGGCAGCCGTCGTCGTCCTTCACGCCGTTGATGACCTC
>CAYWON010000119.1:5039-20978 GCA_964459885.1 uncultured Archangium sp.
GGACAGCCGTCGGTCTTGTCCCCGGGCTCGAGCGGGCAGCGGTCGTCGTCCCACGACAGCCCGTCGCGATCGAGGTCAGTGTCTTCGTCGGGGCAGCCGTCGTCGTCTTTGGTGCCGTTGACCGTCTCGGCGACCTCGGCGCACTTGTCGACGGCGTCGGCGACGAGGTCGTCGTCGTTGTCGAGCTCTGGGCAACCGTCTTCGTCTTCGAAGTCGTCGCGGTCTTCGGCCGTCACCGGGCAGCGGTCGTCTTCGTCGATGACGCCGTCGCGATCTGCGTCGGGAGGAGGCGGCGGCGCGGCGTCGGGGTGAAGGGCCGAGCGCTCCTCTGCGGTGAGCACCGTTGCTTCGACGGGCTGGGTGAGGATGCGCGCGAGCGCCGGCGTGGCCGGAGTCTGGAACTCGGGGCAGCCGTCTTCGTCGCGCAGGCCATCGACGGTCTCCGGCTCGTACGGGCAGCGGTCGAGGAGATCGGCCACGCCGTCTTCGTCGGCGTCAGGCGCGAGGTCGGGGCAGCCGTCGTCGTCGTTCGTGCCGTTCAGCGACTCGGCCTCGTTCACGCACTTGTCCTGTGCGTCGACGAGCCCGTCTTCGTCGTTGTCGTCTTCGGGGCAGCCGTCTTCGTCTTCGAAGCCGTCGAGGTCTTCGGCGTCGACCGGGCAGCGGTCGACGTCGTCGGTCAGCCCGTCGTGGTCAGCGTCGCCAGCGCCAAACGCAGCGGGCAGCTGGAGGTCGGCGACGGCTTGCGGCTGCGTCGTGTCGGGCGGCTGCGTCGTGTCGGGCGGCTTCGTCGCGTCGGGCGGCTTCTTCGCGTCGGGCGGCTTCTTCGCGTCGGGCGGCTTCGTCGTGTCGGCAGGCTTCGTCGCGACCGCCTGTTTGGTGGCCTCGAGCGCGCGGAGTTGCTCCGCCGCGAGCAGCCGCAGCAGCGGGGTGTTCGACTTGAGCGAGTACTCCGGACAGCCGTCTTCATCGCGCACGCCGTTGCGCGTCTCGGGCTCGAACGGGCAGCGATCCGCCGCGTCGCTCACGCCGTCGGCGTCGGCGTCGTCGAGTGCGGCGACGGTGGCGAGCGTCATCGGACAGCCTCGCGCCTCTCGCGCGCCGGGCACGTCGGGGCACTCGTCGACGTCGTTGGCGACCGCGTCGTCATCACTGTTGCGGCGCGGCGCCCACGCGAGGCGCACGATGGCGCGCGCGTCGGGGCTGCCGGCCATGCCGAACAGCGAGCTGCCACCCGCGACGCCGAGCAGCACGGTGTCACCGATGAGGTAGTGCACGCCGCCGAGCAGCTCGAGGCTCATGCCCGCGGTGGTGAAGGCGTTGGGCCCGAACACCTGCATCGACAGCTGCGCTTCGGGGCCGAGGTACAGCGAGTTGTCGAGCAGCGACACGCCGAGCGCGAGACCGGCGCGGGCCTCAGGCGCGGCGACCATCTGCAACGCGGGCGGCCCGATGGTGGCGTACGGCCGCAGCAGGAAGCCGAGGTCCATCGTCCATCGCCCCGCGCCGAACGCGCCCGCCAACACCGCGCGCGGCAAGACCCGGAAGCCGACGTCACCTTGATGCGTGGCGGCGCCTCCGATGGGGATCCACACGTCGGCGCCGATGTGCAGCGAGATGGCGTCGCGCTCGGCTTGACCGAAGAGCCGCAGCATCAGCTGCGCGCGTGGATCGCCAATGCCGATGGTGGTCAGCGGGCCAGCGCCGCTCACCGGCTCCGGCGTCCCCGTCTCGAGGAACGTCACGGGCAAGCTCGCGCTGATTCGGAAACGATCGAACAGCGAGCCCGCGAGCCCCACGTGACCGACCAACGCGTGCTCGAGCACGGGCGAGAGCTGCCCGCGGCCCGTGGCCACGCCGGGAATGAGCGCGTGGTGCGAATAGTCAGCGGTGACGCCGACAGCGCCGTAGCGCGTCAGCGAGTACCAGGGCCGCTCCAGCATGAAGAGCCAGCTACCGACGGTGCTGCCTTCGTAGCGGTGCGCGCGGAAGCCTCGCTCTTGCGCCACCGCGCCCGTCGCCAACAGCAGAACGAAGAGAACCCCGAAACACCGGAACAACTTCATCAAGGAAGTGCGAACGATACGGGAGCGCTCCGCGGCGAGTGAAGCGCAACGTGTGCTGTCGAACGTCATCGCGCGCACTTGCGCGCACACGCTTCAGTGCTCGACGCGCGCGCACGCAGACGCCAGCAGCGTCAACCCTTCAACCACCGTGCGGCGTTGTTCTGCCGTGAGAAAGCGCAGCGCGGCGGCGAGGTGCGCGGCGTCGAGCATGTCGGCTTCACCGATGGCGTCGCCTTTCTCGGTCAGCTTCACGACCACGCGACGGCGATCTCGAGCCGAACGACTGCGCACTACGAGGCCTTCGCGCTCGAGTCGCTGCAGCGCGGTGTCGAGCGCGGCGCGGCTGAGCGACAGATGCTCGGCCAGCACCTCAGGTCGCGCGCCCAACACGAGGTCGAGGTGCGAGAGCAGGTCAGCGTCACCATGCTCGAGGGCGTGGTGGTGTGCGTGGCAGGTCGCGTGAATCTGCGGAAACGCGCGTTGAATCGCGCGCACGTCAGAGCGGCTCATGACGTGCACGCGTAGACGGCGTCGGGCCGAGCGTCAAAGAGACGCGGCGTTCACTTGGCCCAGTTCGGCACCGGGCGGCCGATGTTGCCGCCCGCCGACGAGAGGTGGATGTCGGGGCGGTTGGCCGCGAGCGCGTCACGACCGCGGAAGTACGACGCCACCTGGCTCTTCGCCGAAGCCGACGCGCGCTTGTCGCCGATGGCGATGGCGTGGATGTGCGGCGTGAAGCCTTCGACGGTGCGACGACGCCACGCAGCGAAGCCCGCCATGCGCAGCGCCTTGACCACCTTGTCGGCCGTGCCCGTCGAGTACTGGCGAATGCTGATGTCCAGCGCGCCGCCACCGGAGTGCGTGCCCGCGCTCGCCGACACGCTGTTGCTGTAGCTGCCCTGCGTGATGACCAGCCGCGAGTTGATGCCCATCTTCTTCATGTACGACTCGGCGCGCTCGATCATCACGCGGGTGCGCACGTTCACCTTCACGCCGCGGAAGCTGACGATGCGGTAGTCGGCGGGCGGCGCCTTCACCGTCTGCCACGAGGGCTTCGGCTGGGCCTTCACTTCCTTCGCCAGCGTCGCCTGCACCGTCGCGCCAGCGATGCCGTCGGCCTTCCAGCCGTGCTTGCGCTCGAACGCCTGCACCGCCGCGCGCGTCACCGGGCCGTAGCTGCCGTCGACCGCCGCCTTGTAATAGCCGAGCTGCTTGAGCTGGCTCTGCAGCGTCTTCACCGCGGGCCCCGACGAGCCGACCTTCAGCGCCTTCGGACCGGCCGGCTTGACCGCCTTCGCGATGGCGTCGCGCGTGCGGCCGTCAGCGACGCCGTCGGCCTTGAGGCCCGCCTTCTTCTCGAACGCGGCGACGGCCTTCTTGGTGATGGGGCCGTAGCTGCCATCGACGCGGGCCTTGTAGTGGCCCAGCTTGGCCAACTGCTGCTGCAACTGCGTCACGGCAGAAGAACGGGCACCGACGTTGAGCGTAGAAGTCATGCCGCTGTGTCGGCCTGTGTGCGCTCTCGTTTCGTGGGCGTTGCGGGCGCCGCCTTTACAGTTTCGACTGATTTTTCCGCCGAATTTATGAGCTCCGGCGCGCGGTGGCGACGCAGCCGCAGCGAGTTGGCCAGCACCGACACGCTCGACAGCGACATCGCCGCGCTCGCGAACACGGGGTCGAGCTCGAGGCCGAACCAGGGCACGAGCAGGCCCGCTGCGAGCGGAATGCCGGCTGCGTTGTAGATGAAGGCCCAGAAGAGGTTCTGGCGGATGGTGCGCAGCGACGCGCGCGCGAGCGAGAGCGCCACTGGCAGCGACGAGAGGCCGCCGCGCAGCAACACCACGTCGGCCGTCGACACCGCGACGTCGGTGCCGGAGCCGATCGCCACGCCGACGTCAGCCGCCGCGAGCGCTGGCGCGTCGTTGATGCCGTCGCCCACCATCACCACGGTGCGCCCGCCAGCGCGCGCAGCCTCCACCACGCTGGCCTTCTCTGTCGGCTTCACGTCGCCGTGCACGGTCTCGATGCCCACCTCGGCGGCGATGGCGGCCGCGGTGGCGCGGCGATCTCCGCTCACCAAGGCGAGCTCCAGCCCCTCGCCGCGAAGCGCGTCGATGGTCGCGCGCGCGTCGGGTCTCGGCACGTCAGCCACGGCGACGAGGCCAGCGAGCGCCCCGTCGACGGCGACGAACATCGGTGAACGACCGCGCGACGCCAGCGCCTCGGCCTGTGCATCGAGCGACGCCGTCGCGACGCCAGCCTGCGCCAACCACGCGGTTGTGCCCACGCGAACGTGCTTCCCGTCGACGGTGCCGGCCACGCCGAAGCCCGGTTGCATCTCGAAGCCTTCTGCATCGCGCGGCGGCGCCCCCCGCTGCGTCGCGCCTGTCACCAGCGCCTGCGCGACCGGGTGCTCGCTGTGCCGTTCCACCGCCGCCACCATCGACAGCAGCGAAGCCTCGTCGCTCAGCGCCACCACGTCGGTCAGCACCGGCACGCCCACTGTCACGGTGCCGGTCTTGTCGAGCAAGACGACCTGCGCGCGCGACAACGTCTCGAGCACCTCGCCGCCCTTCAGCAGCACGCCCAGCTCGGCACCGCGCCCGCTGGCGACGGCGACCGCCGCGGGCGTCGCGAGGCCCAGCGCACACGGGCACGCGATGACCAACACCGCGACGAAGTGTTGCACCGCGGTCGTGAGGCCAGCGGTCGTCGGGTCGAGCGCCCACCACACCGCGAACGTCACCACAGCGATGCCGACCACGATGGGGACGAACACCGCGCTGACGCGATCCGCGAGGCGGCTGATGGGCGCGCGAGCGCTCTGCGCGGCTTCGACCGCTTCCACGATGCGCGCCAGCGCGCCGCCCGTGCCGGGGTGCTCCAGTTTCACGGTGAGCGCCCCGGCGCCGTTGATGGTGCCGCCGTACACGCGGTCTCCGGTGCGCTTGTCCACCGGCAGGCTTTCTCCGGTGAGCATGGCCTCGTCCAGCGCCGACGCGCCGCTGAGGACCACGCCGTCGGCAGGCACGCGCTCTCCGGGCCGCACCCGCACCACGTCGCCCTTCTCGAGGCGCTCCACCGCGACGCGCTCATCGTGGCCCGAAGCGTCGATGCGGGTGGCCTCGCGCGGCGTCAGCGCGAGCAGGCCGCGCACCGCCGAAGAGAGGCGCTTGCGCGCGCGGGCTTCGAGCCACTTTCCAATCAGTACGAAGGTGATGATGGCGCCCGCCGCCTCGAAGAAGACGTGCGGCGCCGCGCCGTGCGCCGCGTGGGGAAACAGCGATGGAAAGAGCACCACCACCGCCGACCAGGCCCACGCAGACAGCGAGCCGAGCGCGATGAGCGTGTTCATGTCGGCGGCGCGGTGTCGCGCGGCGTTGAACGCCAGCGTCAAGAACCGTCGGCCCGGGCCGAAGAGCAACAGCGTCGACAGGACGAGCTGTACGGCCCGGCCCACCGCGCCGTCGGCGCCGGGAATGCGGCCGTGGCTCATGCCCAACACCAACAGCGGCATTGCGAGCACGATGGCGGTCAACACGTCGCGGCGCAGTCGACGCGTCTCGGTGGCCTCTTCTTCGGCGCGCGCGTCGCTTCGGCGCTGCACCGGCGTGGGCGTGATGGGCGGGCGAACGCGGTAGCCCGCCGCTTCGACGGCCGCTTCGAGCTGCGGCCGGGTCGCGGTGGCACCATCGAAGCGCACGGTCGCTTCTTCGGTGACGAGGTTGACCGACGCGAAGTCGACGCCGGGCACGCGCTGCAACGCGACCTCGACTCGGCTGACGCACGACGCGCAGGTCATGCCTTGAATGGACAGGGTGTCTTCTTTGATTGGTGGCGTCATCTCGGCTTCCTTTCCAGCGGGTTCACCGGGGAAACGCGGCACCTCGCGCGGCCTTACAGTTGCTGCGCGACAGGCCCGCGGTCGTTAGAGCCCGGGGCGCATGTCGACCCCTGCCGTCACCCGACTCGTCGAAGGTCACCGGGACTTCCTTGGCTTTCTCGAGCGACGGCTGGGCGATCGCGCCCTCGCAGAAGACGTGCTGCAGGACGCCTTCGTGCGAGGCGTGCCGCGGGCTGACGCCATCGGCGCCGACGCCGTCGTGGCGTGGTTCTACCAGGTGCTCCGAAACGCCATCGTCGACGTAGCCCGACGTCGTGGCGCTTCGACTGACGCGCTCGCGCGGCTCGCCGCGGAGCTCGGCGACGAGCGCGAGCCTTCACCGGACACGCGGAACGCCATCTGCCGGTGCGTGACGCAGCTCGCCGCCAACCTGAAGGACGAGTACGCCGCCGTCCTCGCCGCCGTCGACGTCGAAGACGGGTCGATCGCAGCCTTCGCCGCTTCGGCTGGCATCACGCCGAACAACGCGTCGGTGCGGCTCCACCGGGCGCGCGCGTCGCTGAAGCGGGAAGTGGCGGCGTCGTGCGGCACGTGCGCTGAGCACGGCTGCGTCGATTGCACCTGCCGCCCGGCCGCGGAGGTCGCGGCGCTGGCGCCGGGGTCCTCGACGCGGTAGCGGGCGCGCGCGATGTCGAAGTCAGCCTCAGTCCCCACGCAGGTGCGCGTCGGCGTGATGGACTCCACGCGCCCCGGCGAAGTGGTGACGCTGCAGGTGCGGCACCTCGGCGCTGGCGAGCGCTTCCGCCTGGCGATGTGGCGCTTCTTCTGGGTCGGCTTCCTCGCGCTGTTCATCTCCAACTTCATCTTGTTGGTGATTCCGGCGCCGCACATTCACCTGTGCTCGCTGCCCATCGCGCTGGCGCTGGGGCCGTTCGTCGCGTTCCTCACGTGGCGCATTCGCGCGCGCTTCGACGCACAGACCATGCGGTGCCCGCGGTGTCCGCACGACATCGAGGTGCCGCTCAACCTTGGCGGCTGGCCTGCGCGCTTCAACTGCGTTCACTGCGGGCGCATGGTGGAGCTGTCGCTCGCGCTCGAGTCACCGCAGCGCTGAGCTCACGACGCGGCGACGTTGGCCGCGAGCCGCAGCGCTTCTTCCAGCGTTGGCACCATCACCCGCTCCACGCCCTCGGCGTCGACGACGCGGCCCATGCGGTTGGTCGCCAGTCGCGTGACGGCGCTCTGCGGGCTGACGACGAAGAAGCGCTTGCAGCCCAGCTCGATGAGCGACTTCACGACTTCACTGGCGAAAAGGAGATCTTCCTGACTCTGGATGTCGCGCGCCTCGTGCGGGTCCGACACGTAGCACTCAAGTCCCCCGCGCTCCCGAGCGTCGCGCAGCAACGCTTCGCACGCGTCCCGGTAGTGGCTGCCGCACAGCCGGTACCAGCGCGCGACGTAGAGGCCGCGCTCGCTGTCGCGCTCCAACCGCATGCGCTGGGGGACCTCGAAGACGACGTCCATGACCGCATCGTCCGTCTGCGCGCGGTGTGGGCACAAGGCGCGCCGCGCGGGTGCATCGACACCCGTCGACTTCTCCTGACGTCAGGCTGGAAGTCAGCCCAGCGACGCGTTACCCGTCCGCCGCCGTCATGACGCCGCAGGTCGAGTCACAGCCTTCCTCTGAGCTCCGCGCGCTGTGGAAGCTCGCGCTGCCACTGGCGCTCGCGCAGGCCGGCCAGGCGTTGATGGGCATGGTCGACACCGCGGTGCTGGGTCGCCTCTCGCCCGCCGCGCAGGCCGGTGCGGGCCTGGGCAACTCGCTCACCTTCACGTTCAGCTTCTTCGGCATGGGCGTCATGTTCGCGCTCGACCCGCTGGTGGCGCAGGCCGTCGGCGCCGGGCAGCACGCGCGCGCGCGCACGCACTACTGGCAGGGCGTGTGGCTCGCGGTGCTCACCAGCCTGGTGGTCATGGTGCCCATCGCCGTGACGCCGTGGCTGCTCGAGCCGTTCGGCGTCGCGCCGTCGGTCGCAGAAGGCGCGCGCACATACATGTGGTGGCGTCTGCCCGGCGTGATGGGGCTGCTGCTCTTCGTCGCCGCGCGCAGCTACCTCACCGGCGTCGGCCGCGTCGCCGCCACGTTCTGGGCGATGGTGGTGGCCAACATCGCCAACGCCGCGCTCGACGTCGGGTTGGTGTTCGGCCTCGGCTGGGGCGTCACGGGCGCGTCGATCGCCACCGTCGTTTGTACGTGGCTGCAGTGGGGCGTCTTGCTGCTGGCGATGGGCCCGAGCGTGGAAGGCACACGACGTCGCTTCGATCGCGCGGAGGTCATGGCCGCGCTGCGGCTCGGCGTGCCCATCGGCCTTCACTTCATCGCGGAGTCGGGCGTCTTCTCGCTCGCAGGCCTGTTGTCAGGCCGGCTCGGTGAGACCGCGGCGGCCGCACACCAGGTCGCGCTCAACTGGGCGAGCCTCACGTTCTGTGTCGCGGCGGGCATCGGCGCGGCGGCGGCCACGCGCGTGGGCTGGGGCATCGGCGCCGGCGACACGCACGCGGCGCGGCGCTCGGGCCTCGTCGCGTTCGCCAGCGCGGCGGCCTTCATGGCGTTCGCGTCGCTCCTCTTCATCGTCTTCCCGACCACCATGGCCGGCGCGATGTCGAAAGACGTGAACGTCATCGAGACCGTCGTGTCTTTGTTCGTCGTGGTGGCGGTCTTCCAGATCTCCGACGGCGTGCAAGCCGTCGGCGCCGGCGCGCTGCGCGGCACCGGCGACACCGCGTTCACCTTCTGGGCGAACATGGTGGGTCACTGGCTCATCGGCTTGCCGGTCGCGTGGTGGCTCGGCGTGCGCGGCACCTGGGGCGTCGTCGGCTTGTGGTGGGGCCTGTCGGTCGGCCTCACGGCCGTGGCCATCGCGCTCGTCGCGCGCTTCGTGGTGACGACGCGCAAGCCCATCGCCGCCATCGTCACCTCACCCGTCAGTTGAGGTCGGGCTGGTGCTTCAGCGCAGCCGCTTGAGGATGGCGTTCTTCATCGGTCGCGGCATCGCCGCCGCGGCGCCGACCACCGAGCTGAGCTGCCAGGGGAACGCGTAGACCTTCTCGCGGCGCAGCATCGCGCGGCCCATGCGCTCGACGGCGTCGTCGGTCTCGAGCAGGAAGGGCATCGCCTCGACCTTGTTCTTGGCCGTCATCTCGCTCTTCACGAAGCCGGGGTGGATGCTGGTGACGTCGATGCCGTACTTGTCGACGTCGAGGCGCAGGCTCTCGAGGAACATGCCGAGGTACGCCTTGGTCGCGCAGTACGTCGAGCTCAGCGGCAGCGGCACCAGGCCCGCGAGCGAGCTGATACCCACGAGGTGGCCGCGCTTGCGCTCGACCATCGCCGGCAGCGCAGCGAAGAGCGTTGCCGTGGCGCCGGTGACGTTGACGTCGATCATCGAGCGCACGGAGCTCCACTGCAGCTTCTTGGGCCGCGTGTCTTCACCGACGCCCGCGTTGGCGATGACGAGGTCGAAGCCGCCAGAGTCCACGTCGAGCTGCTGCACGGCCTCGAAGGTCGCGTCGCCGTCGGACACGTCCATCTTCACCGGCACGACGAGGTCGCCGGCTTCCTGCTTGAGCTGCTCCAGCGCGTCGAGGCGGCGCGCAGCGGCGTAGACCTTCACGCCGCGCTTCGTCAGCCACACCGCGAGGCCGCGACCGAGGCCGCTCGATGCGCCGGTCAACAGGGCCGTCTTCCAGGGAGTCTGACTCATGGTTTCGGGATCTCTCCGCACGACACGTAGACCGTGGGGTCCGTCGCGTCGTGCGCGTTGATGCAGTAGTTGCCTTGCTTCAGGTCGTCGAAGGTCAACACCTCGGTCTCGGTCGTGCTGCCGAAGCGCATGTCGCCGAGCGACTCGAGGGCGTTGAGGCCGACCACGACGTCGCCGATCTCGCCGCAGTTGTCCTTGTGGATGTGCGCTGACTGTTTTGCGGTCCCCGTCGACGGCACCGTCGTCTCGACCGTCACGCGAAGGCCGCGGTCACCGAGTCTCTCGATGACGGCGAAGCCCACTTGCCCGGAGTTGTTGTCGGAGTTCATCGTGACCCGAAGCTCCGAGGGCCCGCAGGCGCTCGCGAGCAGCAGGGCCAGTGCGGCGCCGGCGATTCGCATGACCTCGCTCTCTAGCAGGGGCGTTACTTCCAGGCGCGCGCGATGACGGGCGAGTAGCGGAACTGTGCGCCCGGCGTCGTCGGGAGCGCGCGCAGCTCGGCGATGGCGTCGGTGATGAGCTGTGCAGACGCAGCGCCGAGTGACTCGTCGAGGCCTTCGAAGATCTCGGCGAACTCGTCGACGCACGCCTGGAACAACGTCGCGTTCGCGGCGGTGCCGTGGAGTCGGTGGTGGGTCAGCTCGAAGCGGCGGAACCCAGCGCCACCGAAGATGCGATGGAGCCGCTCACCGATGTACGGGTCGCCGCCGGCCGCGAACTGGGCGGCGTTGAGCTGACGCATCAATTCGAACACGGCCTCGCACGGCGGCGTGGTGCCGAGCGTCGCGTTGTCGACCTCGACGAACTGGCAGAAGCCGCCGGGCTTCAGCACGCGCCGCACGTCGCGCAGCACCGCGACGGGGTTCGGCACGTGCTCGAGCAACCAGCTGCAGTGCACGCGGTCGAACGTGTCGTCGTCGAAGGGCAGGCGCGTGGCGTCGGCGCGGAGCACCGCGAGGCTCGGGTGGTTCGCGCGCGCGGCGCCGAGCTGGGTTTGTGAGAGATCGACCCCGACGACGTGCGCGTTCGGCCAGCGTCGCTGCAACCGCGAGCCCATCGCGCCGACGCCGGTGGCGAGGTCGAGCACGCGGAAGCCGTCGCGGACGTCGAGCGTGTCGAAGGTGAAGGCCGCGGTGAAGTCGGCCTGCTTCTCGAGCCGCGCGACTTCGCGGGCGTCGGTGCTGCCGTGCACGTAGCCGGTCTGGGCCATGGAGGCGTCATAACGGGCGCGGTGGTGTTCGTCTGCCTTGAGGGGGAGGGCGGCGGGTCTCTGACAGGTGAGCGCGTCGCGAACGGCCCCTCGACCCGTGGCGCTGCGTGACGCGCCTCGCTCAGCCTCGGGAATGGGTTCTGAAGTCACTTTTGGTTCTGGGTGAGCCAAAAGTGACTTCAGAACGAGCTGCGTCACGTCGCGCGAGGCTGTGGGCCCGCTCGTTGGGGCACCTCGCAAGCCCTGGACCCCATTCCCTTTCAGGCCCGGTCGTCAGCGGGCACAGCGCAGCGTCTCGGCGATGGCCTCTCGCACGCGCGCCGAAGCACCGTCGGGGAACGACTCGCGTCGCCCCGCCAACACCTCGACGCACGCGTGCACCGACTGCGACAGCCCGTCGAGGTCGTAGCCACCCTCGAGCAGCAGCACGAGCTTCCCGCCGCACACCTCTTCGGCGAGCGACTTCATCGCGCTGGCCATCGCCGCGAAGCCGCGCTCGGTGACGTCCATGCCGCCGAGCGGGTCGGCGCGGTGCGCGTCGAAGCCCGCAGAGACCAGCACCACGTCAGGTCGGTACGCCAACGCGCGAGGGAGAAACACGTCATGGAACACCGCGCCGTAGTCAGCGTCGTTCATGCCGCCCGGCAACGGCACGTTCACCGTGTAGCCCTCGCCAGCGCCGTGGCCGATTTCGTTCGCTGCACCCGTGCCCGGGTAGAACGGGTACTGGTGCGACGAGCAGAACAAGACGTCGCGCCGCGCCGCGAACGTGTGCTGCGTGCCGTTGCCGTGGTGCACGTCCCAGTCGAGCACCAGCACGCGCTGGGCACCGGCTGCGAGCGCCGCCTCAGCCGCCACCGCGACGTTGTTGAACAGACAGAAGCCCATCGCGCGATCGCGCTCGGCGTGATGGCCAGGCGGTCGCACCAGCGCGAACCCGTTCGTCAGCTCGCCGCTGACGACCTGCAACGTCAACTCAGCCGCCGCCCCAGCAGCCAGCAACGCAGCGTCCGCGCTCCCGGGGCTCATCGCGGTGTCCGAATCGAGTTGCGCGTGCTGACCAGACAAGGCGAGCACCTGCGCGACGTGCGCGTCGTCGTGCACGCGCGTCAGCTCGGTGCGCGTGGCGGGGCGCGCGACGCCGTGCTCCACGCCGTTCACCGGCGTTGATGACAGGAGCCCCTGAATCGCGCGGAGTCGCCCGGGCGATTCGGGGTGCATGGGGCCGGCGATGTGTTGCAGGTACGCCGGGTCGCTGACGATGCGCGTGGTCATCGCGGCCTGGAGTTGAGCGTGCCCTCGACAGGCAGCGACACGACGACCTCTTCCTGCCCGAGCGACTGCTGCGTCACCGCGCGGTCGAACTGCAGGCCCAGCAGCTGCGCGTCATCACCAGCGAGGCTGCGCGCGCGTTCGTGGAGCCGCTGCACGAGCGCATCGCGGTGTGCTTCGGGTGCCGCCACGACGAAGGCCGGGAGATCTCGCCGCACTTCCAGCGCGGGCTTCTGTCGCCGACCTTCCTGCGCCAGCGCGTGGAGGAGATCGTCCACCTGCGCGACGCGCTGTGCGCGATCCCAAACAGACGCGTCGGTGGCGAGCGGCAACTCGAGGGTCGCGTGCAGCGTCGACGGCCCGCCGCTCTTGCCTCCGTCGCGCGGCAGGTCGACGTCGTGCACCTCGAGCCGGGCCTGCAGCGGCGGCAAGAGCTCTTCGAGGCGCTGTGCGGCGCGGCGCAAGAGCGGGACGGCCTGCCCGGCCGATTCGGCCTCGACAGAGACATGCAGCCCGAAGCGCGCGCGGTCGGGTTTCACGGTGAGGCTGATGGCAGGCGTGGGCGTCTGCGTGCGGTGCTCGGAGTAGGACTTGCCGTACATGGCGCGCATGATGCCTCACGTTTCTTGAAGGCGCTCCCGCGCGCTGCCACAGTCGGCGGCCTCGTGGCTGCGCGTTCTCAGAGACCCGGGCTCACCGGCGCCATCATCTTCGTGATGTTGGCGGCGATGACCTTCCTGGTGCTGGCGCTCTTCATCGTCGTACCGATGCAGGCCGACACCTACCTCACCGACACGCTGTGGGAACGCGGCAAGGCCATCGCCAAGGAGATCGAGCGCAAGGTGCACATCGCGCCGCGCGACGGCATCGACACCGCCGCGGTCTCCGAGGTGAACAACATCGTCCGCGGTGAGCGCGACATCCGCAACGTGTGGGTGCTGGTCTGCGCCGCCGACTGCAAGCCCGACGACCTCATCGCCTACAGCGGCGAGCCCGACAGCGCGCAGACCGACGCGGTGCTGAAGCTCTTCAACCAAGAAGCCCACAAGGTGCAGCTGCACCTCGAGTCGGGCGAGCTGCTGGTCGCCAACCCGGTCACCGCGCAGGGCGGCCTCACCGGCTTCATCCTCGTGTCGCTCGATCGCGCGCGCATCGACGAGGCGCGCACGTCGTTGCGTCGCACGCTGCTCATCGCGCTCATCATGAGCGTCGTCATCATCATGGTGCTGGTGACGGTGCTCTCGCGCTTCCTGCTCATCAGCCCGCTGGCGACGATGCGCCAGATGGCCATGCGCCTCGCCGAGGCCGATCTCTCGGGCCGCGTAGAAGGCGCGCCGACGCGAGAACTCGATGAACTCGCAGACTCGCTCAACAGCATCGGTCAGGGCTTGCGCGACACGCTGGTGCGCGTGCGCGGCGTGGCCGAGAGCGTGGCGCAGGTCATCGATCAGATCTCCCGCACCGCGTCGACGACCACCTCGGGCTCGTCGACGGTGCTCACGCGCGTCGAAGAGACCTCGAGCGCGATGGTCGAGATGCTCAGCTCGCTCAAGGGCATCGCCGAGAACGTCGAGGTGCTCTACCAGTCGGCCGAAGAGTCGAGCTCCAGCATCATGGAGATGTCGACCACCAACGACGAGGTCGCCGCGAACGTGCAGAAGATGGCGGCGTCGGTGGAAGAGACGACCAGCGCCATCGAGCAGACGACGTATTCCATCAAGGAGGTCGCGCGGAACGTCGAGGACCTCCTCAAGAACACCGAGACCACGTCGTCTTCCATTCGCGAGATGGACATCGCCATCGGCCAGGTCGAGACCAACGCCTACGAGACCGCGCGCTTGTCCGAGCAGGTCTCGAAGGACGCCGAGACCGGCATGGAGTCGATCCAGAAGACCATCGTCGGCATCGACCGCATCAAGGACTCGAGCAAGACCGCCTCGGGCGTCATCGAGCAGCTCGGCCGCCGCATCGGGGAGATCGGCAACATCGTCGACGTGATTGACGACGTGGCCGAGCAGACCAACCTGCTGGCGCTCAACGCCGCCATCATCGCCGCGCAGGCCGGCGAGCACGGCAAGGGCTTCGCGGTCGTGGCCGATGAGATCAAGGACCTCTCGGAGCGCACGGCGGCGTCGACCAAGGAGATCGCCGACCTGATTCGCGCCGTGCAGGCCGAGTCGCGCAACGCGGCCAACGCCATGAACACCGGCGTGCGGAGCGTCGAAGAGGGCGTGGTGCTCGGCCGCGAAGCCGAGAACGCGCTCAAGAAGATCCAGGACTCCGCGAAGAACTCGACGCAGATGGTGAAGGCCATCGCGCGCGCGACGGTCGAGCAGGCCCGCGGCAGCAAGGAGGTCACCGCCGCCGTGGAGCGCGTGCGCGAGACCATCGAGCAGATCAACAAGGCCACCAACGAGCAGGCGCGCGGCTCGGAGCAGGTGATGAAGGTGGCCGAGCAGATGAAGCTGCTGACGCAGCACGTGAAGCGCTCTGTCGACGAGCAGAGCCACGGCGGCAAGCAGATCAGCCGCAGCATCGAGAACATCAACGAGATGGTGACGCACCTGAACCGCGCGCAGAAAGAGCAGACGCGCGGCACCGAGCAGGTGCTCAAGGCCATCGAGACCATCCGCTCCGTCGCCGACTCGCAGAACCGCTCGGTCAAGCAGCTCGAAGAGGCCATCGAGACGCTGCGCAACCAGGCCGACGTGCTTCGCGGTGAAGTGCGGCGCTTCCGCGTGTGAGGCCTCAACCGGTCAGCCGGCTCAGCACCCACTCGTTGCCGGCCAACGCGAAGACCTTGCCCGGGCTCGCGTCAGCGCCGCGTCGCCAGCGCGCCAGCGCCGCTTCCCAGTCGCCACCGCGCGACTTCTCGATGCAGGCGGTGAGCAGCTCGCCGTACCAGGCGGTCGACTGCGTCAGCTTCACTTCTTCCAGGCACGCCTGCGCGAACACCACGTCGCCCTCGAGCGCCGCGTAGCAGCCGAGCTGATTGAAGGTGTCGGTGCGCAGCCACTCGGGGTCTTCGTCGCTCAGCCGACTCACCATGTCCCGCAGCCGCGCCTGACCGCGCTGCGTCTCGCCGGCGTCCATACAGGTGATGGCCCAGCCCAGCTCGAAGCCTTCGACTTCTCCGTCAGCTGGAAGCAGGTCTTGCGTGGCGCGCCAGTCGAGGACGTCGCGCAGCCGCGCGCCCTTCGCGATGGCCTGCAGCGCCGCCGCGTTGGTCCAGTGCGCCAGCACGTGCCGTGGCTGCAGCATCTGCTCGAGGTCGGTGCCGCTGGGCGGCGGTGCCGGCAGCAGCACGCTGGGCGTCAGGGCGGTCAGCAGCGCGAAGCCGCCGGTGACGAGCCAGATGCCGAGCGGCGACGCGATGGACTCGCCCGACGCGCGCCACGCGACGTAGCTCCCCAGCGTCACCGCGGCCGTCATCGCGGGCCCCGCGAACGCCACGCGCCGCAGCCGTGGCCCGAGTTGGTGCATGCCGACCGGGAGCGAGTTCACGCCACCGCCGAACTCCCAGCGCAGCGAGGCCTTCACGCGCGGCCCGGTGAAGTCGAACGTCAGGGGCCCCAGCTTGAGGCCGCGCAGCTCGAAGCGCTGCGTGCACGAGACCACGAGGTGCGCCAGCTCGTGCAGCACCACGTGCACGAGCCACGACGCGACGGCGACGCCGGTCACCAGCAGCGTCGAGCGCAGCACCAGCTCCCAGCCGCGCGCATTGCCGAGCGTCACCAGCCGCCAGGCGACGAGCGCGAAAGTGATGAGAAAAACGACACGGCG